>DASXJG010000117.1:0-2936 GCA_036497525.1 Gaiellaceae bacterium
GACGTCGTATGCGGCAGGTGCCTCGATCGAGCCGCGCCGCGAGACGATGCGCGCGCGGCCGCCGTCCGCGACGCCGTACCGCGCGCCGTCCTCCGGGGCGAGGCGGATCGCGATCGGGTCGCGCTGGTGCAGCGGCGAGTCGAAGCCGCCGGTCTGGACGCCGGTGTTGAACGACTCGAGCCGGCGGCCGGTCGTGAGCCGCAAGGGGAAGTCGTCGTCGAGCTTGTCCACCGGCGGATCGTGCTCGACCGGCTGGAACGGCGCCCTGTCCTCGACCACGTCGTCCCAGAGCCGGCCGTGGATGAAGAGCGCGCCCGGGTCGTCCTCGTCCACGCACGGCCACTGGATGCCGCCGAGCTCCTCGAGCCGCGCGTAGCTCATTCCCGCGTGCATCGGCGAGAGCGAGCGACACTCGTTCCACACGTCCTCGGCCGCCGGCGAGCCGAGGTCGTGGCCGAGGCGGCGACCGAGCTCGTACACGATCTCGATGTCGTCGCGCGCCTCGCCCGGCGCGTCGTACGCCTTGCGCACGCGCTGCACGCGCCGCTCGCTCGACGTCACCGTCCCCTCCACCTCGCCCAGCGTCGCAGCCGCGGGCAGGACTACGTCGGCGAGCTCGGCCGTGCGCGTGAGGAAGAGATCCTGGACGACGAGGTGGTCGAGCCCCTCGAGCAGGCGCTGCGCCCGCTGCTGGTCCGCCTCTCCCTGAGCCGGGTTCTCGCCGACGACGTAGACGGCCGTCAGCTCGCCGTGCTCCATCGCCTCGAACATCCCGGTCAGGTGAAGCCCGTAGCGCGGATCGATCGAGGCTCCCCAGGCCGACTCGAACTTCGCCCGGGCCGCGTCGTCGAGAAGGTCCTGGAAGCCGGGTAGCCGGTTCGGGATCGCGCCCATGTCTCCCCCGCCCTGCACGTTGTTCTGGCCGCGCAGCGGCTGCAGGCCGGAGCCCCACTTGCCGACCTTGCCGGTCAGCAGCGCGAGGTTGATCAGGGCGAAGACGTTGTCGACGGCGTTGTGGTGCTCGGTGATCCCGAGTGTCCAGCACAGCTGCGCGTTCTCGGCGCCGCCGTATGCGTGCGCGAGCTCGCGGATCGCGTCGGCCGGGACGCCCGTCACCCGCTCGGCCTCGTCGAGCGTCCACGGCTCGATCGACTCGCGGAACTCCTCGAAGCCGGTCGTCGCGCGCCGGACGAACTCCATGTCGGCGAGCCCCGCCTGGAGGATCTCCCGCGCCACCGCGTTGGCGAGCGGGATGTCCGTCCCGACGTCGAGCCCGAGCCAGAGGTCGGCCCACTGGGCGGACGGCGTGCGCCGCGGATCGACGACCATCAACGTCGCGCCGTTGTTCACGGCCTTGAGGACGTGGTGGAAGAAGATCGGGTGCGCCTCGCGCGCGTTCGAGCCCCAGAGCACGACGAGATCGGCGGCGCGCGTCTCCTCGTAGGAGCTCGTTCCGCCGCCCGCACCGAACACCGTCGCCAGACCGACGACGCTGGGCGCGTGTCAGGTTCGGTTGCAGCTGTCGACGTTGTTCGTGCCGAGCGCGACGCGGGCGAACTTCTGCGTGGCGAAGTTCAGCTCGTTGGTCGCTTTGGAGCAGCTGAAGACGCCGGTCAAAGTGTCTTCGTCGAGCGCCTTGCGAAAACCGGCCGCGGCGCGGTCGAGCGCCTCGTCCCAGCTCGCAGCCCGCAGCTGCCCACCGTCTCGCACGAGCGGCGTCGTCAGCCGTTCGTATTTCATCGCCATGCTCGGAATCTAGAGCAAGTAACGGCGCATCACGTCCACGTCGAGCCGGTCGATCAGCTCGTCTGCCTTCGCGAGCCGGTGCGGATCGAGCGTCGTCTGCAGCGCGAGGACGCACCCGACCCGCGCCGCGCGGGCGGAGGCGATGCCCGCCTCGGTGTCCTCGACCACGAGGGAGTCACCGGGATCTACTCCCAGCTCCGAGAGGGCCTTCGAATAGCCCTCCGGGTCGGGCTTGCCGTGGACGACGTCGTCGGAGCTGACGATCGTGCGGAAGCAGCGCGCCAGGCCGGCGGCCTCGACCACAGGCTCGATCTCGGCCCGCGCGGCCCCGGAGCAGATGGCGAGCGGGACGTGGGCGGCGGCGAAGCGGACCGCCTCGCGCACGTGCCCGTGCACGGTCGAGCCGTCGGCGACGGCGTCGCCATAGAGACGGATTCGCTCGTCGATGACGGCGGCGACGTCCGGATGCTCGTCCCCGAGCCAGGCGCGGACGATCTCCGGGTCCGAGAGGCCGGCCAGCCGGTCGAAGTACTCCTGCGCCGACATGGGCTTGCCGTGCTCGGCGAACAGCCGCATGAAGATCTCGCACAGGATCGGCTCGTCGTCCGAGAGCGTCCCGTTGAAATCGAAGACGACGGCGCTGACCGGCATCAGTCGTCGCGCGACACGTCGGCCAGCAGCTGCCCGAACTCCGGGCCGTCGAGCTCCTCGACGGCCCGCTCGTACTTCTCCATCGCCCAGCCCCAGAAGTCGAAGTCGAGGTCGGAGATGCCGTCCTGGATCGACCCCCACAGCGTCCAGCCGTACTTCGACATCAGGCCCCAGAGCCGGGCACGAGCGACCTTGTTGTGCAGCGGCCGGCCGTAGTAGTGCCTGACGAGCTCCTCGAGCTGCTCGAGAGACAGGTTCGACTCGCTCCACACGTTGCCGAGCTCGAACGACGGCTCGTTGTTGCCCGAATACTCGTAGTCGATGAGGCGCATCTCGCCGCCGACGTCGATGAAGTTCTCCGCGAGCAGGTCGTTGTTGCACGGCACCGTCTGCTCGGGACGGACGCGGATCGCGCGCTCGAGCTCGCGGATCCGGGGCTCGAACTCCTCGTAGCGAGCCGGGAGGCGGAACCCTCGCTCGTGCACGATCGCGAGATAGCGCGGCTGGATCTCGAACATGTCGAAGTCGTGCAGGAAGCG
>DASXJG010000118.1:0-2948 GCA_036497525.1 Gaiellaceae bacterium
GGGCGAGCTCGGCGCGGAGGCTCCGGTGATCGGCACCGGCGGCCTGGTCGACCTGATCGCCCCGCACTCACGGACGATCGCCCACGTCGTTCCGTTCCTCACGCTCGAAGGGCTGCGCATCGTCTGGGAGCGGAACCGACCCGGCTAGCCACGTCCGGAACCTGGTTCCGGCCGTGGCCGCTCTGGACAGCTAGCCGCCGCCGTAGGCGGAGATCGGGAGCCGGTCGAGCAGGACTTCGGTCTCGGCGACGGGTAGCTCGGCCTCGAGTTGCTCGACGAGCGGCGCGGCGCCCGGAGCGGCCGCGAACAACCGCGTCACGACCTCCTCGGTGGTCTCGAGCTCGACGAGCTCCTGCTTGAACGGCTTGGGGAAGCGGCCGTGGCCGAGGTACCAGCCGTAGAACTTCTTCAGGAAGCCGACCGCGCGCTGCTCGCCGAGCTCGCGCACGGCCTCGCGGATGAAGACGACGAGCTCCGCCGCGACCTCTTCGCGCGTCGGCTGGAACGCGTCGCCCTCGGCGATCTCGCGCAGCGCCCACGGGTTCCCCTGCGCGCCGCGCGCGACCATCACGGCAGCCGCGCCCGTCTGCTCGAGCACCGCGAGCGCCTTGCCGCGGGAGGTGACGTCGCCGGACGCGATCACCGGGACGTCCACAAGCTCGACGAGCTCCGCCGTGATCGAGTGGTCGGCCTCTCCGGTGTACATCTGCTGCGCCGAGCGGGGATGAAGTGTGAGCGCCGCCACGCCGGCTTCCACGAGCTGCGGCCCGAGCTCGAGGCACGCGCGCGAGCCGTTGGCGACGCCGCGCCGCATCTTCACGGTGACGGGGACCTCGACGGCGGCCGCGACCGCGTCGACGACCCTGCACGCGAGCGCTGCATCCTCCATCAGGTGCGCGCCCGCGCCGGTCTTCGTCACCTTGCGCACCGGGCAGCCGAAGTTCATGTCGACGATGTCCGCGCCGGCGGCCTCGACCATCCGCGCAGCGTCGGCCATCGCACGGGGATCGGCGCCGAAGATCTGGATCGCGAGCGGATGCTCGTCGCCTGCGACGCGCAGGTAGCCGAAGGTGCGCTCGTTGCGGTGCTCGATCCCGGCGGCGGAGACCATCTCCGAGCAGACGAGTCCCGCGCCGAATCGCCGCCCCTGACGCCGAAACGCCTGGATGCTGACGCCCGCCATCGGCGCGAGCACGATTCGCGTGGGTACCTCGACGCCGCCGATCGACCACGAATCCCGCAGGTTCACAGGCATCGGGCGATGGTATCGGCGGCGTGTTGACGGGGCTTGATCGCGGGGGTACCATGCGCGACCGCCGACGGCCGGGTAGCCGCCGGCCGTTTCATGTTCAGGGTTCGAGGAGGCCAGCAGTGGTGAAGGAAGTAGTCCTCACGCCGGACGGCTACAAGAAGCTCCAACAGGAGATCGAGGTGCTGTCCACGGTGCGACGCCGCGAGGTCGCCGAGCGCATCCGTATCGCGCGCGAGTTCGGTGACATCGCGGAGAACGCGGAGTACGACTCCGCGAAGAACGACCAGGCCCACCTCGAGGCGCGGATCGCGACGCTCGAGGACCGGCTCAAGAACGCGCGTGTCGTCACGAAGAAGGAGATCCGCTCGGGCGAGGTCTCGGTCGGGACAAAGGTTCGGCTCCGGGACATGGGCGCGAACAAGACGGTCGAGTACCACATCGTCGGCTCGGCGGAGGCCGATCCTGCGGAGCTGAAGCTGTCGAACGAGTCGCCAGTGGGCAAGGCGATCATGGGTCACAAGAAGGGCGACGTGGTCGAGGCGCCGACACCCCGTGGCGCCAAGAAGTTCAAGATCATGGACGTCAAAGCCGCCTAGCGGCCACGTTCCTCCTAGACTCGGCGGCCATGGCCGCAAAGCGCTTTCCCGACCGGGACGAGGTTGCGGCCGTCCGTGCCGAGGCGGAGCAGCTCGAGCCCGGCGCGACCGACGACTCGACGAAGCGCCGCCTCGCCGGCCGCGTGATGGCGCGCCGCGACATGGGGAAGCTCGTCTTCCTCGACCTCGTCGACCGCTCCGGCCGCATACAGCTGATCTGCCCCACGGAGCGCACCGGCGAGCTCGAGCTTCATCTCGGCGACATCGTCGGCGTGACCGGCTCGCCGGCCCAGTCGCGCCGCGGCGAGCCCTCGCTGCAGGTGGACGAGCTCGACGTGCTGGCGCGGATCCGCGTGCCGCTTCCCGACACGTTCCACGGCATCGAGGACGTCGAGCTCCGCTACCGCAAGCGCTATCTCGACCTGCTGATGAGCGAGGAGTCGCGCGACGACGCGATCAAGCGCGCACGAATGGTCTCGGCGATTCGCGCCTATCTCGACGGCGAGGGCTTCCTCGAGGTCGAGACGCCGATCCTTCAGCCGCGCTACGGCGGCGGCTTCGCCGAGCCGTTCGTCACGCACTCGGAGCTGCTCGACGCCGAGCTCTACCTCCGCATCGCCGACGAGCTCTACCTCAAGCGTCTGATCGTCGGCGGGCTCGAGAAGGTGTACGAGCTCTCGAAGGACTTCCGCAACGAGAGCTACTCGTACAAGCACTCCCCGGAGTTCACGCAGGTCGAGTGGTACGAGGCGTACGCGGACTACAAGGACACGGCGGCCCGCCTGAAGGAGCTCGTGCGCAACGCGGCCGAGGCCACGAACGGCGGGACGAAGACGACGTTCCGCGGCCACGACGTCGACCTCGCTCAGTGGCAGGAGGTGCGGTTCACCGACGCGCTCGACGCCCACGGCGTCTGGACGCGCGACGAGGCCGAGCTTCGCGCGAAGCTGACCGAGGCAGGAGTCGACATCTCGAGCGACCGCAGCTGGTCGCAGCTCGCCGACCACGCGTACTCCCACTTCGTCGAGCCGGAGCTGATCCAGCCGACGATCGTCTACGACTGGCCGATCGAGCTGTCCCCGTTCGCCCGCACCACCGAC
>DASXJG010000119.1:0-15706 GCA_036497525.1 Gaiellaceae bacterium
GATCGGCGAGAAGGAGGTCGGTGTCGTCCTCAAGGCGCTGACCGGCGTCTCGACGGAGATGCCGAAGAACTGGAATCGCCGCTTCAAGCACAACCGCGACAAGATGAAGACCGGCGACATCCTCGAGCTCGCCGAGGTCGTTCGTAACCTCGCGCTCCGCGACCGGGAGAAGGGTCTCTCGACCGGCGAGAAGCAGATGTTCGTGAAGGCGAAGAAGATCCTCGCCTCCGAGCTGATGTACGCGAAGGGCATGGACGAAGAGACCTGCGCCGAGTGGCTCGAGGAGGTTCTCGCCTCCGACAGCCCCCCGGCGAAGAAGAAGCCTGCGGCGAAGAAGAAGCCCGCCGCGGCCGCCGCCTAGCGACCGGGACCAGACCCCGGCATGTCCGTCTGGGCCATCCTCGTCGCCGCGGGGCGGGGGGAACGGCTCGGGCTGGACCGGCCGAAGGCCTTCGCGAACCTCGGAGACGAGCCGCTCCTCGCGGAGCCGCTACGCCGGCTCGAGGGCAGTCCGTGGATCGACGGGATCGTTCTCGTCGCTCCCCCCGGCTGGGAGGAACCTGCGATCCTTCTCGCGGAGGAGGAGGGCTGCGGCAAGGTGCACGCGTGCGTGGCTGGCGGCGACACGAGGAGCGACTCGGTGCGGGCGGGCCTTGCCGAGGTGCCTGCCGACGCACTCGTCGTTCTCGTCCACGACGCGGCGCGGCCGCTCATCACCGACGAAGTCGTCGAGCGGGTGCTCGCGCCGCTCTCGGAAGGCTGGGACGGCGTCGTCCCCGGCCTCCCCGTCGGGGACACGCTGAAGCGGGTCGGCTCGGACGGAGGGGTGGAGGAAACGGTGCCGCGTGACTGCCTTTGGGCCGTCCAGACTCCCCAGGCGTTCGTCGCCGACACGCTCCGCCGGGCTCAGGAAGCCGCCGCCGACGCGACCGACTGTGCGGGCCTCGTCGAGGCGGCCGGGGGCCGGGTCAAGGTCGTCGACGGCGATCCGCGGCTCCTCAAGGTGACCTCCGAGGCCGATCTCGAGACGGTGGCCGGATGGCTGTGACCGTCGTCGTCTTCGACGTAGGGGAGACGCTCGTCGACGAGGCGGCCACGTACCAGCGCTGGGAGGACGAGGGCGCCACGAGCTTCGTCTTCGCAGACCGCGACTTGCATTCCGACGCGTTGCCGTGCTTCGCGGCTCTGCGCGAACAGGGCTTCCGGCTCGGCGCGGCCGGGAACATGTACGCCCGCCACGAGGACTTCCTGCGCCCGCACGTCGACTTCGTCGGATCGTCGGAGCGCTGGGGGGTGGAGAAGCCCGATCTCGGCTTCTTCGCGCACGTCGTCGAGGCGGCGGGCGCTCCCGCCGGGGAGATCCTGTACGTGGGCGACCGGGTCGACAACGACGTGCTCCCGGCGCTCGAGGCAGGCCTGCACGCTGTCCGCATCCGCCGCGGCGCGCACGCGCAGGTCGAGACGCCGCCGAAGCTTGTCAGCATCCGCTCGCTGGACCAGCTGCCGGAGGTGCTCGCCCGTGTCTGAGTACCGCGTCGGCACCGGCTTCGACGCGCACGCGCTCGAGGAAGGCGTCCCGCTCGTGCTTGGCGGCGTCCCGATCGACCATCCACGTGGACTTGCGGGCCACTCCGACGGCGACGTCCTGGCCCACGCGCTGACGGACGCCGTCCTGGGGGCAGCCGGCCTCGAGGACATCGGCGCACTGTTTCCCTCCGGCGATCCCGCACTCGCCGGCGCCGACTCTCTCGGGCTGCTCGCCCAGGCCTGGGAGCGCGTGCAGATCCACGGCTGGAAGCTCGCGAACGCGGACGTCGTCCTGATCGGCGAGGAGCCGAGGCTCGCGCCGCACCGCGCGGAGATGCGCCGCAAGCTGGCGGCGGCGCTCGGCGTGGATCCCGACATCGTCGCCGTCCGCGCGACGACGACGGACGGTCTCGGCTTCGCCGGACGCGGGGAGGGGCTCGCGGCTCAGGCGGTCGCGCTGCTCGTCCGATGAAGCTCGCGCTCGTCACGCACGCGGAGCACCCGAAGCTGCGGGGGACGCTCCCGACCATCTGGCCGGAGTTCATGGCCCACGACCAGGTCGTCCACTCCTTCTGGCCGCAGCTCTACGACCTCTACCCGGACTTCCAGCTCTGGGTCGTCGACCGCGACAACGGGAAGGGGCGGACGGTCGGCTACGCCTGCAGCGTTCCGGTGGGCTGGAACGGCACCCCGTCGCCGCGCGGAATCGACTGGGCCCTGACGGACGGCGTCGAGGCGGAGCCGACGACGCTGTGCGCGATCGTCGCGGGCGTGGTTCCCGAGTACCGCGGCTTCGGGATCGCCGAGGCGATCCTGCGCCGCCTCGCGGCGATCGCCGCCGGGCACGGGCTCGACGCGCTGGTGGCGCCGGTGCGCCCCACCTGGAAGGACCGCTATCCGCTTGTCGCGCTCGACCGTTATGCCGGCTGGCGGCGCGCGGATGGGCTCCCGTACGACCCGTGGCTACGGACGCACGAGCGGCTCGGCGGGGAGCTTCTCGCGCTGGCGCCGCGCTCGATGACGATCTCGGGCACGCGTCCGGAGTGGGAGGAGTGGACGGGGATGGTCTTCCCCGAAGACGGCAACTACGTCGTCCCGGGGGCTCTCGTCCCGGTGCATTTCAAGAACGGCCGCGGCGTCTACGTCGAGCCGAACATCTGGGTGCTGCACGAGCTCTAGCTGCAGGCGCTAGCGCCGCTTCTTCTGCTTCTCGAGCTGCCGGCGCATCTGCCGGTTCGTCGCCTCGGGAGCCGGGCCGCCTTGCTGGTCCTGCATCTCGAGGATCGCGGCGCGCTCCTCGCGCGTGAGTCGTTGCATCACCTTTTGCGCCTGCACCGGGTCGTGCATCTTCTTCGCGTGCGGCTCGATCTTCCGCATCGCGCTCGCCAGCTCGGGATTCTGGCGCTCGATCATCGCCCGCGAGCCCTTCTCCAGCCAGCGGCGGAAAAGCGGAACCTTGGCGAGGAGCGCGAACAGCGGCCGCAGGTAGCGCCCGTTCTGGACCCGGCCGAGGATGCCGAGCACGAGGACGATGAAGCCCAGCCCGAGGATGATCCACAGCGGGATCAGCAGGACGGCGAAATCGGTCGCAATCACGGCGCGGATGATGGTAGCGAGACAAGGCCTTCTCGAACGTCGACGAGCCCGTCGCGCGCGAGCGCCGCGACGGCGTCGGCATCGTCCGGCTGCCCGCCGTCCACGACCGCGCGCAGGGCCAGCGCGCGCCGCTGGCGGAACGATCCCTCGAACGGCCCTTGCCGGCGGAGCGGCTCGAAACGCCGGCCGCGGGACGGGCAACCGCCCGCGAGCGGGCAGGCGTCGCACCGCGGGATCCGGGCCAGGCAGACCGTCCTGCCGAGATCCATCAGCGCCTGGGCGGCGGCAGGAGAGAAAGCGTGGCCGGTTCGCTCCGACACGCGCCGTACGTTCACGTCGACCGGAAGAACGGGCCGGCCGAACGCGAAGGAGCCGACGGCGTCTGCGGTGTAGCGGCCGACTCCCGGCAGTTCGGTCAGGTCGTCGGGCCACCCGTGCGCCGCAACGTACTGCGCTGCGCGGTGGAGGGCGAGGGCGCGCCGGTTGTAGCCGAGCCCCTGCCATTCACGGATCACCTCGCCTGCGTCGGCGGCGGCTAGCGCGTCGATCGTCGGCCAGCGCTCGAGCCAGCGCTCCCAGCGCGGCACCACGCGCTCCACCTGCGTCTGCTGCGCCATGACCTCGCTGACGAGGATCGCGTACGGGTCGCGGGTCCGCCGCCAGGGGAGGTCGCCTCCGTGCTCGCCGAACCACGCCAACAGCAGACCCTCCACGGCGCGAACGTAGCGCGCCGGGCGGCCGGCCGCCGCAGGCACTATCCGCCGGATGCGCCGCCTGCTCGTCGTCACCGGCGTCCTGATCGTCGTCGCCGGCGTCGGGACGGCCTACTACGTCTCCAGGCACCATTACGGCGGCAACGTCAAGGGGACGTCGACCGAGTTCGAGCCGGCACAGACTGCCGTCCCGCCGCAGCCCCACGAGTCGTCGATCGTTTCGCCCGTCTTCGGCGGCGTGCCGCAGCACCTGCACGTCGGCGTCGGCAAGCTCAGGCCGCCGTTCCGCCTCGTCTGGGTCTCGGGCGGCACCTCGCTCGTCGAGTTCCCGCCCGCAGTCGCGTTCCACTACCTCTACTACGCCACGCTGGCCGGGAACCTGGTCGCCGTCTCCACGAGGAACGGCCTCCGCCTCTGGACCGTCCACGTGGGCCGCTGCGAGGCATCCTCTCCCGCCGTCGACCGGCTCGGCCGCGGCTCGGTCTACGAGTCGTTCCTCAACCGGCACCCCTGCGGGCGGGACGCCGCGAAGAGGGGAGACGGCGAGATCCTCACGGTCGCCGCCGGTCCGTCCCACCGGGTTCGCTGGCGCAAGCACCTCGGCGCGACCGAGACGTCGCCGCTCATCGTCCACAACCGGATCTACGTGGGCGACGCCGAGGGGAACGTGTACTGCCTCAAGACCGTCGACGGATCGACCGTCTGGACGTTCCACGCCGGAGGAGCCGTGAAGGGAGCACTCGCGTACGACCGGGGCCGCCTCTTCTTCGGCGCCTACGACGGGCGCCTCTACTCGCTCCGGGCGACCGACGGCAAGCTCCTCTGGCGCGCCGACTCGAATCGCAACTTGTTCGGCGGGCACGGGACGTTCTACTCGACGCCTGCAGTCGCCTACTCGCGCGTCTACCTCGGCTCGACCGACGGCCACGTCTACTCGTTCGGGCAGCACAGCGGCAAGCTGCGCTGGGCGCACGGCACCGGCGGCTTCGTCTACGGCTCGCCGGCGGTCTGGCGGCACCGCGTCTACGTCGGCTCGTACGACCACTTTTTCTACGCCTTCGACGCAGCGACGGGAGACGTGCTGTGGAAGTTCCACGCCAACGGCCCCATCTCGGGCTCCGGGACCGTCGTCGACGGCGTCGTCTACTTCGCGACCCTCAGCCGCCGCACGTACGGCCTCGACGCGCGTACGGGCAAGGAGCTGTGGACGTATCCGGACGGCTCGTTCACGCCGGTCGTGACCGACGGCACCAAGCTCTACGTCGTGGGCTGGGGCAAGGTCTACGCCTTCCGGCCCCAGAGGTTGCAGTCTGGGAAATCTGAGCCATAGACCTCATGGATGGCTACTCAGGAGGAAATTCAGCTCGACATGTACGGGACGCGAGTGGGCGTGCGGCGCGAGGTCGTCAGCCGGCTCGCCGCGGCAGCCGCAGGGCAGGCGGGAGTCTCCTCGCGTCACCGCGACCTCTTCGCTGCTGCTGGGACGTGGCCTCGACTCGGGTCACGTCGCGCTCAGCCGCAGCGAGGTGCGGGCGCTCTGCGCGGTACTCGAGGACGAGCAGGGCGGCTTCGGCGCCGAGGGCGAGGAACTCCTCCGAACCGCTTCCGAGCTCTAGCCGGTCTCGCACCTCCTAGCGGGACAGCACCTCCACGGTGTCGCCGTCGCTCAGCTCGTGCTGTCCGCCGACCTGCTGCCCGTCGAACCGCGCGGACGGGCCCCAGATCCGTGCGCCCGTGCACCGCTCGCGCAGCTCGTGGTGAATCGAGTCGGCGACGTCCAGGACGGTCGCCGGCGGGTGCAGCGCGACCGGATCCCCGCCGTCGCGGAGGTAGACGCGCACGAGTCCCGTCAGCGCCCACAGCTCCTCACGGAGCCGCTCGACGCTCGCGTCGTCGAGGACCGAGACCGGAAGCACCCGCAGGTCCGGGTGCGACGGCGGCGCAGTCTCGTCGCACTTCGTCGCGGCCAGAAGCGAGGGCAACTCGATCCCGGCCGCAGCGACCTCCGCGCGGATGACCTCCAGCGCCTCGAGCGGCCGGTCACAGGCGTGGCACCAGAGGATCGCGTCCGCGTTGCGGAGAACGCCGAGCAGCGCACGACCGCCTCCGCGGTCGTCGGCCGCGCCCTCGATCAATCCGGGGATCTCGACGAGCTGGACGAGCACTCCGGCAAGGCGTGTGGTCGCTGCGACCGGCCGGGTCGTGGTGAAGGCGTAGTCGCCGGTGCGGATCTGGATGGCCGAGAGCGCTTGCAGGAGCGACGACTTGCCCGCGTTCGGGGGGCCGACGAGCGCGATCTGCGCGGCGCCCTCGCGGCGCACCGCGATCGAGTCGCGGTGCACGACCCGCTTCCGCGTGCGCGCCGCCTCCAGCTCGCCTTCGACCCACTTGCGCAGGTCCGCGTACGGGCCGTTGCGGTAACCGGGTAGCTCGCCGAGGATCGCGCGGAGCTCGCGGATCCGTTCGGCGCCGTCCTTCCCCACCAGGCGGCGCTTGATCAGTTGCTGCTGGGTGCGATGTGGCATCGGCATCGCGACATACACCTCCGCTGTCGGGGCGGGATCGCGTCGCGTCCCGCCGCTTCCCTAGGACGCTGTGCTGGGAAGCGGCGAGTCAGCCGTTTTGGCGGAGAACCGTTGCGCGCCAGGACTCCATCGCGGGCAGAACCTTACACTCGCCGGATGCCGGTCAGAGTCCGCTTCGCGCCGAGCCCGACGGGCTCGCTCCATCTCGGCAACGCGCTGAGTGCCGTCGCAAACCGCCGCCTCGGCGACTGGATGCTGCTTCGGATCGACGACACCGACCCCGCGCGGAACGTCGAGGGCGGAGAGGAGGCGATCCTGCGGGACCTCGAGTGGCTCGGGGTCGAATGGGACGAGGGCCCGGTGCGGCAGAGCGACCGCGCCGACCGGCACCGCGAGGCCGGGGCTCCGCTCGGCGATCGCTTCGAGGGCGTGACGCTCCTGCGCGAGGACGGCTCGCCGACCTATCACCTCGCGTCGGTGGTCGACGACATCGACTTCGGAATCACGCACGTCGTGCGCGGCAACGACCACCGTCCCAACGAGTCGCTGCACCGGCGCATGTTCGAGGCGCTCGGCGCGACGCCGCCGGAGTTCGTCCATCACGGCCTGATCCTCGGCGAGGACGGCCGTAAGCTTGCCAAGCGGGCCCCGGGCTCGACCGTCGAGTCGCTTCGGGACGCCGGGATTCCCGCCGAGGCCGTACGTGCGTACCTCGAGGAGCTCGATCTGCCGCGCCACGACGTCCACCTCGACCTCGCGCGGGTGCGGAGGCTCTCGACCGAGGCGCTCGCGGCCCTGACCGACGACGAGCTCGCAGCCCGGGTCGGCGTGCCCGTCTCCGTCGTTCCCGTGCTGCGCGGCGCTCGGGATCTCGTCGAGGCGCGGGAGTACGCGGAGCTCGTGCTCGAGCCGCCCGCCGCTGTGGAGGTGGACGCTCCGGAGACGCTCACGCGCTTCGGCGAGCTCGTCGAGGCGGGAGTCGAGCCGCGCGTCGTGGTGCGGGAGCTCAAGGCTGTGGGCGGTGACCTGAAGGCGCTCCGCCTGGCGCTCACCGGGCGCGAGCGAGGCCCGGAGCTCGCGGCGGTGATCGCGGCGCTGCCCCCGGACGAGCTGTTGCGTCGCGCCCGACTACGCTAGGCGGCCATGCGCGTGTACGACACGCTCACCGGCGGGCTCGTCGAGCTGCCGCCGCCTCCCGGCCCGGTCGGGATCTACTGGTGCGGGCCGACCGTCTACCAGCGCATCCACGTCGGCAACGCGCTCGCGGTCAGCGTCCTCCCGCTGTGGCTGAAGCGCTGGCTCGACCACCGGGGCTACGAGACGAAGGTGGTCGTCAACATCACCGATATCAACGACAAGATCTACGACGCGGCGCCCGGGGCCAGCGCGCAGTTGGCCTCCGACGCGACCCGCTGGTATGTCGAGGACACGGACCGGCTCGGCCTCGGCCGGCCGGACGTCGAGCCGACCGCGGCCCACACCGTCCCAGACCAGATCGCCATGATCGAGCAGCTGCTCGACCGGGACTTCGCCTACGAGGTCGACGGCGACGTCTACTACCGCGTCGCCCATTTCCCCGACTACGGCCGGCTCTCCCGGCAGCGGCTGGACCAGGTGGAGGAACAGGAGCCGAGCCCGATCAAGGAGGATCCGCGCGACTTCGCGCTCTGGAAGGCGAACAAGCCGGGAGAGGACACGTGGTGGGATTCGCCGTGGGGACGCGGCCGGCCCGGCTGGCACATCGAGTGCTCGGCGATGGCGGAGAAGTACCTCGGCACGAGCTTCGAGATCCACGGCGGCGGGCTCGATCTCAAGTTCCCGCACCACGAGAACGAGATCGCGCAGTCGCGTGCGCTCGGGCACCCCTTCGCGCACATCTGGATGCACAACGGGATGCTCAGCATGCGCGGCAGCGAGATGCACAAGTCGCTGGGGAACGACGTCTCGCTCAAGGACGCGCTCGACCGCTGGGGCCGCGAGACGCTCCTCTTCTTCTTCATGACCGGCCACTGGCGCAAGCCGCTCGACTACTCCGAGGAGACGCTCGAGCAGGCGAGGGCTCAGCTCGAAGGGTTTCGCAACGTCTTCCGCTCGCCGAGCGAGCCGGTCGGCGACTGGACGGAGCTCGAGGCTGCGCTCGACGACGACTTCAACACGCCGGAGGCGCTCGCGGTGATGCACGGCTGGCGCGACCACGAGCTGCTGCGCCGCGCCTTCGGGCTCTTCGGTCTCGAGTCGATCGCCGAGGTCGAAAATGCGCCGTCCCACGTCGCCGAGCTCGCGGAGCGGAGGCTCCAGGCGCGGGACGCCAAGGACTTCGCGGAATCGGATCGCCTGCGCGACGAGATCGGGGCGGCGGGCTGGGAGGTGCGCGATGTCGCAGGCGCTCCCGGCTACGTGCTCGTCCGCTGTTCGTGAGCCGCGACCTCGTGTACGGGCGCCGGCCGGTGCGCGAGGCGCTGCGCGGGCCGCGCGAGGTGCTCGAGCTGTGGGCGAGCGAGCGGGCCGTCAAGAGCGAGGAGTGGCTGAGGGACGTCGAGCGGCCGCGTGTACAGACGAAGCTCGAGCGCGACCTCTCGGAGGCAGCCGGGACGCGAGACCACCAGGGCGTCGTCGCGTGGTGCGAGCCGTACCGCTATGCCGATGCGTTCGAGCTCGCTGCGGGCCCGGCGCCGCTGCTCGCCTGCCTCGACCAGGTCAGCGACCCACGCAACCTCGGGGCCGTGATCCGGAGCGCCGAGGGAGCGGGAGCGAGTGGCGTGGTCGTGCCGTCGCACGGCTCGGCACGAGTCACCGCAGCGGTCTGCCGCGCCTCGGCCGGGGCCGTTGAGCATCTTGCGGTCGCGGTGGTGCCCAACCTGGCCCGCTACCTCGCGGAGATCAAGCGCGGGGACCTCTGGGTCGCGGGCGCGGTGGGTGAGACGGGTACGCCGATGTGGCAGGCCGACCTCTCGGGCGGCATCGCGTTCGTCTTCGGCGCGGAGGGCAAAGGACTGCGCCCGCTCGTCCGGCGCACCTGCGACCTCGAGGTCTCGATCCCGCTGCTGGGGAGGGTCGAGTCGCTCAACGTCAGCGTCGCGGCCGCGGTCCTGCTCTACGAGGCGCGGAGGCAGCGGGATGGCTGAGCCGACCCTCTACCTCTTCGACGGGTTCAACCTCCTGCACGCGGGGGAGTTCGGCTCGCCGGAGGAGCTCCGCGACCTGCTGGCGAGCTGGGTCTCCGCCCAGGGCGCGCGCGGCGTGCTCGTCTTCGACGGCGAGGGCCCGACCGAGCGCCTCGGCGCTCTCGAGGTGCGCTGGGCGGCGGATGCGGACACCCTGCTCGAGCGACTCGCCGTCGAGCACCGACGCCGCGAGCAGGTCGCGATCGTGTCGTCGGACACCGCTGTGCGTGGCACGACGGGGGTCGAGGTGCGCAAGGTCGCGTCCCAGACGTTCCTCGGCGAGCTGTCTCGGCCGAGCCAGCCCCAGTCGCCGCGCGGCGACCTGCGCGACCGCCTCGATCCCGACACGCTCGCCCGGCTCGAGCGGTTACGTCGGGGAGAACGCTAGGTCCGGCTAGCGCCCTGGGTCCAAGGCAAGCTGGGTCCAGAGCAATTGGACTTGTAAAACCTTGGACCCCTTGCTATCTTCGCCTCGACCACAGGGTGAGACTTTGCCCTCAGACGTCCGGGAGGCGGCATGGCTGCTCGCGCGGCGACAGCACACTCACCGCAAAAAGCTCAACGAGAGCTGGAGGATCTACAGCTCGTCCTCAAGGCGCGGAACGGCGACAGCGTCGCGATGGATGCGCTCATCCGCCGGTACACGGGATTCGTGCGCCTCAAGGCGAGCTCGTACTTCCTCGCAGGCGGCGACAACGACGACCTCCTGCAGGAGGGGCTGATCGGCCTCTACAAGGCGGTGCGCGACTTCCGGGCCGACAAGGAGACCTCGTTCCGCAGCTTCGCCGAGCTCTGCGTGACCCGGCAGATCATCACGGCGATCAAAACGGCAACACGGTTCAAGCACACGCCGCTGAACACGTACGTCTCGTTCAGCTACACGCCGGCGGGACAGGACGGCGAGGGCGAGTGCACGCTCGGCGACGCGCTGCCCGGCCCGGCGGTGCAGGAGCCGCCGCTCGTCGTGATCTCCACGGAGGAGTTGCAGAGCCTCGTCTTCAGCCTCGGAGCCGGCCTGTCATCGCTGGAGGCCGACGCGCTGCGCCTCTATCTGGAGGGATCGTCGTACGAGGAGATGGCCGAGCAGCTCGGCTGCGACACGAAGACGATCGACAACGCGCTCCAGCGGGTCAAGAGGAAGATCCTGGCCCATCAGAAAGGGCGCGAGGTCGTCCTGTAACGACCGCTACGCTGGCGCCGCGCCGGAGTAGCTCAGCTGGTAGAGCAACGCCCTTGTAAGGCGTGGGTCGTCGGTTCGAGTCCGACCTCCGGCTCTCCTCATGCTCGCCATGCATGGCGACCCGCGCCCATGAGCAACGCTGCGAGCACGCGCGGCAGTTCGTCGGCCAGCCGGGCCTTGCGCACATAGTCGTCGGCGCCCGCCCGGCGGATCTCGAGCACCCGCTCCTCGTAGTCGTGACCGCTCACGGCGACGATCGCCAGCTCCGGCATCGATGCCCGCAGGAGCCGCGTCGCCTCGATGCCGTCGAGTACGGGCATCTCGATGTCGATCACGACCGCATCGGGCTCGATGCGTTCGGCGAGCTCGACCGCGTCGCGGCCGTTGCGCGCGCGCCCGGCGACGGTGAAGCCATCGTCCTGCTCGAGCACGAGCGCGATCACGTCGAGAAACGACTCGTCGTCCTCGGCGACGAGGATTCGGAACAAATTCGACAAACGCCAAGTACGGGTACCCGCCCCGAACTGCTCTGAACCACCTGCTCAGGATGCGAGGGCCTGCTCGAGATCCGCCCAGAGTGTCTCGGGTTCCTCGAGTCCGACGCTGAGGCGAAGTAGGCCGGGCGGGACGCGGCCGCCCTCCCAGCGGCCACGGCTCTCGATCAGGCTTGTGACCCCGCTGAGTGACGTGGCGTTGACGATCACGCGGGTCGAGGTCTCGACCTTCCGCGCTGCATCCGCGTCCGCGACGTCGAAGGAGAGGAGGCCGCCGAGACCCGGATGGCGCACGGTCTCGACTGCGGGGTGCTCGCGGAGCCGCTCGGCGAGCAGAAGCGCCGTCTCGGTCTGGCGCCGCACGCGGAGCTCGAGCGTCCTCAGGCCGCGGAGCAGCAGCCAGGCGGCGTCCGGGCCCGCGACGATGCCCGTGCGGGTGCGGAACGTCCGCAACTCCTCCGCGACCGCGGGATCGCGGCAGACGACTGCGCCGAGCAGTGCGTCGTCGTGCCCGGCCAGGTACTTCGTCGCGCTGTGGAGCACGAACTCGGCGCCGTGCTCGAGCGGGCGGAGATTGACGGGCGTGGCCACGGTCGCGTCGACCACCACGGGCGCCGGATGGGCAACGGCTGCTGCGAGGTCGGGCATGGTGAGGAACGGGTTCGACGGCGCCTCGAGCCACACGAGCTGTACCCTTTCGGGCGGCGCCCCGGTCTGGTCGAACTCGACGACGCGGAGCCCCCACCGAGACAGCGTCGCGAGGGTCACGCCGGTGCCGTAGTAGCCGCCGGCGGCGAGCGCGATCGTGTCGCCCGGCTCGAGGAGGGAGAGAACGAGAGCCGTCGTCGCTCCCGCGCCCGAAGGGAAGAGGAGCGCCGTGCCGCCGTCGAGCTCGCCGAGCGCCTCCTCCGCCGCCGAGACCGTGGGGCTCGCGTACCGCTGGTAGTAGAACTCCCCGATCTCGCCACGCTCGTCGTACGGCCAGAGCGTCGAGCGGTCGAGCGGCTCCATCAGCGGTCCGCCAGGAGAGCGGCCACGACCCGGTCCTCGGCCTTGCCTTCCGGCTCCTCGTGCGGCGTCCGCCTGTAGATCTCGGCCGCTGCCTCGTGGAAGCCCGGGGGAAGGCCGGCCGCGGCGAACGTGCGCGCGATCTCCTCCATCTCGCCGATCCAGCGCCAGCCTTTCTTCAGCGCGCTGCGGGAAGCGGAGCCCAGCCGGCTCTCGGCCTCGGGAATCGACGTGCGCCACTCGGCGAGAAGCGCGTCCCGGACCCCGTTCGCCTCTGCGGCTGCGAGGCTCGCCAGCAGCAGCGCGGCGCTGCCCTTCGTCCAGCCCGCGTACGCCATCTTCAGCGCCGACGCCGAGCCGGGCTCGGCGGAGAGGACACGTGCGTCCAACACGCTCCCCGAGAAGAGCTCCGCGACCGCGTCCGCCTCCGGTCCGGACAGGTAGAGCCGCGTCGTGCCGGGCTCGCGTGGCGGCGGCCCGACTATGCCGCCGTCGACGAAGCGGGAGACGCTCGCGCCGATCGCCCGCGCCGTGTCCGGTGAGACGGCGTTCGCGTCGACGTAGATGCCGCCAAACCCGTCGAGCGTCTCAGCGACCTCGCGCGCGGCGTGCGGAGGAACGACAGAGACGGCGACGTCGGCTCGGCGGAGGATCGCCTCGACGCCACCGACGTCTTCCAGGCCGGCGGCGGCCGCCCGCTCGGCCGTCTCATCACCTCGCCCTGCCGAAGCCCAGATGACCTCGACGCCGTTGTCGCGCAGCGCCCGGCCGACGGCGGCGCCCATCTCGCCGGGATGAAGGAGCCCGACCGTCACGCCTCGACCCTACACCGGCTCCGGTTCCAGCTCCTCGAGCGGGCCGAGCCGTGAAAGCGCGGGGAAGAGTCTCGGCCAGGCCGCGGCGAAGCCGACCATGAGCACGCCGCCGAGCACCACGGCTCGCACCGTCCCGAGCAATGCGGCCATCGCGCCGGACTCGAAGGCACCGAGCTCGTTCGACGCGCTGATGAACACCCACTCGACGGCGCTGACCCGTCCCTGCAGCGAGAGCGGCGTGAGGACGGCGACGGTGGTCGCACGGATGTTCATGCTGATCATGTCGACGAAGCCGGTGATTGCGAGCATGGCGAGCGACAACGGCAGCGAGCGGGAGAGGCCGAAGACGATCGTCGCGATGCCGAAGCTCGCGACGACCAGGAGCAAGGTCCGGCCCGCCGGGAACGAAAGCGGACGGCGTGTGATGAGAAGTCCCGCGATGAGCGCGCCGACGGACGGCGCGGTGCGCAGTGCGCCGAGCACGACCGGCCCGCCATCGAGGATCGTCTTGGCGAACACCGGCGCGAGCGCGATCGCATCGCCGAAGAGAACGGCGACGAGATCGAGCAGGATCGCACCGAGCACGACGCGCTTCTGTCTGATGAAGCGGATGCCGGCGACGAGGCTGTCGCGGTCGATCGCCTCCACGTCCCGTTGTGTAATCGTCCGCGGGAGGCCGAGCGTGGCGGCGCCCGCTCCGACGAGGAGCGCTCCGGCGATCGCGTAGACGGCGATCGGCTCGATGGCGAAGATCACGCCGCCGAGCGCCGGTCCGGCCACGAGGCCGATCTGGCCGGCGACGCTGCGGAGCGCGATCGCGCCTTGCAGGAGCTCCGTCGGCACGAGCTCGGGTGTCAGCGCACGCTGTGCGGGCGTTCCGATCGCGGACGCGATGCCGTTGAGGAACCCGACTCCGAGAAAGGGCCAGATCGAGTGCGGGCCGATCGCCGTGATCGCGAGGAGCACCACGACGATGAGCACCTGGATCCCGCTCGCAAGTACCGCGACCCTGCGGCGTGAGACGCGATCGGCGAGCTGTCCCGCAGGCAGCGCGAGCAGCGGCAGCGGCAGGAACTCCGCCAGTCCGACGAGGCCGAGATCGAGCGGCCGGTGGCGAATCGTGTAGACCTGCCAGCCGATCGCGACGACGATCATCTGCGTTGCGAACCCGTTCGTGAGCAGCGCGGTCCAGAGGAACGCGAATCCGCGCACACGCAGCGCCGGGGGCAGACGTTGCCTCACGAGCGCGAACGTTAGGCTCCGCGACGGTGACCGAGGGGCACGAAACGACTGCGGGCAAGCTCGAGTGGCTCGAGGAGCTGCGCGAGGAGGCTCTCCACGCCGGCAGCGAGAAGGCCGTCGCGCGCCGGCGAGAAGAGGGGAAGCTCCTTGCGCGAGAGCGTGCGGAGAAGCTCTGCGACCCCGGCTCGTTCGTCGAGCTCGACCGCTACGTCCGTCACCGCGAGGTCGAGTTCGGCATGCGCGAGAGGCGCCCGTACGGCGACGCGGTCGTCACGGGCTACGGCACGATCTTCGGCCGCCGCGTCTTCCTCTTCTCCCAGGACTTCACCGTCTTCGGAGGCTCGCTGAGCGAGGTCTTCGCCGAGAAGATCGTCAAGGTCATGGACCTGGCGCTCAAGTACGGCTGTCCGCTGATCGGGATCAACGACTCCGGCGGCGCCAGGATCCAGGAGGGCGTCGTCTCGCTCGCCGGCTACGCCGAGATCTTCTGGCGCAACGTGCAGGCGTCGGGCGTGGTCCCGCAGATCTCCCTCGTGATGGGCCCGTGCGCAGGCGGTGCCGTCTACTCGCCCGCGATGACGGACTTCATCTTCATGGTCGAGGGCTCGTCGTACATGTTCATCACCGGCCCCGACGTCGTGAAGACGGTTACGGGCGAGGAAGTGACGTTCGAGGAGCTCGGCGGCGCGACGACGCACGCCACGAAGTCGGGGGTCGCGCAGTTCACGGCGGCGGACGAGGAATCGTGCCTCGAGGACGCGCGCTACCTCCTCTCGTTCCTCCCGCAGAACAACGCGGAGCAGCCTGCTTGGAGCGCGCCGACCGACCCGGTCGATCGCCAGGACGCCGAGCTCGACACGCTCGTGCCCGACAATCCGAACAAGCCATACGACATGCACGACGTGATCCGGCGCGTCGTCGACGACGGTGAGTTCCTCGAGGTGAGCGAGCGCTGGGCGGAGAACATCGTCACGGGGTTCGCGCGGCTGGGTGGGCATGCGATCGGC
Source organism: Gaiellaceae bacterium (assembly GCA_036497525.1). Classification (GTDB taxonomy): domain Bacteria; phylum Actinomycetota; class Thermoleophilia; order Gaiellales; family Gaiellaceae; genus Palsa-739. The sequence continues at coordinate 15,272 of DASXJG010000119.1, forward strand.
GTCGTCGGCAACCAGCCTCGTTCGCTCGCCGGCGTGCTCGACATCGACGCGTCGAACAAGGCGGCGCGCTTTGTCCGCACGTGCGACGCCTTCAACGTCCCGCTCGTTACCTTCGTCGACGTGCCGGGGTTCTTGCCCGGGACGGCGCAGGAGTGGGGCGGGATCATCCGCCACGGCGCGAAGCTCCTCTACGCCTACTGCGAGGCGACGGTGCCGAAGCTGACGGTGATCACGCGCAAGGCCTACGGCGGCGCGTACGACGTCATGAGCTCGAAGCACATCCGGTCGGACTTCAACTTCGCCTGGCCGACGGCGGAGGTCGCGGTGATGGGGCCCGAAGGCGCGGTCAACATCATCTATCGCGACCGGCCCGAGGAGGACCGTCCGGAGCTGATCGCCGACTACAAGGAGCGCTTCGCGAACCCGTACACGGCT
>DASXJG010000120.1:0-9058 GCA_036497525.1 Gaiellaceae bacterium
GGCCCCATTCCCGCAGCGGCGCCCAGTACTCCACGCCGAGCAGCACGACCGGGAAGTGCAACACCTTGCCGGTCTGGATCAGGGTCAGCGCCTCGAACAGCTCGTCCTCCGTCCCGAAGCCGCCCGGGAAGACGCAGAAGCCCTCGGCCGCCTTCACGAACATCGTCTTGCGCGTGTAGAAGTGGTCGAAGGTGAGGCCGATGTCGAGGTAGTCGTTCAGGCGCTGCTCGTGCGGCAGCTCGATGCCGAAGCCGACCGAGAGCCCACCGCCCTCGCGGCAGCCGCGGTTCGCTCCCTCCATCACGCCCGGGCCGCCGCCGGTCACGACCGCCCAGCCCGCCTCCGCGAACAGGCGCGCGGTATCGCGAGCGAGCTCGTAGGGCCACGACCCCTCCTTCGCCCGCGCCGACCCGAAGCAGGAGACGGCTGGGCGGTCGATCCGCTCGACGGCCTCGAAGCCCGCGAGAAACTCGCGGCCGATCGCTTCCGTTTTCCGCCGCAGCTCCTCCTCGGGGTGATGCGTCTGGAAGAGATCGCGGTCCTTCATCGGCCGGCTAGAGCATCCCACTGTGGCGGGTCGCGAGCATCCCGCCCACGAGCAGGCCGGCGAGCATGGCGTAGAGCGTCGCGATGACCGCGGCCTTCCTGCGGTCGGGCGCGAGCGCCTCCATCGGCACGCCGTTCTCGTAGCGGATCTGCGGCCGCTGCCACGTGTCCTTCACGGCGCGCCACACTGCGCCGCCGTCGAGGAAGCCGATCGGGAGGAGGTTGAAGGCGTTGAGCAGGAAGCCGATGTTCGCGAGCACGACGAGCCAGGTCGTGCCGTTCGACGCTCCGACAGCCCAGACCGCGGCCGCGGCGAGCCCGCCGACGAACGGGCCGGCGAGCGACACGAGCGCCGACCGGTAGGGCGGCCCGTCCCCGTGGCGCACCGTGACGTAGGCGCCGATGAACGGGATGAAGGTTGGCAGCGACACCGGCAGCCCCTGCCGCCGAGCCTCGGCGACGTGGCCGAGCTCGTGGATGAGGATCAGGAGCACGAAGCCGAGCCCGAACTTCCAGCTGCCGAACCAGAACGAGTACGCGGCGAAGGAGACGAAGAAGGCGAAGAACTTCGCGAACAGGAAGCCCCACTTGAGGGCCGCGCCGCCGATCACGACTGCGCCGCCGAGGAGCCGCTCGAGCGAGCGGCGGAAGATTCCGCGGTCCTGGTCGGGGTGGGCCTGGGTGCTCACGAGCCTCTGCCTATCCATTCCTCGCCGCCCTCGTAGACCTCCTTCTTCCAGAGCGGGATCGTCGTCTTGAGTGTCTCGATCGCCTCGCGACAGGCGTCGAGGGCGGCGGAGCGGTGGGGGGCGGAGACGGCGATCACGACGCTGGCCTGGCCGATCTCTACGCGCCCGAGCCGGTGGTGGATGGCGACGCCGCAGAGACCGTGGCGCTCGGTGAGCTCTTTGCCGAGCGCGGCGAGCATCGGCTCGGCCATGTCCTCGTAGCCCTCGTACTCGAGGTGGAGTACGTCGCGGTCGCGTGACCGGCGCCGGACCGTCCCGACGAAGGTTGCGATCGCGCCCGCCTCCGGGTCCTCGACCTCGTGCACCACCGCGGCGACGTCCAGCGGGCCGGCGACGAGCACGAACGAGCCGCCGCTCACGGGCGGGATCAGCGCGACCTCGTCCCCGTCCTGCAACTCCCGGTCGCGGTCGGCGTAGTCGCGGTTGACCGCGTAGAGCAAGCCCGCCGGCTCGTCGCCGAGCCCGAGCGCAGGCCAGACGTCGCCGACGGTCGCCGCCTCGAGCTCGCGGCGCGACCAGCCCGCGCGTTCACGCAGGCCGGCGAAGAGGCGCACCGTGACAGGCATGCCCTGATCTTGCCTGGCCGCGAACCGTGTGCAGCCAGGCGTGGCCGCGCCTCAGGTCGTCGCCGCGAGGGCCTGGAGCGCCTGGGAGAGCTTGCGCAGTTGTCGCTTTTTCCGCAGGTTCAGCATTTGTCCGCAGCGGCCGCACGGGCGGCGCCGACGCATTCAACGAGGCTCCGGTCGGGGCGGCGTCCCCTTTCCGGGGCATCTCGACCGGCAGATCACTCGGGCGGGGGACGCCGGTCTACGATCCTGCCATGGCGGACAGCGGCGACCGGCGCACCGAGTCAGGCATCGAGGTGAAGCCGGTCTACTCGGCGGCCGACGCGCCGCGCGAGCTCGAGCCTCCGGGCGAGTTCCCCTTCACCCGAGGGCCGTATCCGGACATGTACCGCGGCCGCCCGTGGACGATCCGGCAGTACGCCGGCTTCGCCTCGGCGGAGGAATCGAACGCCCGCTACCGCTACCTCCTCGAGCGGGGCCAGACCGGCCTCTCGATCGCCTTCGACCTCCCTACGCAGCTCGGCTACGACTCCGACGACCCGCGGGCGCTCGGCGAGGTCGGCCGCACGGGCGTCGCGATCGACTCGATCGCCGACATGGAGATCCTGCTCGGCGGGATCCCGCTCGGCGAGGTGTCGACGTCGATGACGATCAACGCGCCTGCGTCGCTCCTGCTCCTGCTCTACGAGCTCGTCGCCGAGGAGCAGGGCGTACCTGCCGGCGCGCTCCGTGGCACCGTCCAGAACGACATCCTCAAGGAGTACATCGCCCGCGGGAACTACATCTTCCCGCCGCGCCCCTCGATGCGGCTGACCACCGACCTGTTCGCCTACTGCGCCGAGCGGATCCCGAGCTGGAACACGATCTCGATCAGCGGCTACCACATTCGTGAGGCGGGCTCGACCGCCGTGCAGGAGCTCGCGTTCACGCTCGCGAACGGATGTGCCTACTGCGCCGCGGCGGTCGAGGCCGGGCTGTCGCCCGACGACTTCGGCGCGCGCCTCTCCTTCTTCTTCAACGCGCACAACAACTTCTTTCAGGAGGTGGCGAAATTCCGGGCGGCTCGGCGGCTGTGGGCGCGGATCATGCGCGAGCGCTTCGGCGCAACGAACCCGCGCGCGCTGGCGCTCCGCTTCCACGCGCAGACCGGCGGCTCGACGCTGACCGCGCAGCAGCCGGAGAACAACGTCGTCCGTGTCGCGATCCAGGCCCTTTCGGCCGTCGCCGGCGGCGCGCAGAGCCTCCACACGAACTCCTACGACGAGGCGCTCGCGCTGCCGACCGAGCACTCGGCCCGCATCGCTCTCCGCACCCAGCAGATCCTCGCCGCCGAAGGGGGAACGACCGACACGGCCGACCCGCTCGGCGGCTCCTATTTCATCGAGGCGCTGACCGACGAGCTCGAGGCGCGCGCCTGGGAGCTGATCGAGCGCGTGGACGAGACGGGCGGTGCCGTCGCAGCGGTCGAGAGCGGCTTCGTGCAGGAGGAGATCGAGCGTGCCGCGTTCGAGTTCCAGCAGCAGGTGGAGGCGGGCGAGCGCGTGATCGTCGGCGTGAACGCGTTCGAGGAGGAGGGGGAGGAGCGCGTCGAGCTCCTTCGGATCGACCCGGCGGCGGAGGGCCGCCAGCTGGAGCGCACCGTGCGGGTGCGGACCGAGCGCAACACGGAGGAGGCGGCTGCCGCGATCGATGCGGTGCGCGAGACCGCGCGCGGCGAGGCGAACCTGCTGCCGCCGATGCGCGAGGCGTTGCGGGCTCGCTGCACGGTCGGCGAGATCTGCGAGACGCTGCGCGAGGAGTGGGGGATGTACGACGCCGTTCGCTAGCCGAGGCCGAGAGCGTCGTTCTTCCCGACCAGCACCGCGCTACCGCCGAAGTCCGAGTGCGAGAGCGCGTTCACGCGGCGCACGATGCTCGCGCCGGACGTGCGTCGCGGCTCGCCTCCCACGATCTGCACGGGCAGGAATCGTCCCGAGACGAGCGTTCCATCACTGCCCAGCGTGACCTCGAGGATCGCGCTCTGGCTCAGGACGTCCTCCATCGACAGCGCTTGGCCCGACATGGCGAAGTTGCCGAGCGAGTAGGCGATCAGGGCGTTGTGGAAGAGCTGGAGCCCGCGCAGGACGTGGGGCCCCGAGGCGAGGACGAGGTTCGCGCCCGCGAACACGAGCGCGTGCGCGAACCGACGCTCGTCGCCGCGGTTCTCTCCGAGGTAGTACTCCGTGCCCCGCGGGACGTGCTGGTGGTCGGTGCCCTCTGCGCCCGCGTGAAGGACGGCGACGACCAGGTCGGCACGCGCTGCGGCCCGCCGTACGAGCTGTTGCGCCGCGGGAATGTTCGTCAGGCTCTGCGCCCACGGATACGGCGCGAAGCCGAGCATCGCCACGCGCACCCCGTGCGAGCGGACGATGGTGATCTGGTGCGGCCGGCCGCTCCAGCGCAAGCGGTAGCGGGCCAGCGCGTGCAAGGTCTGCCGCTGCCCCGAGGCGCCGTAGTCGAAGGCGTGGTTGTTGGCGACGTTGAGGTCGTCGAACCCCGCACCGCGCAGGAGAGCGGCCGACTGCGGAGGCGCCTGGAAGGCGTAGCACCCGGAGCTCCCGGCCCCACATTTCGACGACCCTCCCGTGCTCAGCGTCCCCTCGAGGTTCCCGATCGCCACGTCGGCTTGGCCTAGGCGGCCCCGGACTCCCGAGAAGAGCGAGGCTGGGGCCGGCCCGAGCAGAGCGATGTCACCGGCGAACGCGACGGTCACGCGCGCCGACGGCGGCGCTGTCGACCGGGCCGAGGAGGCCGGCCCCGGCAGCTGAAGCAGCGCCCAGCCCGCGGCGGCGAGCGCGGCAATCGCAAGCCCGAGCTTCAGCCGGTCCACCATCCGGGCACGACCTCGCCGTCGTTCTCCTCGTTGATCGGGGCGCCGAAGGCGACCAGCGTGATCCCGTCGGGGCCCGCCTCGAGGTTCCGCATCACGCCCGGTCCGATCCGGAGGATGTCCCACTGCCGCAGGTCGTGCACCTCGTCGTCGAGCTTGATCCGGCCCGAGCCCTCGGCGATCACGTAGATCTCCTCCTGCTGGGAGTGCGTGTGGCCGAACGGAGTGCGCACGCCCGCCGGGAGCTTCTCGATCCCGACGCCGCCCACCGAACAGCCCAGGTGGCGCTTCGGGAACCGGACGTCCATGCCCTCGGGCATCTGGAACTTGGGGGCGACGTTCTCGACGTCGCCGAGGTTGACGATCGTGTAGTCGGTCATGGCCCGGAGGCTACGTGGTCGAGCAGGTCGTCGACCGGCAAGGCTCCACCCTCGGCGCGAAGCTCTTCGGTGCGCTCCGTCCCCAGCACCTCGACGAGATAGTCCGTGACACGCTGCTGCGCCTCGGCCTCGTCCGGGCTGGGAATTGCGCCGATCTCGGAGAACAGCCTTTCGGAGGCGCCGAGCAGCGTGCCTGCGTGAGCCGCGTCTTCCTCGAGCATCGCGACCTCGGCGAACCCGCTCAGGCAGTACGCGACCACCTCCCGATATCCGAGCCGCCGTGCGATTGCGAGGCTCTCGCGTAGCGCCTCCAGCCCTTCGGTCGTCCTGCCCTGCGCGAGCTCGGCTCGGCCGAGGTTGTGGAGATTGACGGCGCTTCCGTCTTCGTCGCCCGCTGCCCGGGAGGCCTCGATCGCCTCGGTGTAGTAGCCGACCGCGGTCGCCGGATCGCCCCGCATGTGCGCGACCGTGCCGAGGTTCCCGAGCGAGGCCGCCACGCGTGCAAGCCTCCCCTGGCTGCGGAAGAGCGGGACGGCCTCTTCGTACAGCGCGGCCGCCCGGTCGAGATCGAGTTGCGCTATGGCCACCCCGCCCAGCTCCGCGATGGCGCGGGCGATCCCTTCCTCGTCGCCGAGCTCGCGGTAGAGGTCGAGGCTCTCCTGGAGCAAGGAAGCTGCCAACTCGTTCTCTCCCTGGCGGAACGGGAAGATCGCGCCGTGCACGAGGGCCGGCGCACGCAGCTCCTTCGGCGCTTCCGCGCGGCGCGCGAGGATCGCGTCGAAGAAGCGGCGCCCCTCGCTGAGGTGACCCTGCACGGCCCAGTACCAGCGTGCCGCGACCGCGAGCCGCACCTCGAGCTCGATCTCGCCCTCGGCCGCCGCCCAGGTGAGCGCGGCCCGGAGGTTGTCCTGCTCCTGGTCGAGGAAGGGGAAGAAGGACGTTTGCGGATCCTCTCCCGCGAACCACGCCGCCGACCGCTCCTCCGTCTGCGCGAGCATGAACTCGCAGTGGCGCCGCCGTAGCGCCTCCGCCTCGCCCGACGCATCGAGCAGCTCGGCGGCGTACTCGCGGATCGTCTCGAGCATCGCGAAGCGGGGCTCGCCCGTCGGCCGGCGCAGCCGACGGACGAGGCTCTCGTCGACGAGCGAGGCGAGCGTCTCGAACACGTCGAGCCCGTCCTCGCTACAGACCACCTCGGCCGCCTCGAGCGTCCAGCCGCCCGCGAAGACGGCGAGCCGCGCGAAGAGCGTGCTCTCGTCCTCGCTCAACAGGCCGTGGCTCCATTCGAGCGTCGCGCGCAGCGTCCGCTGCCGTCCCGGGAGGTCCTGCGCGCCGCCGACGAGAAGGTCGAGCGCCCGGTCGAGACGCCTTCGCATCGTCTCCGGGGGCAGGAGCTTCGAGCGTGCCGCCGCCAGCTCGATCGCCAGTGGCAGCCCGTCGAGCCTCGCGCACACCTCCGCCACCGCCGCGGCGTTCTCGTCGTCGAGCTGGAACTCGGGGTCGACGGCGCCGGCCCGGGCGGCGAAGAGGCGTACCGCGTCGTTCGCGGCCAGCTCCTCGAAGCTCAGCTCGGCGCCCGGCTCCGGTGCTGCGAGCGGGGGGACGGCGTACTCGTGCTCGGCGGCGAGCCGAAGCGGTGTGCGGCTCGTGGCGAGCACGAGCAGCCGTGGCGCCGCCGCCAGCAGGCGGGAGACGAGCTCGACATTGGGCACGAGCTGCTCGAGGTTGTCGAGCAGGAGCAGCATGCTCCGGTCGCGGAGACTCGCCGTGAGCACGTCCTCCATGGCCTCGCCCGTCTCGCTCACGTCCAGCGCCTGGGCGAGCGCCGATCCGAGGTGCGACGGATCGTTCACCGCAGCGAGGTCGACGAAGACGGCGCCGTCACGCAGCTCCGGCGCCAGCTCCGCGGCGGCGGCGATCGAAAGCCGTGTCTTGCCCGCGCCGCCCGGGCCGGTGAGCGTGACGAGACGGACGTCGTCGCGCCGGAGGAGCGCGGTGATCGCGGCCACCTCGAGGCGGCGGCCGACCAGTGGAGTCGGCGGCGCGGGCAGCTGCACGCGCACGGGTGCGGGCGCCTCCGGAGCCGCGAGCGCGGGGTCGTGGCGCAGGATCCGGCGCTCCAGCTCCTGAAGCTCCGGGCCGGGATCGACTCCGAGCTCCTCCACGAGCAGCTCGCGGGCCGCTCGGCAAGCGGCGAGCGCGTCGGCCTGCCGCCCCGAGCGGTAGAGCGCGAGTGCGTGCTGCGCTCGGACGTGCTCCCGGTACGGCTCGGCCGCGATCATCCGCTCGAGCTCGGGCACGAGCTCGTCGTGGCGGCCAAGCTCGAGCTCGGCGTCGTTGAGGAGCTCGACGGCGCGAAGTCGCTGCTCCTCGAGCTTTCCCGCCTCCGCCTCGTGGACGGGCTCGCCGGCCAGGTCGGCAAGCGGTTGGCCGCGCCACAGATCGATCGCGCGATCGAGGTCCTCGCCCGCGTCCCCCGCCCGTCCCGAGGCGAGAGCCGCGGCGGCCTGGTCGACGAGCCGCTCGAACCGGCTGAGGTCGAGCGACGAAGGATCGAGGTGGAGGCGATAGCCCGTGCCGTGCCGCTCGATGAGCTCGTCTCCGAGCGCCCGTCGCAGCCCGTGCACGTACACCTGCAGCGAGGAAACCGCCGATTTCGGCGGCTCGGATCCCCACAGCCCGTCGACGAGGCGGTCGCGCGACACGACCGTGTTCGCGTTCAGGAGCAGAAAGGCCAGCAGAGCGCGCTGTTTCGGCGCTCCAAGCGGGATCGGGCCTTCGTCGCCGACGACCTCGATCGAGCCCAGGATGCGGAATTCCATGCTCGCCGACCCCCTTCCCAACCAGGCGCCAAGCGGATCTTAAGCGGCCGGATCGATGGTGCTCCCAATCCCAGGAACGAACGGAAGGAGCCCCAAATCATGATCCGCGCAGGAGACGCCATCGAGAATCCGGTCACCGGCGAGCGCATCGTCTTCCGGCAGACGAGCCGCGAGACGAACGGCCAGGCCGTCGTGATCGAGACCTTCGTGCAGCCGAACGGCTTCGTCGCCGCGGCTCACGTCCATCCGAGCCAGGAGGAGCGCTTCGAGGTCCTCCGCGGCACGGTCGGCTTCAAGGTCGGCCGCAAGAAGCTCGTCGCCGGCCCCGGCCGCCGCATCACCGTCCCCGCCGGCACGACGCACAAGTTCTGGAACGCGGGCGAGGAAGAGGCCCACTTCGTCTGCGAGGTGCGCCCCGCGCTCCAGTTCGAGGCGCTGCTCGAGACGATGTTCGCTCTCGCCGCGGACGGCAAGACGAACCGGAAGGGCATGCCGAACCCGCTACGGCTCGCGGTGATCGCGAACGCGCACTTCGACACCGTCCAGCTGCCGTTCCCGCCGGCGATCGTGCAGCGGATCGGCCTCGCCCTCGGCAGCCCGATCGGGCGCGCCCTCGGCTACGAGCCGATCTATGTCCCCGCCGAGCCCACGGCCACCGCGGTCGCCGCGTCCGTCTGATGCGCCGCCGCCTCTTCTTCACCGGCCTGATCGCCGCCCTGCTCGCGCTCGCCGCCCTCGGCCTCGTGCTGAGGGTGGCGCGCGCCGGCGCGGCGGCCTGAACCTGAGACCTAGGAGGACAGACCGACATGCACGACACGCCCATCACTCCGCTCCCGGGCTCGTGGCTCACGAGCCGCCTCGGCGTCAACCCGCGCGAGATCGAGGAGCTGCGGGAGAACGGCGAGCTCTTCGCCGTCCGCGGCGAGGAGGAATGGCTCTACCCGGCCTGGCAGTTCGGCCCCGGCGGCTCGATCCCAGCAGGCGTCCGCAACGCCGTCAAGGCGGCCCGCGCGGTCGGCCTCGACGAGGCGCGGCTGGTCGCCCTGCTGCGCCGGCCGGTCGGCCTCGTCGGGGGCGGCCGGCTGGTCGACCTGCTCTTCGAGGGCCGCGCCGACTTCGTCGTCGA
>DASXJG010000121.1:0-16755 GCA_036497525.1 Gaiellaceae bacterium
CGGGGCGCGCGTGAGTGGGATTCCCTTCACCTCCGAGCGCCAGCTCACCGGCTCGGGCCCGGCCGAGGCGACGGCCACGATCGTCCACCGCGTGCTCGCGACTCTCGGCGTCGAGGACGAGGTGCTGCTGTGGAACGTCGTGCCGACCCATCCCGGCGACGCGGCGTCGAACCGCCGACCGACCCGGACCGAGATCGAGGCGGCGGCTCCGTTCCTGCGCGAGATAGCCGCCGGGCGCCGCGCGATTGCGGTTGGACGCATCGCCGCCGCGGCTCTCGACGCGCCGTACGTCCGTCATCCGTCGCACGGCGGAGCCGCGGCTTTCGAGGCGGGATTAGAGCGCGCTTTCGCTACAATCGGCCGCCGGCGGGCACCAGTCCGCCGCTTTCTATGAAGACCTACAGCGCCAAGCCGGGAGAAGTCACGCGCGAGTGGTATCTCGTCGACGCCGAGGGCAAGACACTCGGCCGCCTCGCGACCCAGATCGCCGACACGCTCCGCGGCAAGCGGAAGCCGCAGTTCACGCCGCACGTCGACACGGGGGATTTCGTGATCGTCGTCAACGCCGAGAAAATCGCGGTGACGGGCAACAAGCTCGACCAGAAGCGGTACTACCGCCATTCCGGTTACCCGGGCGGCCTGCGCAGCAGGACGCTCCGCGAGCAGCTCAACCGCCGGCCGACCGAGGTGCTCCGCGTCGCGGTCAAGGGGATGCTCCCGAAGAACCGGCTCGCGCGGCAGCAGATCACGAAGCTGAAGATCTACGCGGGGCCTGAGCATCCGCACGAGGCGCAGAACCCGCGTCCGTTCGAGGAGTCGCAGTGAGCGAGTTCGCGCAGTACCGCGGCACCGGTAAGCGCAAGACCTCGGTCGCGCGCGTCACTCTGCGGCCCGGCGAGGGCACGACGTGGGTCAACGGCCGCACGCTCGAGGAGTACTTCCCGCGCTCGGTCTGGCAGGTCATCGCGGTCTCGCCGCTCAAGGTGGCGGGCGTCGAGGGGCAGTACGACCTCCGCGTCCGCGTACACGGCGGCGGCCTGACCGGACAGGCAGGGGCGGTGCGGCACGGGATCGCACGCGCGCTCGTCGAGGCGAACCCGGAGCTGCGCGTGCCGCTCAAGCGCGAAGGCTTCCTCACGCGCGACGCGCGCCAGGTCGAGCGCAAGAAGGCCGGCCTGCACAAGGCGCGCAAGGCGCCGCAGTTCTCGAAGCGCTAGCCTCCCGCGCCGTGGCGCGGGAGTACTTCGGAACCGACGGCGTTCGCGGAATCGTCGGCGAGACGATCACGGCCGATCTCGTCGAGCGGCTCGGTAAGGCCGCCACACGTTGGTGCGACCGCGGCCGGGTCTTCGTCGGTCGCGACACGCGTGCGAGCGGTCCCGAGCTCGAGGAGGCGTTCGGCCGCGGGGTTGCATCCGCGGGAGGCGTTGCCGTGCTCGCCGGCGTCCTGCCGACTCCGGCGGTCGCACTTCTCCGGCTCGATCTCGCAGCCGTGATCTCCGCGTCGCACAACCCGCCGGAGTACAACGGCGTCAAGTTCTTCGACCACGAGGGACGCAAGCTCACAGACGCCGCCGAGGAGGAGATCGAGGCGCTCCTCGACGCCCCGGCCCCTGGCGGAGGCGAGATCGACCGGGTCGAGGTAGCGGCGGACAGCTATCTCGATCTTGTGGTCGAGCGCTTCGGCGCCGACCTGGGCGGGTTACGCATCGCGGTCGACTGCGCGAACGGCGCCTACGCGGGCCTCGCGCCCGAGGCGTTCGAGCGGCTCGGTGCGAAGGTGACGACGATCGGGAACGACCCCGACGGCGCGAACATCAACGTCGGCTGCGGGGCGACCGACCTCCGTGCGTTGTCCGCGCTCGTTCGCCGCGGCGGCTTCGATCTCGGGATCGCCTTCGACGGCGACGGCGACCGGATGCTCGCCGTCGACGAGCTCGGCGAGCCGGTCGACGGCGACCAGATCCTCGCGGTGCTCGCGCTCGACCTCGGCGTCGACGGGGTCGCTGTCACGACCATGACCAACCTCGGCTTCCATCGCCTGATGGAGGAGCGTGGCATCCGCGTCGTCGTCACCGACGTCGGCGACCGCTACGTGCTCGAGGCGCTCCGAAGCGAGGGAATGCTCCTCGGCGGCGAGCAGTCCGGCCACCTGATCTGGCTCGACGGCCACGTGACCGGCGACGGCCTCGTCGCAGGTCTCCTCCTCTGCCGCGCGCTCCGCGGGCGCCGCCTCTCGGAAGCGACGGCCGTCATGCCGCGGTTCCCCCAGGCGCTGCGGAACCTCCCGCGCGAGGGCCGCGGCCCGCTGCCGGAGACCCTCGTCGCAGAGGTCGAGCGCGTCAACGACGAGCTCGACGGCGCGGGCCGCGTTCTCGTGCGCCCGTCCGGCACCGAACCGGTCGTCAGGGTGCTCGCGGAGGCCGAAACGGCCGAAGAGGCGGAAGGTCTCTGTGCTAGGATCGGCGCCCTGGTGACAGACGAGCTCGGCTGATCCGTCCGCGACGTTGCGGCCGGGTCATGAGGCCGGGCTCTTCGTGTTTTCTGGGACAGTTTTTTCGGTCACGGGGAAAGGAGCGGACGTGTGCGGGATCATCGGATACGTCGGGTCGCGTGAGGCCAAGCCGCTCCTCCTCGAGGGCTTGCGCCGGCTGGAGTACCGCGGCTACGACTCCGCCGGGATCGCGCTGCGCGAGGACGACTCGCTTGAGTACGTCCGCGCCGTCGGCACCCTGGGCAACCTCGTCCAGGCGGCCGGCCCGAACGGCTCCCACTCGCATCACGGGCTCGGCCACACGCGCTGGGCGACCCACGGCGCCGTGACCGAGAGGAACGCCCACCCGCTCACGGGCTGCGAGCCCGGCAAGCTCGCCATCGTGCTCAACGGGATCATCGAGAACTACATGGAGCTCAGGGAGCAGCTCCGGGCGGCCGGCCACACGTTCACCTCCGAGACCGACGCCGAGGTCGTGGTCCACCTGCTCGAGCAGGAGTACGACGGCGATCTCGCCCAGGCGCTCGGCCGCGTCTACCCGCAGCTCGAGGGGCACTTCTCGATCGTCGCCATCCACCTCGACCAGCCCGATCTGCTCGTCGGCGTCCGGAATCAGACGCCGCTCGTCGTCGGGCTCGGGGACGGCGAGAACTTCCTCGCCTCCTCGATCGCCGCCTTCCTCAGCGAGACCCGCACCGTCCTCCACCCGCACGACGGCGAGATCGTCGAGGTGACGCCGAGCGAGGTCCGTTTCTTCGTCGACGGCGCCGCGGTCGAGACGCCCGAGCCGCAGGAGATCGACTGGGACGAAGAGAGCGCCGAGAAGGCGGGTTACGAGACGTTCATGCTCAAGGAGATCTTCGAGCAGCCGGAGGCCGTCGCCGAGACGATCGGCGACCGGGTCCGCGGGCACAAGCTCATGCTCGAGGCGCTCGGCATGACCGAGCTCGAGGTCCGCAACCTGCGCCGGATCGTGATCGTCGCCTGCGGCACCGCGTACCACGCCGGCGTCGTGGGCCGCTACATCCTCGAGGAGTGGGCCCGGGTCCCGGTGGAGCCCGACATCGCGAGCGAGTGGATCTACCGCAATCCCGTGCTGTCGAAAGACACGCTCGTGATCGCGATCTCGCAGTCGGGCGAGACGCGCGACACGGTCAACGCCATGAAGCTCGCGCGCGAGAGCGGCGCGCGCACCCTCGCGATCACGAACCTCATGGGCACGCAGATCACGCGCGAGGCCGAGGCGACCCTCTACACCCGCTGCGGGATGGAGGTCGGTGTCGCCGCGTCGAAGACGTTCACCGCCCAGGTCGCGCTGCTCAGTCTCCTCGCGCTCAGGCTGGCCGAGATCCGGCGGACGCTGCCGCAGGACGAGATCGAGTTCATCCTCGACCGCCTGCACGAGCTGCCGCAGAAGATGCAGGAGTTCCTCGACGGAGACCACCCGATCGAGTCGATCGCGCAGCGCTTCCACGACCAGCCGTTCTTCCTCTACCTCGGCCGCCACATCGGTCTGCCCGTCGCGCTCGAGGGAGCGCTGAAGCTGAAGGAGATCTCGTACATCCCGACCGAGGCATACTCGGCCGGGGAGATGAAGCACGGACCGATTGCGCTGCTCGCCGAGGGAACGCCGGTCGTCGTCGTGGCGACGAACATCCATGTCTACGACAAGATCGTCTCGAACATCCAGGAGACCCGGGCGCGCGGCGCCCACGTGATCGCGATCGCGACCGACGGCAACGAGGACATCCAGCACCACGCCGACGACGTGATCTACGTGCCGCGGACGCCGAACTTCCTCCAGGCGTCGCTCGCCGTGATCCCGCTCCAGCTGCTCGCCTACCGGATCGCGCGGTTGCGCGGCCTCAACGTCGACCAACCGAGGAACCTCGCCAAGACCGTCACGGTCGAGTAGAACCTCCACCATGGGTCTGACGGAGCGGCTCGCTCGGGGCGCGGCGGCGCATCCGCGCCGGACGCTCCTGTGCTGGGGCGTCGCCGTGGTGATCGCGCTCGGGCTCGTCGCGACCTCGCTGCACGGGCTGACCTCGAACTCGCACGTCGTGGGGAATCCGGAGTCCACGAAGGCGGCCGACACCATCGCCCAGGCGTTCCCGCGTCTTGCCGAGAGCGCGAAGGGGGACTTCGTCGTCGTCAGCTCGAGCCGTTACCGCGTGACGTCGCCGCGGTTCACCGCGTTCGTCGCGCGCCTCGGCGCCGAGCTGAAGGCCACGGGCACGGTCGCCGAAGGCGGCCTTGCGGCCAGCTCGCCGCATGCCGTGCTCATCGCGCTCGTCATCGGCAGCGACTCGGGCGCGGATCCCGTCGAGCAGCTCGTGGCGCGGGCGAACGGCGGCGCCTTCTCCGTGGGCGTCACCGGGTACCGGACCGCGAATCGCGACTTCGGCAAGCAGTCGCAGACCGACCTCGAGAAGGGGGAGCTCGCCTTCGGCCTGCCGGCGGCGCTCCTCGTCCTCGTCCTCGTCTTCGGCGCGGTCGTGGCGGGGCTCGTGCCGGTGCTGATGGCGATCCTCTCGATCATCGTCGCGCTCGGTCTCGTCGCGCTGATCTCGCTCGGCTTCGAGCTCTCGATCTTCATCGTGAACATGCTCACGGGAATGGGTCTGGCGCTCGGGATCGACTACTCGCTCTTCGTCGTCTCCCGATACCGCGAAGAACGCGGCTACGGCCTCACGACGGAGGACGCGATCGCGCGCTCGGGCGCCACGGCAAGCCGCGCGGTGCTGTTCAGCGGCACGACCTTCGTGATCGCGCTGCTCGGGATGTTCATCGTCCCGACCTCGATCATGCGCAGCCTCGCGCTCGGAGCGATCCTCGTCGGCATCGTCTCGGTCGCGGCCGCGCTGACGCTCCTGCCCGCATTGCTGAGCCTCGTGGGCGACCGGGTGAACGCTCTACCCGTGCCGGTGCTCGGCCGGAACCTCGGCCGCGCCGACGCCGTGGAGGGGCATTTCTGGCGGAGGATCGTGGACGGCGTGCTGCGCCGGCCGGTGCTGTGGCTCACAGTCGCCGTGGTGGGGCTGCTCGCCGCCGCTTCGCCGATCTTCGGCCTGCACATCGGGGCGAACGGCGTCAGCACGCTGCCGGACAGCGTGCCCTCGAAGCAGGGCTACGTCCTGCTCCAGCGTTCGTTCCCGGTCCAGAATCCGGAGCCGGTCAACGTCGTCGCCGTCGGCGGTGATCTGACGACTCGGGCCGATCTCGATGAGCTCAACGATCGCCTGAAGAACGACCCGCGCTTCGGGGCTGGGGTGGTCCGAACCTCGAGCCGCAAGCACGTCTACCTGCTGACCGTCCCGCTGCGCGGTGACCCCGCCGGCACGGCTGCGGTGGCCGCCGTTCGCGAGCTCCGCGGGCGCCTCGTCCCGTCGGTCTTCGCGGACAGCGGCGCGAGGGTCTACGTCGGCGGACAGACGGCCGAGGATGTCGACTACTTCGACGCGGTCACGAATCCGACCCCGTACGTCCTCCTGTTCGTGCTCGGGCTGAGCTTCATCCTGCTCACGATCGCGTTCCGCTCGATCGTCATCGCGGTCGTCTCCGTCCTGCTCAACCTCCTGTCGGTCGCCGCCGCGTACGGCCTGCTGACCCTCGTATTCCTCGACGACCGCGGCGCGAGCCTGTTCGGCTTCGAGCACACGCAGGTGATCGACGCCTGGGTGCCGCTGTTCCTCTTCTCGGTGCTTTTCGGGCTCTCCATGGACTACCAGGTGTTCCTGATGAGCCGGATCAAGGAACGGTACGACCACTCGGGGTCGACGCACGACGCGGTGACGTGGGGCGTTGCCTCGACGGCCCGGATCATCACGGGCGCCGCGCTGATCATCGTCGTCGTCTTCGCCGGCTTCGCGGCCGGGAAGCTGGTGATGTTCCAGCAGATGGGCTTCGGCATCGCCGTCGCCCTGCTGATCGACGCGACGATCATCCGCTCGGTCGTCCTCCCTGCCGTGCTCGGCCTGCTCGACGAGCGCAGCTGGTACCTGCCGAGCTGGCTCGAGTGGCTGCCGCACGTCGACATCGAGCGGTCGACGCCTTCGCCTACTCCGGCGGACGCCGCAACCGTTTGACCTGGGAGCGGCGCCGCTTCCCTTCGAGGCGACGCTCGCGGGCAGCGGCGCTCGGCTTCGTCGGCTTGCGCTTGCGCGGGACGCGGAGCGCCTCGCGGAGCGCGGCGACAAGGCGTTCGAGCGCAAGCTCGCGGTTGCGGGACTGGCTCCGCTCGTCCTGAGCCACGGCCCGCAGAACCGGTCCCGCCTTCGCGACGACGCGCCGCTTCTGCGTCTCCGTCAGCGCGCTCGACGCCTCGACGTCGAACACGGCGACGACGCGCGTCTCGGACTTCTGCGCGTGCTGGCCGCCCGGGCCGCTCGAGCGGGACACCTGAAGCTCGACCTCGGCCAGCGGCAGCACGACCGAGCGCGTCACGCGAATAGAGTCTCCGTCCATGGCCGCGATTCTGCTCGACGTGGACGGCGTCCTGCACGTCTCCGGCCAGCCGCTGCCGGGTGCGGCGGACGCGGTGCAACGTCTGCGCGAGGCCGGACACCGGCTCCGGTTCGTCACGAACACCACGACCCGCTCGAAGGCGGACCTCGCCGCCGGCCTCAAGTCGTCCGGCATCGATCTCGAGGTGGGGGAGGTGCAGACGACGGCGGACGCGGCCGTCGAGGCGCTCCGCGGCCGGCGTGTCCTCGCGCTCGTCATGCATGCGCTCGTCGGCGATCTCGAAGGAGTCGAGCTCGTCGGGGACAACGCGGAGGCCGTCCTGATCGGTGGTTGCGACGAGTCGCCCGAGACGAACCTCGTCTTCTCGTACATGAATCTCGCGCGTGCCTTCGCCGAGCTCGAGGTCGGCGCCGACCTCTACTGCCTTCACCGCAACCGCTGGTGGCAGACGCAGCGCGGCCCGCTGCTCGACTCCGGCTGCTACGTGGCGGGGCTCGAGTACGCGGCGCAGACCGAGGCGAACGTGCTCGGCAAGCCGAGCCCCGCCTACTTCGACGCAGCCTGCCGCGCGCTCGACGCCGAGCCCTCGATGACGTGGATGGTCGGCGACGACCTGGAGACGGACGTCGTCGGCGCGCGCGGCGTCGGCATGCACGCGGTCCTCGTGCGGACGGGGAAGTTCCGGCCGGACACGGTGGAGCTATCGCGCGTGAAGCCGGACGGGATCGTTTCCTCGATCGCGCAGCTTCCCGAGTGGCTCGAGGAACACCTCGCGTGACAGTGCATGTCGGCACCGACCTGATCGAGATCGCGCGGATCCGCCGGGCACTCGCGCGCTACGAGAGCTTCCGCGAGCGCTGCTTCACCGAGGCGGAGCGCGCCTACTGCGACTCGCGCCCGAACCCCGCGCAGAGCTACGCCGGCCGCTTCGCGGGCAAGGAGGCCGTCGGCAAGGCGCTCGGCTTCGGCGTCGCGCGCGCCTTCGCGTGGCGGGAGGTGGAGATCGTGGGGCGCCCGAAACCGGCCGTGCACCTCTCGGGCCGCCTCGCCGAACGGGCGGCATCGCTCGGAATCGGCTCGATCGACCTCTCGATGACGCACTCGCGCGAGCTGGCGCAGGCGGTCGCTGTCGTCACCGATGGCTGAGCTCGAGCCGCTCTACACCTCCGAGGAGATGCGCGCCGCGGAGGCAGGGCACGACGTCGACGTGATGATGCAGCGTGCCGGTGCGGCCGTGGCCGAGGAGCTCATCCGCCGCTTTCCGGACGCTCGCCGGATCGCGCTGCACGCGGGCGGCGGCGCGAACGGCGGTGACGGGCGCATCGCCGCCGACATCCTGCGGTCGCGGGGGCGCGAGCTCGTCGACGACCGGCCGGAGGTCGTGATCGACGCCCTGCTGGGCACGGGGCTGAAGGGAGCGCCTCGCGAGGAGACGTCACATCTGATCGACCAGATCAATGCGTCCGGCCTCCCCGTCATCGCGGTCGACGTCCCGTCGGGCGTGAACGCGTCGACCGGCGAGGTGGCCGGTGCTGCCGTTCAGGCCGACGTCACCGTCACGATGCACGGCCCCAAGGTCGGCCTCGCGGTCGCGCCGGGCCGCTTCCACGCCGGTGAGGTGGTCGTCGCCGACATCGGCCTCGAGCCGGCCGAGACCACGCATCGCCTCGTGACCGGGGAGATCCTCGACCGCGTACCGGCGAAGACGGGGCGCGACACGAAGTACACGGCGGGCTCCGTGCTCGTGGTCGGCGGCTCGCGCGGCATGAGCGGAGCGGCCGCGCTCTGCGCCCGGGCAGCGTTTCGCGCCGACGCGGGTTACGTGGCGATCGCCGCTCCGGCCGAGTCGCTCCCCGTGCTCGAGACGCTCGTGCTCGAGGCAGTCAAGCGCCCGCTCGAGCAGGTCTTCGACGCGGTCGGCCGGGCGACGGCGCTGGCGATCGGGCCGGGGCTCGGGCGAGGGGACGAGGCAAAGGCGCTCGTCCGGCGGCTCCTCGCGGAGACCGACATCCCGGCGGTTGTCGATGCCGACGCGCTCTACGAGCTCGAGCCGTTCGAGCGCGCTGCGCCGACGGTCCTGACGCCGCACTCCGGCGAGCTCGGGCGACTGCTCGGCGAGGAGTCGTCCGGGGTCGACGCGCACCGGCTCGAGGCGCTTGCGCGTGCCGTCGAGCGTTTCGGCTACGTCGTCCTCCTCAAGGGAGCGGACACGCTCGTCGGAGCGCCGGGCGAGGGAGTCCTCGTACGCGACGCGAACACGCCCGGGCTCGCCACCGCCGGCTCGGGCGACGTCCTGACCGGGATCGTCGCCGCCTTCCTCTCGAAAGGGCTGGATGCCCGGCTCGCGACCGCCGCAGCAGCGGCTGCCCAGGCGCGAGCTGCGTCGCTCGCCGCCAGGCCGCGCGGCCTCGTCGCGAGCGACGTGATCGAGGCGCTTCCACACGCTCTCGCACGGGAGGCCGCCGAGTAGGCTGGGGCCGAGATGCCGGTATTGCGCATCGGCTTCAACCCGGCGTACGCGGCCGCGGTCTGCGCGTTCGCCGTCGACGCGCTCTACGTCGCTCTCATCGCACAACAGGGAAACGGGATAGGCAGCCGCATCGTCTTCGTCGCCGGCGGTCTCGCTTTGGCCGGCGTAGCCGCTGCGACCGCAGGGGAGATGTACGTCCTTCCCGGCGGGTTCGCCGCCGCCTGGGCCGCCGCGACTCTCTGGATCTGGGTTCTGCTCGGCGCCGCCTCGGTCGGGATCCTGATCGTGCCCGCCGCGATCTTCGCGACGATCGCTTTGACGCGCCGACAGGCACCGGCCGTTGCGATCACGTCCGGAATTGCTCTTGCGTTCCTCACGGCCGCCGCCGGCCTCGCCTGGACGAGTTGAGCACGCACCGCAGCGAGATCACGATCGACCTCGGCGCGATCCGCGACAACGCGGGGCGGCTCCTCGAGGCGCTCGACGGCAGCGAGCTATGGGCCGTCGTGAAGGCGAACGGCTACGGCCACGGCGCGACCGACGTCGCGCGAGCCGCGCTCGAGGCCGGCGCGACGGCCCTCTGCGTCGCCACCGTTGCCGAGGGCGTCGACCTGCGGCGTCACCAGCCGGACGCGCGGATCCTCGTGATGGGGCCGACGGAGGACGTGAGAGAGGCCCGCGAGGCGGGGCTCGAGATCACCGTCCTCCGCGGCGGCGAGGTCCCCGACGGCATCCCGGTCCACCTGAAGCTCGACACCGGCATGGGACGTTGGGGTCTGGTCGAGCTGCTGCAGCCGCCGGCGAACGTCGTCGGACTGATGAGCCATCTCGCCACCGCGGACTCCGACCCGGAGTTCGCCGCGCGGCAGATCGGGCGGTTCCGCGAGGCAACCGAGCCGTACGCCGACCTCACGCGCCATCTTGCCAACAGTGCCGCTGCGCTCCGCCTGCCGGACGCCCGGTTCGACGCCGCCCGCTGCGGCATCGCGCTGTACGGGATCTCGCCGTTCGAGACGGATCCTGCCGAGGACGGCCTGCGGCCGGTGCTCTCCTGGCGCAGCCACCTCGCGCAGGTGCGCCTCCTGCAGCCGGGCGAGAGCACCGGCTACGGACGCCGCTTCGTCGCCGAGGAGCCCACGTGGATCGGCATCGTCCCGGTCGGCTACGCCGACGGCTTCCGGCGCGACATGACGGGCACCGAGGTGGTCGTCGACAGCGAACCGCGGCGCGCCGTCGGCACTGTCTCTATGGATGCGTTCGCGGTCGACCTCGGCCGGGAGCTATCGGTCGGGACGCCGGTCACGATCGTCGGCGACGGGATGCTCGTCGAGCGTCACGCAGAGGTAGCTGGGACGATCGGCTACGAGATCGCGTGCGGGATCGAAAGCAGGCCCGAGCGTGCTCGCCGCGGCGTGCTCGACTAGTTTCCTGAGCCGGTGACGCCGCCGTCGAGGTTGGCGAACGCTTCCCGCAGCTGCGCGCGTTCCTTCTCGAGCTCGGTGAAGGAGAGCATCAGGCGACGGTCGCCCTCCGCCGACAGCCGCAGGTGGGCGACGCGCGCGTCGCGCTGCGACTGCTCCCGCTCGATGAGCCCGGCGGACTCGGCGCGGCGGACGAGCTCGGTCACGGTGCTCTGGGCGAGCTGCATCCGCTCGGCGAGCTCCGTCACGGTCGACTGCTCGTCGCCCGCGGGCGCCCCCTTGATCATCATCAGCAGCGTGTAGCGCTGCGGGGTCAACCCGGACTGGCGGGCGACCTTCTCGCTCGTCCGCAGAAAATGCCGCAGGGCGGACCTGAACTCGGCGACGGCGATCACGTCCTGGATCGTCGGCTGCACCTGCTCCACCATGGTGTCCAGTTTAGGGAGCTTTCGGCAGGCGACCAAGCACGAACGTGAACAAATTTGGCATTAAGTCCTGCGCCACGCCCAGCGGACCGTAGAACCAGGGCACGGTCGACTCGCCGCGTCCGTCCTCGAGCGAGCGCAGAACGTGGGCCGCCACGTCCTCGGGTCCGATCACGATTCGCTGCGCCCGCGGCCCCAGGTAGCGCTGCGGGAAGCCTTCCGTCTCGGCGAAGCCCGGCTTCACCGTGTGCACCCGGATGCCCTCAGGGCGGAGCTCGGCTGCGACCGTGCGCGAGAACGCGAGCTCCGCGTGCTTGGACGCCGAGTAGGGGCCGCTCGGCCCGGCGACGACTCCGGCGACGGAAACGATGTTCACGACGTTCGACGGCGCCGCGGCGCGCAGGCCCGGCAGGAAGGCGCGGAGGCACCAGACGGCGCCGAGGTAGTTGATCCGGATCAACCGCTCGATCACCTCGGGGTCGCCGTCGAGAAAGCGCGTGCGCCCCGGCACGCCGGCGTTGTTGACGAGGACGTCGATGCTTGGATGCCGTTCGAGAATGCGGGCCGCGACAGCCTCGACGGCGGCCCGGTCGGAGACGTCGCACGGCTCCGCCTCCGCGCCGAGCTCGTCGGCGACCGCTTGCAGGCGATCGGCGCGGCGCGCAAGCAGGACGCAGAGGTCGCCGCGCGCCGCGAGCAGGCGCGCGATCTCCACGCCGATGCCCGAGGAGGCGCCGGTGACGACGGCGACCCTGCGCCGGCTCACTTCTTGCAGGTGCGGAAGCGGAGCTTCGCCTTGGCCGTGCGGCCGCGGCGATTCGTGACTACCGCTGTGAGCACGTGCTTGCCCTTGCGCAGCTTCCCGACCTTCCCGGTCCAGAGCTGCACGTCCGCACTGTGGCCCTTCCCGGCCTTCTTCCCGTCGAGCGTGAAGCGCATCGTCTTGATCCCCCCCGGCGCGGCCGCGGTCAGGAGCAGGTCGACCTTCGAGGCGACGCAGCTGCCCCCGGCCGGCAGCAGCCAGCTGACCGTCGGCGCCTTGACGACGTGGAGCTTGGTGAGGAGCGTCCGCGTGTTCGGCATGAGGCTCGTGCCCATGGTGTCGACGTTCTTCGACTCCTGGAAGTCGGAGGACGCGAATATCGCCTGGCGGCGTCCCTTCTTCAGAGCGGGAGCCGCCTTCGGCAGCGGGATGATCGCAAGGCCCGAGAGCGGGTCGTAGATCGCGGGCGCGACGAGGATGTTGTGGTAGGCGATGACGAGGGAGTACGGATCGACGCCCGACTGGTTGTCGAGCGTGCGGACCACGATCGTCGGGCGGCCTGCCGTGACGGTGCGCGTCAGCACGCGAAGCGACGGCGGCTTCACGTCGTTGATCCACGAGCGGAGGATGTAGGGGCCCGAGAAGGTCTGGCCGGTGAAGATGTCACGGCCCGAGTCCACCGCGATGTAATAGCGCTGCACCCGCGGGAACTCCTCGCCGGCCGCGGAGATCGCAAAGTTCGCGTCGAAGGTCAGGTCGTTGACGTCGACCGGGGTTCCCGTGTAGCCCTGCACGCTGCTCTCGTCGAGCGAGCCCAGGAAGAACGGATCGACCGCGGCGTTCTGCAGGAGCACGGAGACGCCCGCATTCGCGACCGGCTTCTTCACGTCGAGCGAGTACGCCTGCTCCGAGCCGTCCTCGTTCATCGGGGACTCGTCGGGGGCGAAGCCGAAGGGAGCGACCGGGAACCGGTAGGTGCTCACGCGGCTCGTGCCCTTGCTCGTGTCGCCGGCGACGAAGCGTCCGACCTTGAGCGCCTTGACGGGTACGCCCGCGAGTGCGGGCTTGTCCACGAAGAAGAAGTACGGGATCCGCCGCGTCATCGTTCCCTTGGTGAGGACGACGAAGCCGTAGTTCTCGCCCTGGGCGGCCGTGGGAGACGTGACGGCGGCGACCGGGAAGTCGACCGTTCCCCCAGGTGCGACGGTGACTGCGCCGGGGACGGCGAGCGACGCCCCGCTGGTGGCCGCCTGCGCGACGACGCTCAGCGACCAGAGCCCCGAGCCTCCGCCGGCGTCGGAGACCTGGAGGAGGAGCGGCTTCTGCGTGGACGTTGACCCGGGTGTGACGTTCTGGAACGACAGCGTCGCCGGCGAGGTGAAGAGGAGGGGGCTGTTCGCCCTCGGCAGCCAGACCTGGCCGCCGCCCTCCTCGGTCACCGGCGCCTCCTGGGTGCGGGCCGTGTCGGCCCAGGCGGCATTCGCCGTCGAGACGAGGGCCGACTTCACCTGGGCGGGCGTCCACGTCGGATGGAGCTGGAGCAGCAGCGCAGCGGCCCCCGCGACGTGCGGCGTCGCCATCGAGGTTCCGTCGAAGACCGCGAAGCGCGACTTGTCGGTGTTCGGCAGTGTCGACGAGAGGACCTGACCGCCCGGCGCGGAGATGTCGGGCTTGAGATCGTGTGCGAAATCGGTCGGGCCCGACGACGAGAAGCTTGTGATGATGCCGCTGCGCCCGGTCTCGAGCTCCCGTATCGCGCGGCCGACCGTCACCTGTGTCTGACCGGTGGTTCCGTCCATGAACGAGCGCAGCCGCGCTCCGTCGAGGTTGGAGATCATCCCGCCGGGGAGCCCCATCGGGATCGGGATGACGTTCGCCTCTCCCTGGCGGTTGTCCACGAGGATCAGGCCGGTCGCCCCGGCTTTCTTCGCCTGCGCTGCCTTCGTCTGGATCGGGCACAGGCCGCGCGAGGCGAGAGCGATCTTCCCGGAGAGCGAGTGCGCGGGCAGCTTGGTCTTCGTCGACGCGATGTTCGTCGGCGGGCCGCAGAGGTGCGGTTCGACCGGCTTGCCGTCGGTGCCCGTGATGGTGCTCACGTCGACGACCGTCTGCGGCGTCGCGCCCCACGCCTTCGGCCCCGGGGTGAGGTTGGCCCACTGGAACGGCACGCCGTGCAGGTCGGCCGGCGCACTCGGCGACGTGGCGTCGAGCGCCGGCGCGAAGACGTGCGTGTTGGACGTCGCGGCGACCGTGATGGCGGCGGGAGCGGTGCCGGGCGAGCCGACCGAGCCGTCGCCGAACTGGTCGCGGTCGTTCCCGGCGGCGATCACGGCCACGACGCCGGCGTCGGCCACGCTCTGGACCGCCTTGATGAGCGCGTCGTTCGCAGGCTCCACCTCCGCGCCGCCGCCGGAGAAGTTGATCACGTCCATCCCGTCGCTCACCGCCGACTCGAACGCGGCGACGATCTCCGGCGTGTCCGCCTCGTCACCGAACGGCGTCGGCACCGTGAAGACGCGGTAGTTGCCGAGCCAGGCCTTGGGCGCGACTCCGCGCAGGCCGCTGACCTGCGGGTGGTTGTTGCTGGCCGGCGCCGTCGTGCCCTCCTCGCCGGCGGCGATCCCTGCCACGTGGGTGCCGTGGAACGAGTCGAGCGGGTCGAGAGGGAGCTTGCCCGGCTTGCCCGACCCGGGGCCGGGGAAGGCGCGGGCGACGATGACCTTCGGCGACGTGTACTTCGCGTTCCCGCGCGGGAAGCCCGCCGGGTACGAGTAGCCGCTCGGGTTGAAGAAGGTGTTGGTCTGGTCGATCCCGTCGTCGACGACCCCGATCTTCATCCCGGTCCCGGTCGCGCCGTTGGTCTGCTCGATCTGCGGCGCGCCGATCACGCTCGGCGACGTGTCGTCGGCCATCGTGTAGTGCAGGACCGGGTAGACGTGCGTGAACTCGCGCAGCCCGAGCAGCTTCGGGAGGCTCGAGTCGGGCAGGCTGACCGTCACCGCGTCGAGCAGGATCCGGAATCGTTCCTCGACGTGCGCCTGCGGGATCTGCGCGCGGAGCTCACGCACGGCCCGCGCCTGCGCCGCAGCGAGCTCCGCGACGTAGGCCCGGGAGGTCGCGTTCTGCACCGCGAGCCTGCGCCTGCCGCCGACCGCGTAGAGGCCACGGCCGTAGCGGCGCGCGAGCGGCGGCAGCGAAAGTGCCGCGATCACCCGCACGCGCGCGTGCGTCGGCTGGAGGCGGATCGTCCCCGCCCGCACGCGCGGCCCGTGCTGCCGGATGCGCTCGAAGTGCTTCAGATGGAGCCCGTTCGCGCCCGCCGACGCAGGGACGGCGAGGGCCGCGCACAGACCGAGCAAAAAGAGGGCGCGGCGCACGGCGAACAGGCTAGCGGCAGTTTCGGCTAGGTAGGGCGCGAAAATCCGGGCTTCTCTAGGATCGGCCGCGATGGCCGGACCCTTCGAGGGAAAGCGCGGGCTCGTCCTCGGCGTCGCCAACCGCCGCTCGATCGCCTGGGCGATCGCCCGGGAGCTCGCCGCGGGCGGCGCGAGCCTCGCGTTCACCTACCAGGGCCAGCGGATCGAGGGGACGGTCCGCGAGCTCGCCGGCTCGGTCGATGCTCCGCTCGTGACGGAATGCGACGTCCGCGACGACGACGACGTGGCGCGCGTCTTCGCGGAGGTGGGGGAGGCGTTCGGCGGCGAACTCGACCTGCTCGTCCACTCGGTGGCCTTCGCTGCGGCCGAAGATCTCGAGGGCCGCTTCACCGACACGCCTCGCGACCGCTTCTGGCTCGCGATCGACGTGAGCGCGTACTCGCTCGTCGCCTGCGCCCGTGCGGCGGAGCCCCTGATGGAGAAGGCCGGCGGCGGCTCGATCCTCACGATGACGTATCTCGGCGGCGTGCGTGCCGTGCCGCACTACAACGTCATGGGCGTGGCGAAGGCGACGCTCGACTCGTGTGTCCAGTACCTCGCCTGGGACCTTGGCGCGAAGAACATTCGCGTCAACGCAGTGTCGGCCGGCCCGGTGCGGACGCTCGCCGCCCGCTCGATCGCCGGCTTCACGACGATGGAGGACATCGTCCAGGAGCGCTCGCCGCTCCACCGCCACGTAACGGCCGACGACGTGGGCTCGGCGGCCGCTTACCTCCTAGGCGACGGCGCCCGCAACGTGACCGGGACGACGCTGTACGTCGACAGCGGCTACCACTCGATGGGTATGTAGAGATTGTCACGAGGTCCTGCCGAGAGGAACGCAGACCCTTTGTTCAAGCGGTTCGGGTGGCGCTCCAGGTGGCTTGACTGCTCACACGTCCAGCGTGATTGCCTGTTAGTGCGTCAGCGGCCGGGGCACGACCCGAGGACAGAGAGATCTCTTGCGGGGCTCGCGGTGTGGACCCGGTGATGACACCCGAAGTTCGCCGCCTCTCGAACTAGGGCACGCCCCGATGCCTAAACGCCTCGTCTGTGCGACGCTTGCCCGCATGGCCGCGTCGGTCCTCATCGTCGACGACCACGACGGCTTCCGTGCGTTCGCCCGAGCGCTTCTGCAGGCCGAGGCAGTTGGTCGCGAACTCCGGCGGTCCGCCGGCCCGCTTGCAGGCACTTCGAGAGGCGGGAGCGACGGGACTCGAACCCGCGACCTCCGGCGTGACAGGCCACTTCGAGGGTCGCCCGGTGAACAACGATGGATGTCCCATCCCTCTCTTCATG
>DASXJG010000122.1:0-12050 GCA_036497525.1 Gaiellaceae bacterium
GTGAAGCACGCGATCACGGTGTCGACCGCTCCCGACGCGACGTCCTGCCGCAGCTCCTCGATCGTCAGCATCTGCGCCGACACTACACCGGCCGCCGAGGTTGCAACGTCCGCCACATCCCGTTAGCTTCGCCTGAACTAGGTCCAACCAAGGAGGGCGATCACGTGGGTTCCGATGCACCCGGGGCCGCCGCGCAGCTCGACGACCGCGCGACTCTGCACCGGCTGGGGTACGCACAGGAGCTGTACCGCTCGATGGGCGGCTTCCAGAACTTCGCGATCTCGTTCACGATCATCTCGATCCTCGCCGGCTGCCTGACTTCGTACTACATCGGCTATAGCCAGGGCGGGCCGATTGCGATCACGTGGGGCTGGCTGATCGTCGGGGTCGCGTGCACATTCGTCGCGATGGCGATGGGCGAGATCGCATCGACCTACCCGACGGCCGGCGGGCTCTACTTCTGGGCCTCGAAGCTCGGAGGCCCTGGGTGGGGGTGGTTCACGGGCTGGTTCAACCTGATCGGCCAGATCGCCGTGACCGCCGCGATCGGCTTCGGTTGCGCGATCTTCATGACCTCGCTGTTCCACCTGTGGTGGAGCTACCCGAACTCATTCGGGTGGATCTACTTCCTCTACGGGATCATCATGCTCAGCGCCGGCCTGATCAACATGTTCAAGGTCTCGATCACGGCGGTGCTCAATACGTTCTCGGCCTGGTGGCACATGATCGGCGTGCTCGTGCTCGTCGGGATCATGATCATCGTCCCGGACCATCACCAGTCGTTCAGCTACGTGTTCGGGCAGAGCATCAACAACACGGGACTCGGGGGAGTGACGACGCACGGCTTCATCTACGTCTACGTGTTCCTCACCGGCCTGCTCCTCGCCCAGTACACGATCACGGGCTACGACGCGTCGGCGCACATGAGCGAGGAGACGCGCAGCGCCTCGTTGGGGGCGGCGTGGGGCATGGTGATGTCGGTGGTGATCTCGGTCATCTTCGGCTTCATCCTGCTCGTGGCCGTCACGTTCGTGATCCCTGCGAAGGGGCCGTCGGACACGTCGGCGTTCATCGTCCAGAGCATTTGGACGGACTCGATGGGAACCAAATGGGCGGAGTTCCTCATCTTCGTCGCCGTGGTCGCGCAGTGCTTCTGCACGATTGCGTCGACGACGTCCGCGTCGAGAATGATGTTCGCGTTCTCGCGTGACCGCGCGGTTCCCGGCCACCAGCTGTGGAAGCGCGTGTCGAAGCGAGATCGCATTCCCGTCTACACCGTGTGGGCGATCGTTGTACTGGCGTTCCTGACGCCGTTGCCGGCGATCTGGTGGGGCTTCGTCGGCTATTACGCGGCGACGGCGGTCGCAGTGATCGGCCTCTACATCGCGTTCGTGATCCCGATCATCCTGCGGCTGCGTGCGGGCGAGTCGTTCGAGCGCACCGCCTGGAGCCTCGGCAAGTACTACAAGATCGTCGACTGGATCGCGATCATCTGGATCTTCGGCATCTGCCTCGTCTTCCTGCTCCCGGCCTACCAGGGCGGCATTCCGTTCAAGTCGAACTTCGACTGGAACCTCTTCAACTACACGCCGCTGCCGGTCTTCGGCACGTTCCTCCTCTTCGGAGGCTGGTACGTGCTGTCGGCTCGGAAGTGGTTCAAAGGCCCGGTCAGGCAGGGCGACGAGTCGGAGCTCGAGCGGATCGAGGCCGGCTTCGAGGCGCCGGCAGCTCCGGCGACCTCCCCCGCGGGTCAGGCCTAGCACTTCTCAAGCCATCGGCGGGCGGATTCTCGGTCCGCCCGCCGATGAGTCTCCGCCCGCAGCGGGGTCTGAGCGTCCAGATCCCGCGCGAAAGGACGACGTATGGAGAAGATCGAGATCGACGAGCTCGAGAGGGCTACGGCCGCGTAGGATGCAGTCCGTGGCGACCGTCCAGCCAGCCGTCGCGGGAGAGCTCGAGCAGTACCGGCGCGAGCTCACCGGCTACTGCTACCGCATGCTCGGCTCGGCCTTCGAGGCCGAGGACGCGGTGCAGGAGACGATGTTGCGCGCCTGGCGCTCGATCGACCGGTTCGAGGGCCGCGCGGCGCTGAAGTCGTGGCTGTACCGGATCGCGACCAACGTCTGCTACGACCAGCTGAGCGGCCGTGAGAGGCGGGCGCGCCCGATGGATCTCGGGCCGGCGCAGGAGCCGCTGTTCGAGAACCTCGCCGAGCTGCCGGAGGTCACCTGGATCACGCCGCTCCCGACGCCCGACGAGCTCGCGGAGCAGCGCGAGACGCTGCGGCTCGCGTTCGTCGCCGCGCTCCAGCACCTGCCGCCGAAGCAGCGCGCCGCGCTGATCCTCTGCGAGGTGCTGAAGTGGCAGGCGAGCGAGGCGGCCGAGCTGCTCGAGACGAGCGTCGCCTCGGTCAACAGCGCGCTGCAGCGGGCACGAGCGACGCTCGCTACCGCAGATACCGCCGCTCCCGCCGAGCTCGACGACGAGACTCTGGCCCTGCTCGATCGCTACGTCGCGGCGTTCGAGGACTACGACATCGATCGGCTCACCGATCTCCTGCACGAGGACGCGATCCAGTCGATGCCGCCGTACAGCATGTGGCTGAAGGGTCGCGACGATCTCTTCGCCTGGTGGCTCGGCGCGGGAATCGGCTGCAAGGGCTCGAAGCTCGTGCCGGTCGGTCTCGTCAACGGCATGCCGGGGTGGGGCCAGTTCAAGCCGGATCCCGAAGGCGGCTACGAGCCGTGGTCGCTCCTCGTCCCCGAGGTGTCAGGCGGGAGGATCGTCGAGCTGACGTTCTTCCTCGACACGCCCAAGCTCTTCCCGTTCTTCGGGCTGCCCGACCACCTCGACTAGGCCGCAGAGCTCGAGCAAGTCCCAAAGCTCCTTCGGCGCGCGGACGAGGCGCGCCCCCGTCCGAAGCCGGAGGCGCGCCAGGAAGTCGACCGTCCGCAGGTCGAATGCCGCGATCAGCTCAGCGGCTGGACGACGATGAGGGAATTGCCGTCCGGGTCGCGGACCCAGAACATCGGCGGCACGGGGCCGCCGTAGCGGCTGACCTCGTCGTCGACGTCGACGCCCGCGGACTTCAGGGCGGCGTGCGCGCCGTCCACGTCGCTCGTGTCGAGGATGATCCCGGTCTGGCTGCCGCCGGCCTCCTGGCCCTCGGGTGGCGGGGCGAGCGCGATCGTCGTCTCCCCGTCGGCGACCTTCACCTCGACCCAGCGCATGCCCGGGCCCATGGGTTCGTCGACGACCTTCTCGAATCCGAGCTTGCCCGAGTAGAAGTCGAGCGCCCGGTCGGTGTCGGCGACGGTCACGCAGACACGGCCGACCTTGCTGATGTTGAGCTGCGAAGCCACGGTGGACATCGTGTGCCTCCTCCTGTTCGGTGTCGCAGCTAGGACGGCGGCCGAGCCCCAAACTCATCGGAGGTGTGCTCAAGGCGGGCGCGTCGAGCGCCGATAGAGGCGGCGGGCCTCGGAAAGGGGGGCGCCAAGGCCCGCCGTGCGGTGGAGGCTACGCCGCCGGTCGGCCGTTTTCGAGGGGCAAATTGCATCAACGCTTCCCTCTTGACGTGATGGCGCCCGATGTGAGAGAGTTGCCAGCGTCAAGGCCCGGGAACTGCGCAAGCGGTTCGCGGGCTTTGGCACTTCTGGGCCTTGAGGGCTAGGCGGCCTTCAGGAGCGGCGCGTCGTCGATCCGCGTCAGGAACGCGGGGCGTGCCGAGCGGAGGTACTCGACCACCGCCTCCTCCCGCTTCGCACACGGCAGCAGCGTCTTCCAGCCGAAGAGATGAGCCGGCTCGTGGAAGTCGCCGCTCGCCACCGCGGGCAAGCCCTGCTCCGCCACCCAGGCGAACAGCTCCCTGCCGTTGAAGAGCTCCCAGCGGTCGACGAGTTGCCGGAGCTCGCGCCAGTCGCGCGAGAACCGTTGCGTCGGTCGAGCGGGAGGGAGCTCGCCGGGGATTTCGTCGTACGGATGCGCCGCGACGAGAGCCGCCCCGGCCTCCCGGGCGCGGACGAGCGCCGAGTCGAGCCCGTCGTCGAGGCCGACGAACTCGCGCGCGCCGACGGCGACCGCGTGCGCGGCCTGGAGCGGGTCGGTGTCGTCGTAGGTGAGCTCGAGCCCCGGCAGGACGAGCAGGTCGTAGTCGCGGCGCGCCCGCTCGGCCTGCGCAGCGATCTCGGCGAGGTAGTCGGCGTGGTTCCCTCCGTGCACGCCGAACGAGAGTCCCTCCGCCGTCGGATCGGGGCGGACGACGTGGTCGGTGACGGCGAGCACGTCGAAGCCGTTCGTCCCGTAGAGATCGATCAGCTCGGGAAGGGTCAAGGCCCCGTCGCTCCACCGCGTGTGGGCGTGGAGCTCGCACAGCAAGGGCTCGAGCTTCCTGCGCATCCGAGCTCAGGGTGAGTGAGCCCACGCGAGGCGTGGGGCGACATCCGGTTACGGAGCGGCAAAGAGCCGGTGACGGCGCCGACGCTCTCTGCGAGACTCCGTGCATGGATCTCGACGGCGGCTACGTCTGGATCACCACGCGGAAGCTGAAGCCCGGCTCGCGCGAGGAGTTCAACCGCTCCTGGCGGCCGAGCGCGTTCCCGGAGGGGATGCTGCGGGCGTACGAGCTCGTCTCGCCCGACGGGAACGAGGTGGTCGGCGTCTCGGTCTGGGAGTCGGTCGAGTCGCGGGACCGCTACCGGCTGTCGGAGGTCGAGTCGGAGCGCCGGCGCGCCATGGCGCCGTACGTGCTGGAGGAGGTCTCCGGCTTCTACCTCGGGCGCGAGCTCAAGATCCCGCGCGATTGAAGTCGGCAAGGCCGCGGGCGACTCCCGCTGCGGCGCGCGCGAGCTCGGCGGCTGCCCGCGCGTCGCCGGCCACGTCCGGGCCTACCTTGTCTGCGGAGCGCAGCGCGAGCTCGACGACCGCCTCGGCACGGCGGGAGATCTCCTCCGGGACACGAACGATCTCCGCACGCGTCTTGTCGGTTCGGTCGGCCATGTACTCCGCGTATGCCTCCGCGTCGGCGTCTCCGAGCTCGACAAGCTCGGCCGCGAGCCTGCGCGCGCGCTCGGCGGCAGCCTCGTCGCCGGCGTAGTGCGCCGCTTGCTCGGCCAGGGCGGCCGCCAGCGCGGCAGTCAGCGCGGTCGCCGCGCCGCTCGCAGGCGCCGGCGTCTTCGCGCCGATCGCGGCCAGGACCTCAGCGACTCGGAGTTCGCTCAGCATGGCGATAGAAGTCGAGGTGGACGGGCTCGAGCGGCGTTTGCCCGCGGATCAGGTCGGCCGCCTTCTCGGCGACCATCATCACGGGCGCGTAGATGTTCCCGTTCGGGACGGAGGGAAAGACGGAGGCGTCGACGACACGGATCCCGTCGAGCCCGTAGACGCGCATCGAGGCCGGGTCGACCACGGCTCCCATCGCGCAGGTGCAGGAGGGATGGAGCGCGGTCTCGGCGTCGCGCGCCACCCAGTCGAGGATCTCCTCGTCGGTCTGCACGGACGGCCCCGGCGACGTCTCGCCGCCGTCGTACGGCGCGAAAGCGGGCTGGCCGAGGATCGAGCGG
This sequence comes from Gaiellaceae bacterium, assembly GCA_036497525.1. Taxonomy (GTDB): domain Bacteria; phylum Actinomycetota; class Thermoleophilia; order Gaiellales; family Gaiellaceae; genus Palsa-739. The sequence continues at coordinate 5,562 of DASXJG010000122.1, forward strand.
GCGGCGTGGATCGCCTCCACCCACTCGCGCCGGTCGTTCGGGGTCGAGAGGTAGTTGAAGCGCAGGTAGGGGTGGACACGCGGGTCGGCGATCACGATCTTCAGAGAGCCGCGGACGTCCGAGTACATCGGGCCGACGTGGACCTGGTAGCCGTGGCCGCCCGTCGGCGCCGAGCCGTCGTACCGGATCGCGAGCGGCAGGAAGTGGAACATGACGTTGGGGTACGCAACCGAGTCGTTGGAGCGGACGAAGCCTCCCGCCTCGAAGTGGTTCGTCGCGCCGGGACCGCTGCGCAGGAAGAGCCAGCGCGCGCCGATCTCCGGCCGCCGCCACTTCTTCAGCGCGGGCTGGAGCGACACCGGCTGGGTCGAGGCGTGCTGGACGTAGACCTCGAGGTGGTCCTGGAGGTTCTCGCCGACCGCCGGCAGGTCGTGGACGACGCGGACGCCGAGCGGCTCGAGCTCGCCCGCATTCCCGACGCCGGACAGCTGCAGGAGGTGCGGCGTGTTGATCGCGCCGCCGCAGAGGATCACCTCGCCGGCCCGCACGACCTCACCGCCGTCGAGCTCGACGCCGATTGCGCGCGTCCCCTCGAAGACGACGCGGTTGACGAACGTCCGGCAGCGGACCTCGAGGTTCGGGCGGTGCATCGCCGGGTGGAGGTAGGCGCGCGCCGCGCTCACGCGCCGGCTGCGGTGGAGTGTCCGGTCGAACGGGGCGAAGCCCTCCTGCCGGTAGCCGTTGACGTCGTCGGTCAGCTCGTATCCGGCCTGCTGCACCGCTTCGAAGAACGCGGCGAAGAGAGGTGAGGACGCAGGCCCGCGCTCGAGGACGATCGGGCCGTCGCCGCCGCGCCAGTCGTCCTCGCCGGCGAGGCACGTCTCCATCTTCTTGAAGTACGGCAGGCAGTGCGCGTAATCCCACTCGGGGAAGCCCCAGCCCTCGTAGTCGAGGGGGTTACCGCGCTGGAAGATCATCCCGTTGATCGAGCTCGAGCCGCCGAGCACCTTGCCGCGCGCGTGGTAGATGCGGCGGCCGTGCATGAACGGCTCCGGCTCGGAGCGGTACATCCAGTCGTAGCGGGGGTTCCCGATCGGGAAGGCGAGCGCGGCAGGCATGTGGATGAAGGGGTCCCAGAGGTGGTCGGGTCGCCCCGCCTCGAGCACGAGCACGCGCGTGGACGCGTCCTCGGTCAGCCGGGCCGCCAGCGCGCAGCCGGCCGAGCCTCCGCCGACGATGACGTAGTCCCAGGTCACGCGAGAACGACAGTCTGCAGCTCGGTGAACGCCTCCATTGGCGCCGTGCCGCCGACGCGGCCGATGCCGCTCGCGCTGCCCGCGCGGCCTCCGAAGGGGAGGTGCGTCTCCCAGTAGTTCGACGACTCGTTGACGTTGACCCAGCCGGTCCGCACGGCGTCGGCGTAGTGCAGCCCCTTGGCGAGGTCGCGCGTGAAGATCGCCGAGAGGAGCCCGTACGGCGAGGCGTTCGCCAGCTCGATCGCGTGCTCCAGCGAGTCGATCGCGACGACAGGCGCGACCGGCCCGAACGTCTCCTCGGTGGCGACGAGCGAGTCCGGCGTGACGCCGTCGAGGATGGTCGGCTGCCAGTACAGGTCAGTCGGAAAGCCGCCCGCGCGCTCGCCGCCGTGCACGACCTGCGCGCCTCGATCAAGCGCGTCCGCGACGTGCTCGTCCATCTTCTGCGCGACTCCCTCATTGTTGAGCGGCCCCATCGTGGTCGTCTCGGCGAAGGGATCGCCGAGCAGCACGCGCTCCACGACCAGCCGCGCGAGCTTGCCGACGAACTCCTCGCGCACGTCGCGATGGACGAGCAGGCGCTCGCCGGCGGTGCAGCTCTGCCCGGCGCAGAGAAAGCAGGCGGCGACCGTCGCCTCGGCCGCGAGGTCGAGGTCGGCGTCGTCGAGGACGACGACCGGGCCGTTGCCGCCCAGCTCGAGCACCGCGGCCTTGCCCGCGGCCGCCTCGGCGACGCGGCGCCCCGTCTCGGTCGAGCCGATGAACCCGACTCCGTGCGTGCCCGGATGGCGCGCGATCTCGTCCCCGACCACCGAGCCCGGCCCGGTCACGAGGTTGAAGACGCCCGAGGGCAAGTCGGCCTCGGCTACGCACTCGGCGAGGGCGGTGCCCGCGACTGCGGTCGACGAGGCGGGCGTCCAGACGACGGTGTTCCCGCCCGCGAGCGCGGGCGCGATCAGCTCGGCCGGCATCGTGTAGGGCCAGTTCCACGGCGTGATGACTCCGATCACGCCGCGTGGCCGGCGGATCAGCAGAACGCGCTTGTCGGCCGCGACCGAGTTGGCGAGCCGGCCCTCGAGCCGCTTGCCGTCCTCGGCGGCGTTCCGCCAGTACTGGACGAGCTCGTCGACCTCGTCCCTCGACTCCGCGAGCGGCTTGCCCTGGTCGAGCGTCAGCGTGTGCACGAGGCTGTCGCGGCGCCGCTCCACCTCGTCCGCGACGCGGTGCAACGCGGCCGCCCGCTCGAACGCGCTCAGGCGCGCCCAGCCGGGCGCGGCCTCGTTCGCCGCGCCGATCGCGCGCCGCGCGTCCTCGCGCCCGCCGCGCTGAACCGTCCCGATCGTCTCGCCGGTGGCAGGAGACTCGGCGTCGAACGTCTCGCCCGACTCGGCCGTCGTCCACTCGCCGGCGATGAACAAGTCAGGCCCCGCGCGGCGCCTCGTCGTCGATCACGACGCGCATCAGGTCGCGGATCGAGACGATTCCGATCGGCGTGTCGCCTTCGAGCACCGGCAGGTGCCGGAAGCCGCCGTGGAGCATGATTGCCGCCGCGTGCCCGGGCCGCTCGCCGGGCTCGACCGTTTCCGGGTCGTGGGTCATCCACGCGCCGACCTTTGTGCCGGCGACCTCGCCGGTCGCGACGGCGCGGAGCACGTCGCGCTCGGTGAGGATCCCGGAGAGGCGCTCGCCGTTGAGGACGAGCGCCGCGCCGACTCCTCGGTCGTGCATCTGGGCGGCCGCCTCGGTCAGCGTCTGGGTCGCCTCGACGGTGAGGAGAGTCGTCGTCATCACGTCACGGATGGTGTGCATCAATCCCCCAGCTCCTTCCTGCGCCGGTCGACGAACGCCTTCAGCTCCGCCTCGAGGCTTTGGTCGATGGCCGGCTTCTCGTACTCGTCGAGGGTCTTGTGCCAGATCTCGCTCGCGCGTGCGGCGGCGTCGTTGGCGCCGTTCTTCTTCCAGCGCTCGAAGTTCTCCGTGGACGAGACGAGCGGCCGGTAGAAGCACTCGCGGAAGCGCTCGAGCGTGTGCGCGGCGCCGAGGAAGTGGCCGCCCTGCCCGACCTCCTGGTGCGCCGAGTACGCGAGCGTCTCCTCGTCGATCGTCAGTGGCTCGAACGCCGCGTGCATCATCCGGAGCTGCTCGACGTCGACGACGAACTTCTCGTAGCAGGAGACGAGGGCCGACTCGAGCCAGCCCGCGGAATGCATGACGAAGTTCGTTCCGGCGAGGAAGGTCGGCCAGAGCGACATCATCGACTCGTAGCCCGCCTGCGCGTCCACGACCTGGGACGAGGTGAGTGCTCCGCCGCCGCGGAACGGGAGGTTGTAGTGCCTGGCGATCTGGCCGGTGCAGAGGAGGCCGACCGCCGACTCGGGCGTGCCGAAGCTCGGCGATCCCGACTGCATGTCGGTGTTCGAGAGGAAGGAGCCGAACACCACGGGGCAGCCGGGGCGGATCGTCTGGACGAGCGCGATCCCCGCGAGCGCCTCGCCGACCTGCTGCGCGAGCGTCGCCGCGATCGAGACGGGTGACATCGCGCCCATGAGCAGGAAGGGCGTGATCACGGTCGCCTGCCCCGCCTTCGCGTACTCGACGAGGGCGGAGAGCATGCGGTCGTCGTACCGGAGCGGCGAGTTGACGTTGATCAGCGAGATGACCGCCGGGGTCTGCTCCAGCGAGTCGTGGCCGAAGACCATCTCCGCCATGGCGATCGTGTCGACGGCGTTCGGGCCGGAGGTGACCGAGCCCATGAACGGCTTGTCGGAAAGCGTGAGCAGCGCGAAGACCATGTCGAGGTGGCGCGAGTCGAGAGGGAGGTCGTTCGGCTCGCAGATCGTCCCGCCGGGTGAGTCGAGCTGCGGGAACGACTGCGCGAGCTTGACGAGGTTCTGGAAGTCGTCGTAGGTCGCGTCGCGGCGTTCGTCCCCCTCGCGCACGAACGGGCAGCCGTAGACGGCGGAGAAGACCATGTGGTTGCCGCCGATGTGGACGCTGCGCTCGGGGTTGCGCGCCTGGAGATCGAACTCCGGTGGCGCCTTCGCGACCTGCTCGAGGATCCAGTCGGGGTCGAAGCGCACCAACTCACCTTCGACCTCCTGTCCCGCGTCGCGCAGGTAGTCGAGCGCCTCCGGATGGAGGAACTCGATCCCGAGCTCGCTCACGATGCGGCGCCAGCCGCGCTCGAGCTCGGCGAGCGCGGCCTCGTCGAGGATCTCGTAGCGCGGCAGGTCGTTGATCAGCACAGCAGCCTCTCCAGCTCTCGCTCCAATCCTTCCACGCCGGCGTTGCGGACCTCGAGGGGCAAGCCGAGGCGCTCGGCTGCGTGCTCGGCGGCGGCGTGGAGCTCGGGCGTCGGTTCCTGGGCCAGCCAGACGACCTTCTCGTAGTTGCGGAAGTAGTCGTCGAGCAGCTCCGGATGGCGGTCGAGGCCGAGCCCGCGCCAGACGACGTGGTCGAAGCTCCGCACGAGGAAGTCGGTGAGGAAGTACGTCCCGGGCTCATGCTCGGCGCCGAACACCTCGTAGCAGTGCGCGCCCGCAAGCCGCGGATAGCCGTCGAGGTCGGCGCCGCAGTGGGCGTAGGCGACGACGGCGTCGTCGCCGTCGGCAGCCTTGTCGACCGCCGCGCGAATCCGCTCGGGCCGGTTGTGCAGCTCCGGAGGGACGGGCCGCACCTCGAGGTCCCAGCCGCGCCGAGCGGCGATCTGCTTCACGTGAAGCGCGAGTGCTCCGCAGGAGACGACGACCTGCGTCATCCCGGGAAGGCGAGCTGGTCGACGAACAGGTCGTTGAAGTCGGCGCGACCGGACAGCTCGACGTACTCCACCTCGTCGAGCACCGCGTTCGCGGCCGCGCGCTCGGTCACCGAAAGAGCGGCGATCTTGGCGCCCTCGCCGGCGACGTTCCCGGCCGAGACGATCCGCGTCAGCGGCAGCTTCGGCACGAGCCCGATCTTCACCGCGCTCGCCGCACTGAGGTACGAGCCGAACGATCCGCCGAGCAGCACCTGCGCGATCTCCCCCGGCTCGATGTCGAGGTCGCGGCACAGCAGATTCCAGCCGGTGGCGATGGACGCCTTTGCGAACTGGAGCTCGCGCACGTCGCGCTGCGAGAGGTAGACGTCGTCGCTGAGATAGAAGACGTTCTCCTCTCCGATCTTGCCGAAGCGCTGTGACGTGTCGAGGATGAAGCGCCCGGAGTGGTCGAGCATCCCGGCGCCGACGAGCTCCGCGACGGCGTCCACCAGCCCCGACCCGCACAGGCCGACCGGCGCGACGTCGCCGATGACCGTCAGCTCGACCTCGCCGTCGACGATCTTCACGCCCTCGATCGCGCCGTCCGCGGCGCGCATGCCGCAGCGAATCTGCGCCGCCTCGAACGCGGGCCCGGCGGGGGCGGCGGTCGCCAGCGTTCTCGCGGAGGAGCCGAGCACGATCTCCGAGTTCGTGCCCACGTCGATGAAGAGGCGCACCCGGCGGTCGAGGGTGATGCCGGTGGCAAGGATGCCGGCGACGATGTCCGGGCCGACGTACGCGCCGAGCGCGGGGAACGTGACGGCCGGTGCCCGCCGGTGGACGGCGACACCGAAGTCGATGGCCGTCGCCTCCGGCATGCGCCGCGTGACGACGGTGAAGGGCGCCATCGACAGCGGCTCCGGGTCGATGCCGAGGGCGATCTGGATCATCGTCTGGTTCCCGGTGACGACGATCTCGTAGACGTCGCCCGGATCGACGTCCGCCTCGTCGCACACTTCGCCGGTCAGCTGCTGCAGCGTCTCGTGAGCGTGCCGCTGCAGCCGCTCGAGCGCGTCGTCCTCCATCATGATCGCCGAGATCCGGGAGATCACGTCCGCGCCGAACGGCTGCTGGGCGTTGAGGATCGACCGCACCGCCTTCGGCAGCCCCGTCTCGAGGTCGAGCAGGGTCGCGACGACGGTCGTGGTGCCGAGGTCGAAGGCGATCGCGTGCCGGGCGCCGCTCGTGTCTCCGGGCTCGACTCCGATCAGCAGGTCGTCGGCGAGCACCGCCGTCACCTTCCAGTCGGACTCGCGCAGCGTGCCGCCGAGGGTGCGCACGACCTCGAGCGGGACCCGCGGCTCGACGTCGTCCATCGCGTCGAGCAGGCGCTCGAGGTCCGAGCGCTGGTCGTCGAGCGTCGGCTCCTCGAGCTCGACGTAGCGCTTCTGCACTGCGGGGCGCAGGATCACGTGGCGTCCGACGCCGGCGAGCGCC
>DASXJG010000123.1:0-3380 GCA_036497525.1 Gaiellaceae bacterium
CGGGACGGCGCAGAAGGCCGTCCACCTCCCGGGGTACACGGGTGAGGCGGACCAGTCGTGGTGGTGCGGTTATGGTCCGGCGAACGACGCGAAGATCGTCGTCTGCGCCGTGATCGAGAACGGCGGCGAGGGCGGCGCGGCAGCGGCGCCGGCCGCCGAGCGGGTCTTCGCGAAATACTTCAACGTCCAGCCGACGCAACTGGGATACATCCACTCCGACTGATGCTCGAGTACGCAGGATCACAACGGGCAGGGCTGCGCGCCGAGCGCGACGCGCCGCGCCTGCTCGCCGTTGTCCGCTCCATCGACTGGGTCCTGCTGGTAGGAGTCGCAGGGCTCGTAGCGGTCGGGCTGTGGGGCGTCGCGGGCGTCACGAAGTTCGCCGTCGCGAGCGATCCGAGCTACTACCTCAACCGCCAGATCCTCTACGCCTGCGTGGGCGGGGTCGTGCTCGTTGCGGCGGCGCTCATCGATCCCGATCTCTACCGGCGTTACTGGCGCGCGATCTTTGTCGGCACGGCCGTCGTCATCGCCTTCGTCCTGCTCGTCGGCCACGCGGCGCACGGCTCGACGCGCTGGATCAGCCTCGGCTTCTTCACCTTCCAGCCGTCGGAGTTCGGGAAGCTTCTCTTCGTCCTCGCCATCGCGGGAATGCTGGCCGAGCGCCAGCGCGACCTGACCACGTGGGAGACGACGTTGAAGGTGGTCGGGATCGGCCTCGTGCCCGTGCTGCTCGTCTTCGTCCAGCCCGACCTCGGCACGGCGCTCGTGTACCTCGCCGCGCTCGGCGCGATGCTCTTCGTGGCGGGAGTGCCGTGGCGCCACCTCGCCGTGCTCGGCTCGGTCGTCGTGCTGCTCGTGGTCGGCGTTCTCTGGGCGGGGCCGAGTGCCGGCGTCAACGTGCTCAAGAGCTACCAGCAGCAGCGCCTGACCTGCTTCACGCATCCGGCAACGTGTCCCGCTGCCGCCGGCTACAACCTCGATCAGTCGAAGACGACGATCGGGTCGGGCCAGTTCCGGGGACGGGGCACGAACAACTCCACGCAGGTCAAGTTCGGCTTCCTGCCGGAGAGCGGAACCGACTTCATCTTCGCCGGGTTCGCCGAGCAACGGGGATTCATCGGAGCCGTGATCCTGCTCGGGCTCTACCTCCTCGTGCTCTGGCGCGGCCTGCGGGTGGTGACCGTGGCGCGCGATCTCTTTTCTGCGATCGCCGCCGGCGGCATCGTTATCGCGCTCCTGTTCCAGATCTTCGTCAACGTCGGCATGACGATGGGAATCGCGCCGATCACCGGTATCCCTCTGCCATTCGTCAGCGTCGGCGGCTCCTCGCTCATAGCCAACCTGGCGGCGATGGGCGTGCTGCTCGCGATCCACGCGCGGGGCCGCGTGTCGCGATACTCGCGCCGCCGCTGATGCTCGAGCTACCGGTCTCCGCGGGGGCGCTCCGGAAGCTCCTGCGGGAGATCGCACGATCGGGCCGGGGCGAGCACGTTCTCTCGGTGGGTGGTGCGGGCGAGCACGCGCACCTGCTGCGACAGCAGCTTCGCCGCGGCCGAGCGGAGCCGGGAGCAGTCCGCCTGGGCGGTCCGGAAGGGGCCGCCGCGTACGTGCACGTTCTGGCGGCTGAGCCCGGCGACGAGGACATCGCTCTACTGCGACGTGCGCGGCGCGCCGCCGTCCCCGAAATCGCCGTCGCCGTCGGTGTCGCAAGCGACAGCCCGATCCCGTACGTGCTCGCGACCGACGTCGTCTGGGTCGGCGCCGGCGAAGCGTTCCCGCTCGAGACGATCGCGCAGGCGATCGCCGCGCGGCTGGGGGAGCACGGCGCGCCGCTCGCCGCGCGCGTCCCGCTGCTCCGCGAGGCCGTGAGCGAGCAGCTCGTCGCGGCTTTCGCGCGGAAGAACGGCCTGCTTGCGGCGGCGATCTGGGTTCCGGGGGCCGACCTGCCGGTGCTGGTGCTGAACCAATTCCGGCTCGTGCTTCGGCTCGCCCAGGCCTACGGCGCGGCCGACGACCCTCCGGAGCGCCTGCCGGAGCTCGCGGCAATCCTGGGCGCCGGCTTCGGGCTGCGCGCTCTCGCGCGGCAGGCGCTCGGCCTGGTGCCCGGCGCGAGCTGGCCGGTGAAGGTCGCGGTGGCCTATGCGGGGACGCGTGCGCTCGGCGAGGCCGCGCGCCTTCGCTTCGAGCTCGCTCCTACGCCGCCGCGGCCGGCCGGAGCCGCGCGCGCCGCGCCTTGATAGCGCGCAGGCGCTGCGACAGACGCGCCCAGGCCCATGGCTCGACCTCGTGGTAGCGGTTCTCGGACTGGCTCCGAGTCACCTCGAGGTACTCGAACCACGCATCAGCTTCTTCGATCTGCAGGAGCTCTTCGGCCTCGCGTTTCGCCACCACCGTCACCTCCCGGTCGTGAGTTGGCCGGATCGTAGGTCCGGGCTCGGACGGACCCCGGGGGGAGCGGTTGCTACCCTGCACTCGTAGGCCATGCCAAGCCTTTTCATTGACAACGAGCGCGCGCGCACCTCTCCTGAGGTAGCTGCCGCGCGCTCCCACGAAGGAGCAATTTCTTGCCCTGGTTCCGTATCCGGAAGAAAAAGTCTTCCGACGACCAACGTTCTGACGTACCCGAGCTCGAGGCGAAGCCCGAGCCCCAGCTGACGGAACCGGCCGCCGACGCGGCCGGCTCTGAATCGACCGATCCGACCAAGCCGAAGCGCCGCCGCGGCAGCCGTGGCGGGCGCGGGCGCAAGAAGCCCGGGTCCACCGCCGGCGCGGCCACGCCGGAGCGGAAGGAGAAGGCCGAGCCGAAGCAGCCGCAGCGGCGCGAGCTTTCGCAGCGGCAGGAGCGCCGCCGCGACCAATCGACCCGCCGGCGCCGCGAGCCGCAGCGCCGCGCCCCGCTTCCCGCCGCGAAGCGCGAGCTGATCGTCTCCGTCGACGTCGGCGAGCGCGACGTCGCCGTCCTCGAGGACGGCCAGGTCGCCGAGGTCTACCTCGAGCGGCCCGAGCGTCGCTCGATCGCCGGCAACATCTACCTCGGCCGCGTCGACAACGTCCTGCCCGGCATGGAGGCGGCGTTCGTCGAGATCGGCCTCGAGAAGAACGGCTTCCTCTACGTCGACGAGATCGTCAGCCCCGAGCTCGAGAAGGGGCACGGGCGCAAGATCCAGGATCTGATCTCGCGCGGCCAGACCATCCTCGTCCAGGCCGTCAAGGATCCGATGAAGACGAAAGGCGCACGGCTGACGACGCAGATCTCGCTGCCGGGCCGGTTCGTCGTCTTCGTGCCGCAGGGAGAGGGCCTCGGCGTCTCGCGCCGGCTCGACGACGACGAGCGCACCCGGCTGAAGGACATCCTCAAGCGCCTCGACGTGAAAGAG
>DASXJG010000124.1:0-12219 GCA_036497525.1 Gaiellaceae bacterium
GGAAAGCCGCTCGTCGTCGGCGTGCGATGGTCGTTCGCTGACAAGGACGCAGGGAGCTCGAATAGCGCAGCTATTCGGGCGACCGAGGACGCAGCTCAGCGGGCGAGCAGCGTGCGCCGGCGGCACAGCCTGATTTTCGCCAAGCCCTCCTAGTCGCCGCGCTGGATCGGATGGGAGATGAACCAGGAGATCACGAGCAGGAACGCCACGAGCCCACCCGCGAGCACGAGCCCGAAGATCGCGGCCCCCAACCGCGATCGGAGTGTCGAGCCCAGCGCGAGCGCCGTCATCCCTGCCGCAGCGACGACGAAGATCGCATCGGCCCACTGCCCCAGCGCGAGCACGACCAGGGCGAGGACGAGCGACGGCCCGAGCACGAGCCCGGTCTTCTCGCCGTAGCTGCGAAGCCGCTCGCGGCGCGTGAGGAGCAGCCCGTCCACGGGCCGGAGTCTTACATCCGCTCCGGTGCCTCGACTCCCACGAGATCGAGGCAGCGGGCGATGACCGTCCCCGTCGCACGGCAGAGGCCGAGCCGGAACGCCTCCTGCTCGCTCTCGAGCACGCGGTGCTCGTGGTAGAAGCGGTGGAAGTCGTCGGCCACGCGGATCGCGTAGGCGGGAATGCCCTGAGGCCCACGCCTGGCCAGCGCCTCGGCCACGACTCCCGGGAGCTCCCCGAGCCGCTTCACGAGCTCCCGTTCCTCTGGAGCGAGCGGCACCGCAGGCTCGGCGGAGACGGCCGCGTCGCCGGCGTTGCGCAGTATCCCGGCGATGCGCGCGTGCGCATACTGGACGTAGTAGACGGGGTTCTTCTGCGACCGCTCCGCGGCGAGGTCGACGTCGATGTCGATCGCCTGGTCGGGGCCGCGGTTGACGAGATACCAGCGCGCGGCGTCGACGCCGATCTCGTCCAGGAACTCGTCGAGGAAGACGACATCGCCGGCCCGCTTCGAGATCTTCGCCTGCTCGCCGCCGCGGATCAGGTGGACGGGCTGGTAGAGGAGCACCTCCACGCGCGCCGGGTCGTAGCCGAGCATCCGCGCGACCGCGGCGTACCAGTTGCGCGTTCCGTGATGGTCGGCGCCGAGGACGTACATGGCCAGGTCGAAGCCGCGGTCGAGCTTGTCAGCGAGGTACGGGACGTCGGCGGCGCGGTACGTCGGCGTGCGGCTCTCGGAGCGGAGGAGGACGCGGTCCTCCTCGTCGCCGTAGGCGGACGAGCGGGCCCAGAGAGCGCCGTCCTTCTCGTACGTGTCGAGGCGCGGCAGAAGCTCGGGAAGCCGCTCCTCGACGACGCTCTGCCTCGCCCACGAGTCGAAGTGGATCCGGAAGCGCTCGAGCGTGGCCTCCATCGACTCGAGCATGACGGGGACGGGGTCGCCTTCGATCTCCGCAAGCCCGCGCACGTACTCGCCGTGGTAACCGTCCTCGGGAACCGGCTCGCCTCGCCGCACCGCCTCGACGGACGCGCGGAACCGCTCCATCTGCCCGCCGGCGTCGTTGTAGTAGTACTCGCGCTCCACGTCGTTCCCCGCGAGCTCGAGCAGGCGCGCGACGGAGTCGCCGTACGCGCCGTTGCGGGCGTGCGAGACGAGGATCGGACCGGTCGGGTTCGCCGACACCATCTCCACCTGCACCCGCTGCCGCGGCTCGGCTCCCCCGCTGCCGTACTCCTCGCCGTCGGCGAGGATCCCGCCGAGCGCGGACGCAAACCATTCGTCCCGAAGGAAGAGGTTGACGAAGCCCGGTCCCGCGACCTCCGCTCGACCCACCGCTTCCAGGGTCGCGGCCGCCTCGGCGATCTCCGCCGCGATCTCCCGCGGCGGCTTGCGCCGGGCTCCCGCCAACTGGAGCGCGACGTTCGTGGCGTAGTCGCCGTACTCGGCCTCACTCGGGCGCTCGAGCTCGAGGTTCGCGCCGGCCGCTGTGGCGAGCGCCGCCGCCAGGGACTTGACGGGGTCAGCCGGCAACGGTCTCGTGTGGCCCGAAGAGATCTTCGAGCGCCTGGATCTCGTCGGGCGAGCCGACTCCGATCAGGACGTCGCCGACCTCGAAGGGCGTGTCCGGCTCCGGAGTCGTGTCGAAGCTTCCGTCCGGCTTCCGCAGTGCGACGACGAGCGCTCCGGTCTCGTGCCGGATCCGGAGCTCGCGGATCGTGCGTCCCGGCGCCGCGGACGTCTCGCGCACCTCGATCTCCGCGAGCTGGAGGTCGGGGCCGGTCGCCGTCGTCACCACGTCGAGGAACTCGGTCACTTGCGGCTTGAGCGCGAGGTTCGCCATCACCCGCCCCGCGGTCGTGTACGGGAGCACCACGCGGTCTGCGCCGGCGAGCCGCAGCTTCCGCTCCGCGTCCGCGCCGGACGCCCGCGCCACGATCGTCAGCTCGGGCCGAGCCGAACGGGCCGAGAGGACGACGTAGAGGTTGTCGGCGTCCGAGTCGGAGGCGGCGACCAGCCCGCGGGCGCGCTCGAGCCCGGCTTTCCTCAGGTTCTCGTCCTTCGTCGCGTCGCCCTCGAGCAGAAGCACGCGGTCCTCCTTCGCCGCCGTGACCGCATCCTCGTGGAAGTCGAGCACGACGTACGGCTCGTCCGCCGCCCTGAACTCCTCGGCGACCCGCCGGCCGACCCGGCCGTAGCCGCAGATGATGTAGTGGTCGCGCAGCTGGTCGATCGTCCGCTCCCTCCGTCGTTCCGCCAGCGCGCCCGAGACGACGCCGCCGGTGATCGCCTCGACGATAACCGCGCCCGCGTAGCCGATGATCGTCAGACCGGCGGCGACGAGGATCAGGGAGATGATCCGAGAGCCGTTGTTGGCGGGAATGGAGTCGAGCCCGGTCAGGGTCACGGTGACGCCCGCGCGGTAGAACGACTGGAACCACGACTCGTGCAGCGTCTCCCGGAAGCCGATCGTGCCGGCGACGAGCGTCACCGCGACGGCTGCCAGCAGCCAGCCGATCCGCCGAAGGCGAACGTTGTCGGGCACGGCCCTAGTATGTGGCCATGGACGAGGAAGAGCTCAACCAACCTGAGCCGGAGCCGGCCTCCGACGAGCGGCGGCTCAACATCCAGATGCCGGCCGAGCTGATCGGCGGGACGTACGCGAACTTCGCAAACGTGAGCTTCTCGCAGTACGAGTTCACGCTCACCTTCGCCCGGATCGAGCACGAGGTCGAGCAGGGAGACGTGCCGGGTGCAGTCGTCGCCAGGGTCAACGCGTCGCCGATCTTCATCCCGGAGCTGATCGCCGCGCTGCAGGACTCGTGGTCGAAGTACGTGACGCGCGAGGGCATCCGGAACCTGCCCGAGGCGCCGGGCCACCCGGACCCGGACGCGGACGACGACACCTGAGTCTCGGCCTCGCTCCCTCCTACGCGGTCCTTTGCGCCGTGCAGGCCGCAACGGCGGCCGCGCCTGGGCGGCAGGCACGGACCCGTGGGCGGAGCTGGCTCTGGGTCGCGGTGCCGGCCGCGCTGCTGGGCGCCGGAGTCCTGATCATCGACCTCGTCCCGCGGGGGCCACATGCGCTCGCGCTGCTCGCGACGTTCGGCACGCCCGTTCTGGCGGCCGCGGGCGGGCTGTTCCGCGGTAGCCCGCGCTGGTGGCTCTGGCCGCCGGTTGCCGCAGCGCTGTGGATCGCGGCCTGGCTCGCGCACGGCCTCGTCCAGGATGCCGCCGGCGTCGCGCTGATCGCGGGGGCCTGCCTCGCCGCCGCCTCCGGCGCTGCCACGGTTGCGCCTGCGTGGTCGATCCGGGTCGGTCTCGTCGCTCTCGCCGCGCTCGACATCGTCCTCGTCTGGGGGACGACGGGCGTGCAGGAGGCGACGAACGCGCTCCAGGGCGTAGCCCTCCCCCACGCCGCCGGCACGCCGCTGCCGAGCTTGCAGCAGGCGACCTTCGGCTCCGCGGTGATGGGCTGGCTCGATCTGCTCGCCCCCGCGCTGCTCGGCGTCGTCGTGGCGGGCCGGCGGAAGCTCGGCGCCGCGGCGGTGACCGGCGTCGCCGCGGGACTGTGGGGACTGCTGCTCTTCGTCACGTCCGAGGTGGCCGCGACTGTGCCGGTACTCGCCGGACTAGCGTACGCCGCTGCCGATGCGCGTCGCAGTCGTCTCCGACATCCACTCGAACCTGCACGCGCTGGAGGCGGTCGTCGGAGCGATCGAGGCGGAGGCGCCTGACGAGCTCTGGTGCCTCGGCGACCTCGTCGGCTACGGGCCGCGGCCGAACGAATGCTGCGCGCTGATCGCCGACCTGGCGGACGTCTGTCTTGCGGGCAACCACGACCTGGGCGTCCTCGGGACGATCGACTTCGTGGAGTTCGGCGGAGAGGCCGGGATCGCGGCCCGCTGGACCCGCGACGTGCTCGACCCGGAGGCGCGCGCTCTCCTCGAGCCGCTCGAGCCCAAGGGCACCGCGCACGGCGTAGCCCTCTACCACGGCTCGGCCCGCGACCCGGTCTGGGAGTACGTTCTCAGCGACGAGGCCGCCCTCGCGACGCTCGAGATCGCAGGCTCTCCGCTCGTCCTCGTCGGACACAGCCACGTGGCGCTTCGGGTGGCGCGGTCCGGCGACGGCGACCTGGACGGAGGGCTCGCGCCGGCCGGCACCGAGCTGGCGCTCGCGGACGTGCAGGCGCTCCTCAACCCCGGCTCCGTCGGACAACCGCGCGACGGCGACCCTCGCGCCGCCTATCTCGTGCTCGACCTCGATGCGCGGCGCGCGAGCTTCCGCCGGGTCGAGTACGACATCCAGCGGACCCAGCAGGAGATCCGCGAAGCAGGCCTGCCGGAGCTGCTCGCGGCGCGGCTGGAACTAGGTCAGTAGCGCCGCTACGCGGAGACGGGCAGGATCGGCGGCGCGAGCACCGGGCCGGTGGCCTGAGCAACCGAAGCAGCAGGAGCCGTCTCTTTGACCACGGGCTCGGGGAAGAGCTCGATCCCTTCCTGCGCGAGCGCGAGCTGGACGTCCTCGCGCGCCTTCCAGATCCGCCACTTGACGGTGGCGAGCGTGACCTCGAGCGAGTCTGCGATCTCGCTGTAGGAGAGACCGACGACGTCGCGGAGCAGAAGCGCCATCTTCAGGTCGACGCTGAGCCGCTCGACCGCGCGCCAGACGGCGTCGATCGCCTCGAGCCGCTCGAACGGCGCGTCGAGAACCTCGAGCGGCGGGATGTCGTCGAGATCGACGACCGCCCTCGGCCGGCGCTCCGTCGCGCGGAGCTCGTCGAGCACGCGGTTCTTCGTCACCTGGAAGAGCCACGTCGTGAACTTCGAGCGGAGCGAGAAGCGCGGCAGCCCCTGGTAGACGCGCAGGAAGACCTCCTGCGTCAGGTCCTCGGCGAGCGAGCGGTCGCCCACCATCCGCAGCACGTAGTTGTAGACCGGAACCTGGTAGGTGCGGACGATGATCGAGAAGGCGCGTTCGTCGCCTCGCTGCGCCTTCCGCAGGACGCCGTGATCAGGCTGGGGCAGCGACAAGGTGCAGCAGTATAGACCGAAATGTCACGATTCAAAAAGATCTGTTTGGGTCATGTTTGGAGGCGCCTGGAGCCCCAGGAGGGAAAGCACCGTGGGAGCAACCTCGGCAAGCTCGCCGTCGCGCAAACGTGCATCCGGAGCGGTGAGGATCACCGGCACCGGGTTGGTCGTGTGGGCCGTGTGCGGGCTCACGCCGTCCTCCTGAAGGAGCGTCTCCGCGTTGCCGTGATCGGCGATCACGAGTGAGACGCCGCCGGCCCGCTCGACCGCGTCGACGACGCGACCAAGACACGCGTCCGCCGTCTCGACCGCATCGACGACGGCCGGAATCACGCCTGTGTGGCCGACCATGTCGGGGTTCGCGAAGTTGACGACCACGAAGCCGTAGCCATCATCGTCCACCGCTCGGACAACACGGTCGGTCAACTCCGGCGCCGACATCTCCGGCTTGTGGTCGTAGCTCGGCACGTCCCGCGGCGAGTCGACGACGATCCGGTCCTCGCCGGGGAACGCCTCTTCCCGCCCTCCGTCGAGAAAGTAGGTCACGTGGGCGTACTTCTCCGTCTCGGCCGCGTGAAGCTGGCGGATGCCGTGCTCCGAGAGCACCTCGGCGAGCGTGTTCTGGACGACATGCTCCGGAAAGACAACCGGGAAGTCGAAGTCGTCGCGGTAGCGGGTCATGGTCGTCAAGTCGACGCCGAGCTCGCCGAGCTTCTCCGAGAGCTGCCGCGCTCGGTCTGGACGGAAGTTGAAGAAGATCGCCGTGTCCCGCGCGGGATCGAGGCGCGGCCGCCCGTCGATGACCACCGGCTCGATGAACTCGTCGGTGACTCCGCGGTCGTAGCTTGCCTGAACTGCCGCAACCGGATCGTCCGCGTGCTCGCCGTCGCCGTCGACGATCGCGCTCAGCGCCCGCTCCGTGCGATCCCAGCGCTTGTCACGGTCCATCGCGTAGTACCGGCCGGCGACGGTCGCGATGTGGTCGACCGGCAGCTCCGCAAGGTCGTGCACCGCCGAGTGCGGCGACACGTCGCGACCATCCGTGAACCCGTGGATCCAGGTCTTCTCCGGCGCGAACTCGAGCAGAGCCTGGAGATGCTCGATGTGCGAATGCACGCCGCCGTGGGAAACGAGCCCGAGCAGGTGGACGCGCTCCCCACGCTCGAACGCGCCGCGCAAGGCTTCGTTCTCGAAGAGCTCGCCGCTCTCGATCGCCGCGTTCACGCGCACGAGGTCCTGCAGGAGGATCCGGCCGGAGCCGATCGTCAGGTGGCCCACCTCGGAGTTGCCCATCTGGCCGTCGGGCAACCCGACCGCCTCGCCGGAGGCCGCGAGCTGCGCGTGCGGGTAGTCGCGCCACAGCCGGTCGAACACGGGCGTGTCGGCCAGCTCGATCGCGTTGCCGGGGCCGGGCGGCGCGATCCCCCACCCGTCGAGGATGACGAGGGCTACGAGGGGATACGTGCGGCCGTCTCGCATATCGCCTTGAACGAGTCGACGTCGAGGGACGCGCCGCCGACAAGGGCTCCGTCGACGTCCGGCTGCGCCAGCAGCGTTCCCGCGTTGTCCGGCTTCACGGAGCCGCCGTAGAGGACCGGGGCGTCGACGACCGACTTGATGAAGGCGTGAGCCTCCTGCGCGATCTCGGGTGTCGCGGTCTGGCCCGTCCCGATCGCCCACACGGGCTCGTATGCGAGCACGAGATCCGGGTGCGGCTCGACCACGGAGAGCTGCCGGCGGAGCACGTTTTCGGTCTCGCCGCCGCGACGCTCCTCGAGCGTCTCGCCGACGCAGACCACGACCCGCAGCCCGGCCGCGAGCGCGCCCCGCATCCGCAGGCCGACGGTCTCGTCGCTCTCGCCGAAGTACTGCCGGCGCTCCGAGTGCCCGACGAGGGAGCCGGCGACGCCGAGATCGAGGAGCATCGTCGGCGAGATCTCGCCCGTGTACGCGCCTTCGTTGTCCCAGTGGACGTTCTGCGCGTAGGTCGTCAGGCCGGCCTCGACGCACTTGCGGAGCTTCGTGAACGGCGGGCAGACGATCGCGTCGAGATCCGTCAGGGTCGCCGGATCCGGGCCCTGGAACATCTTCCAGTTGCCGACGATGATCACGACGGGATCACCGCCACCCCGGGCAGCTCCTTGCCCTCGAGCAGCTCGAGGCTCGCGCCCCCGCCGGTCGAGACCCACGAGACCATGTCCGCGAGCCCGAGCTCGTTGAGCGCGCGGACGGAGTCGGCGCCGCCGACGACCGAGAACGCGTCCTGGTTCGCCGCGACCGCACGGGCGACGGCTCTCGTTCCCTCCGCGAAGTTGTTCCACTCGAACACGCCCATGGGCCCGTTCCAGAAGATCGTCCTTGCCTCCTCGATTGCCTCCACGAAGCGCGTCCGCGTCTCGGGACCGATGTCGAGGCCGAGCCAGCCGTCAGGGAGCTGCTCGAACGCGTACACGCGTGGCTCGGCGTCGGCCGCGAACTCGGCCGCGCCGACCACGTCGACCGGCAGCTCGACCTCGTAGTCGAGCGGGTTCTCGGCGCGCAGCTCCTCTGCCATCTTGCCGCCGACGAGGACGGTGTCGGCACGGCCGCCGAGGTTGCTCAGGACGCCGAGCTTGTCCTCCACCTTGGCTCCGCCGGAGACGAGCACGAAGGGCCGCTCGACATCGCCGAGCAGCCGTCCGAGATGCTCGAGCTCGGCCAGCATCAGCAGGCCGGCATAGGCGGGCAGGAGGTGCGCGACCGCCTCCGTCGACGCGTGCGCGCGGTGGGCCGAGCCGAAGGCGTCGTTCACGTAGAGGTCGCAGCCGTCGGCGAGCTCGCGCGCAAAGCGCTCGTCGTTCGTCGTCTCGCCGGGGTCGAAGCGCGTGTTCTCGAGCACATCGACGCGCTCGTCCGGCAGGAGCTCGCGCAGCCGCTCCGCGACGGGGGCCATCGCGTACTTCGGGCGGTCCTCCTCCGTCTTCGGCCGGCCGAGGTGAGAACAGACGCGCACCTCGGCGGCATCCCGCTCGACCAGGAGCTCCAGGGTCGGCAGCGAGGCGCGGATGCGCGTGTCGTCGGCGACGCGGCCGCCCTCCAGCGGCACGTTGAGGTCTGAGCGGACCAGGACGGTCTTCCCCGCGACGTCGGCGTCGCGGACCGAGCGCGGCAGGCGCATCGCGGCTCCTACGCGCCGACCGCGGCCGGCAGGGTCGCCCCGATCTTCTCCACGAGGTCGACGAGACGGCAGCTGTAGCCCCACTCGTTGTCGTACCAGGAGAAGACCTTGAGCAGGTTCCCGTTCGTCATCGTCAGGCCGCTGTCGAGGATCGAGGAGTACGACGAGTGGACGATGTCGGTCGAGACGATCGGCTCGTCCGTGTACTGGAGGATCCCCTCGAAGTCGCCCTTGTCCGCCAGCGACCGGAACAGCTCGTTGACCTCGTCGACCGTCGGCTCGGCCCCTACCTGGACGACGAGGTCGACGACCGAGCCGGTCGGCACCGGCGCGCGCATCGACATGCCGTCGACCTTGCCCTTCAGTTCGGGCAGGACGACCCCGACCGCACGCGCGGCACCGGTGGAGGTCGGGATGAGGTTGATCGCGGCGGCGCGGGCCCGGCGAAGGTCCTTGTGCGGGAGATCGAGGACGTGCTGGTCGTTCGTATACGCGTGGATCGTCGTCATGAAGCCGCGCTCGACGGTGTACGCCTCGTGCAGGACCTTGGCAACCGGCGCGACGCAGTTCGTCGTGCACGACGCGTTCGAGATGATGTTGTGCTGTTCCGGGTCGTACTCGCGGTCGTTCACGCCCAGGACGACCGTGAGGTCCGGATCGGTGGCAGGAGCGGAGATGACGACCTTCTTCGCCCCCGCCTGCAGATGCTTCTCGGCGTCCGGCCGCTTGGTGAACAGGCCGGTCGACTCGACCGCGAGGTCGACGCCGAGATCGGCCCACGGCACGTCTGCGGGGTCGCGTTCGGAAAAGAACTTGATCTCGTGCCCGCCGACGGTGATCGCCCCGTCGCCGGCCTCGACCGGGACGTCGAGCGTTCCGAGCACGGAGTCGTGCTTGAGGAGGTACGCCATCGTGTTCGTGTCGCCAATGTCGTTCGCGGCCACGATCTCGAAGTCGCCGCCCCGCTGAAGCTGGGCGCGGAGGAAGTTGCGGCCGATGCGGCCGAACCCGTTGATCCCGACCCTGATCTTCGCCATTGCTGAGCCTCTTCTCGTCGTCGGTTGCCCACCGAGTCTAACCGGGCCGCCGGGGCGGAAATCCGGACCTTCCCGCAGTCGTCACGCGGCTTCGACGCAGACGGCGGGCGGACCGGGAAGCTCCGAGGACGACCCTCCCGGTCCCTCACCCGCTCGAGACCTGGCAGCGGACGGGGTCTGAATCCACCGCCGGACGAGCAGGACCCGCCGGTTCGAGTATGCCTCCTGAGTTGTTGCCGCGCTAGAAGACTTGCAACGGATAACGAGGCAGTTCACGAACCTGAAAGCTCCTGCAAACGGCGGAGTCTCCGGTAGGCGCTCGCCTTCGACAGTCCGGGCTTGCAGCGGCGCGCGAGCTCGGCGGTGGAAGCGGTCGGATGGCGGAGTCGGAGGAGCGCGATCTCGTGCAGGTCGTCGGGCAAGGCGTCGAGATCGAGGCGGTGCACAGCCGCGAGCTGGGCGTGGGCGGCCCGGCTGGTCCGGACGAGGTTGGCGTGGTCTGCGTTCGCGAGCCGGTTCGCGTCGGCGCGCGTCGCAGCGAGCACGGCTTGCTCCTCGAGCGCGAGGACGAGGTCGACGGCGCCGGCGGCGACGAGGACGTCTGCGATCGCCTCCGTCCCCTTCGCGTACGCCGTGGCGTGCGAGGCGCGCGCCTGGACATTGAGCTCGGCGCCGAGGCGTTCCGCGACGCCTGCGAGGTAGCGGGCTCCTTCGGTCTCGGCCGTGCGGATCTCCAGGTGCGGGCCTCTCGGGCCGCTCAGCGTCCCCGAGCCGAGCAGGGCGCCGCGCAAGTACGCGGCGGCACAGCACCGGCGGGCGACGACGCGCTGCGGTGGGCGGTCGAGTGGTCGATGCGAGCGATCGAGGACGCCGGCGCGGTACAGGGTCTCGTGGGCGGTCTCGGAGCCCTCGACGTGGAGCTGGTAGCGCGTCGCCTGGTCGAACGCCCTGCGCCGGTAGGTGCGGATCTCGGATGTCACTCCGAGGGAGCGCAGGAGCGCGAAGGCGCGGCGGGCAACGGTCGAGCTCGAGACGTCGAGATGGACGTCGACGCTGCCGCGTCCGCGGAGGTGTGCGCGGCCGGCGACGTGGAAGAGCCCGGAGAGCTCGGCGAGGCGGTCGCACTCGCGGGCGGGCGCGATCGCTGCGAGCTCCTCCCGCAGGTCGTCAGAGAGCACCGGCGTATCCCTCGAGCGCGAGCAGCCGCCGCTTGTAGTCGAGGCCGTATGAGCCGTACGAGCCCAGGTCGGCGGCGCCGACGACGCGGTGGCAGGGGACGAAGAGGCCAAGCCGGTTGCGGGCGCAGAAGCTGCCGGCCGCTCGGGCAGCCCCGGGAGCACCCGCAAGCGCCGCGAGCTCGCCGTATGAAACTGCCTCGCCGCGGGGAACCGCGCGGAGCGCGACGGCGCAGCTGTCGAAGAAGGAGGTCTCATAGTCGAGGTCGACCGGCACGTCCTCGAGCGGCACGCGCTCGCCCTCGAAGTAGTGCTGCAGCATTTGCACGACTTCCGCGACGAAGCCGCGACACTTACTCGACGGCTTCCGTGATACGACACCCCCGACCCCCGGGTGGGTGGGGGTTTGGGATGGGTCCTGGCGCGGCCACGGCAGCTCGTGCCACGTGACGCGCTCGTCCACGACGACGAGCTCCCCCACGCCCCAGTCCTCGACCTCGTAGGCGACCTGCGTCACCGTCACGACCGCAAATCCTAGAATCGTCACATGAGCTCCCACGGCATCTTCCGCGTTCCCGAGCCGCACAACGAACCTGTCCTCGGGTACGAGCCCGGCAGCCGCGAGCGCGAAGAGCTCCGGCTCCGCCTCAACGAGCTCTCCGCGGAGCGCCTGGACATCCCGCTCGTGATCGGCGGCGAGGACGTCCAGACCGGCGACACCTTCGAGGCGGTCATGCCGCACAAGCGCAGCCACGTCCTCGCGGACGTCCACAAGGGCGGCGCGCCCGAGGTCGACCGCGCCGTCGCCGCCGCAGCGGACGCCTGGGAGGACTGGTCACGGACCCCCTGGGAGGATCGCGCCGCCGTCTTCCTTCGCGCCGCCGAGCTCCTCGCCGGCCCCTGGCGCCAGACGGTGAACGCCGCCACGATGCTCGGCCAGTCGAAGACCGCACACCAGGCCGAGATCGACGCAGCCTGCGAGCTCATCGACTTCTGGCGCTTCAACGTCCAGTACATGACGCGCATCTACGCGGAGCAACCGATCTCCTCGCCCGGCGTCTGGAACCGGCTCGAGTACCGGCCGCTCGAGGGCTTCGTCTTCGCCGTCACGCCGTTCAACTTTACGTCGATCGCCGGCAACCTCCCCACATCGGCCGCGCTCATGGGCAACACGGTCGTGTGGAAGCCCGCATCGACCGCCGCCGTCAGCGCGCACTTCCTGATGCAGCTGTTCGAGGAGGCCGGCCTTCCGCCCGGAGTGATCAACCTCGTCTACGGCTCGGGCGCCGCGATCGGCGACCCGGCGCTCGCGAGCGAGCACCTCGCCGGCATCCACTTCACCGGCTCGACGCCGGTCTTCCAGGGGATGTGGAAGACG
>DASXJG010000125.1:0-5442 GCA_036497525.1 Gaiellaceae bacterium
GGCCAACCTCGCGGTGATCCGGACGATTCCGGCCGGAACCGCGCCGCTCGGCGTGCTCTCGACGGCGAACGGCGTCTTCGTCTCGATGTCCGAGGACGGCGCCGTCTGGCGCCTCGCACCTACTTCCTGAGCCTAGACTCAACGCGTGGACTTCGAGACCCGCGCGATCCACGCCGGCCAGGAGCCGGATCCCGCGACCGGCGCGATCACCACGCCGATCTACCAGACGTCGACCTATGTGCAGGACGCGGTCGGCGAGCACAAGGGCTACGACTACTCGCGCGTCGCGAACCCGACCCGTCACGCGCTGGAGACCGCCCTCGCGTCGCTCGAGTCGGCAGAGGACGGCGTCGCCTACGCGTCCGGCCTGGGCGCGACGACGACGCTCTTCCACCTGCTCAACCCCGGCGACCGAGTCGTCCTCATCGCCGACGTCTACGGCGGCGTCTACCGGATGACGTCCCAGGTCTACGAGCCGAAGGGGTACCGGTTCGACTACCTGCCGGCGGAGAACTTCGCGAACCTCGGCGAGCACCTCGACTCCTCGACGCGGATGGTCTGGATCGAGACGCCCTCGAACCCGCTGCTCAACATCGTGGACATCCGCGCCGCCGCCGAGGCCGCGCACTCGGCGGACGCGCTGCTCGTCGTCGACAACACGTTTGCGACCCCGTACCTGCAACAGCCGCTGGAGCTCGGCGCCGACGTCGTGGTCCACTCGACGACGAAGTACCTCGGCGGACATTCGGACGTGGTCGGCGGCTTCGCCGCGACGAACGACCCGACCGTGGCGGAGCGGCTGCGCTTCCTCCAGAAGTCGCTCGGCGCGGTGCCGGGGCCGTTCGACAGCTGGCTCGTTCTGCGTGGGATCAAGACGCTCGCGGTGCGGATGCGGCAGCACTGCGCGAACGCGATCGACATCGCCGCCTTCCTCGAGCGCAACCCGCGGGTCGAGCGCGTCTTCTACCCGGGCCTGCCGTCGCACCCCGGGCATGAGATCGCGGCCCGGCAGATGCGCGACTTCGGTGGCATGGTCTCCTTCCTGGCCGAGTCGCCCGAGGAGGCGGCCGCGATCGCCGGGCGCACACACCTGTTCCGGCTCGCGGAGTCGCTCGGCGGCGTCGAGAGCCTGATCGAGGTGCCCGCGCGGATGACACACGCGTCCACGGCCGACGCGCCCTTCGCGGCGCCGCCGAACCTCGTCCGCCTCTCGGTGGGGATCGAGTCGGCGGACGACCTCCTGGACGACCTCGAGAACGCGCTCGTGCCTGCGTCTACCCGCGCGGGATGACGGACGTCGTCTTCGTCGAGATCCCGGCGGGCTCGCGCAACAAGTACGAGTGGGACGAGGGGCTCGGCGGAATCATCCTCGACCGGCGCCTCTTCACCTCGATGGCGTACCCCGGCGACTACGGGTTCGTGGAGGGGACGCTCGCCGAGGACGGCGACCCGATCGACGCGCTGGTGCTCGTCTCCGACCCGACCTTCCCGGGCTGCCGGATTCGGGTGCGGCTGATCGGCGTCTTCCACATGGCCGACGAAAAGGGCCCTGACGAGAAGTTGCTCTGCGTGCCGCTCGGCGACCCGTCCTTCGAGCGGGTGGCGGACATCCACGACGTCCAGAACGAGCTGCGCGACGAGATCGAGCACTTCTTCCAGCGCTACAAGGATCTCGAGCCGTCGAAGCGGACCGACACGCGCGGCTGGGGCAACCGCGACGAGGCGGAGCGGCTCCTCGCGGCCGCGCGCGAACGCGTCTAGACCGGCTCGAGCGCCGCGAGCCGCTCGCGCACACGGCGAGCGAGCGGGAGCATCTCTTTCCGCTCGTAGCGGTCGAGCGCCACCCGCAACGCGGCGACCGCGTCGGCCCGTCGGCCGGCAACTTCGAGCACCTCGGCGAGATCGCAGTGCGCGTCGCCCTGCAGTCCTGGGCAATCGGTCTGCGCGGCGAGCTCGATGGCTTCGCGGGCGAGGCTTTCCGCTTCCGCGTGGTCACCGCGATTCGCCTTCACTCGTGCCGCGACCTCGCGCCAGATTATTTGCGTTGTCAGGTCGTCGTCACCGCCGAGGTCGCGGCCCTGAATCGCCAGTGGCTCTGCCTCTTCGAAACGGCCGAGCGCGCAGAGGACGCGACCTCGCGCAGGAGCGTAGGTCGATAGCTCGGCGAAGTTCCCGTTTGCCTCCAGACTGGCGCAAGCGTCACCTAGGTAGCCGGCCGCGGCCTCGTAATCGCCCGCGAGAACGGCGATCTCCGAGAGCCACTCCCCGCCGGTGGTAAGGCCGAGCTCGCGGAGTCGTTCATCAGCGGGGAGAGCGATGGCCCAGGCGTCGTCGATCCGGTCGAGCATGGCGAGCAGCAGAGCTCGCAGCAAAAGGACGCCGGCATAGGGCTGATCGCCAAAGACGGTATCGAGCTTCGCCAGCGCTTCGCTCGCCGGGCGCGGCCCGCCCGCCAGCGGGACCGCCAGCATCAGCGCGAACCAGCCCTGCACTGGATGGCCGGCGCGGCGAAGGTGAGGCAACGCTGCCTCCATCGCATCTGCCCAGTCTCCGAAGCGGCAGCGTGTGTTGGCCGCCCAGGCGAGCGCATACCACGCATGGACAAGGCCTTCGTCGTCCCCCGCGGTCTCCAGCAGCGGTAGTGCCGCCCGGGCGGCGCTCTCGACCTCGTCGGCCGAGCACTGGCCGGTAAGAAGTCGCGCCAGCGCGGCGACCGTGCGCGCGAGGGCCGCTTCGGCCTCCCCCGCCGCTGTTTCTGCCCGTTCGGCAGCGGCATCGGCAACCGCGACTCCCCGCGTGACATCGGTCCAATAGAGCGCGTCTGCGAGCTCGATTTCCACATGGAGATCGAACTGGTACGGACGCATGAGCGACAGCGCGCGCTCGAGCAGCCTGACCGCTGTGCGCCAGTCGCCGCGCCAGAAGGCGCGCCGGCCGGCGACGCCGAGGCGGCCGCCGGCGGCGACGGCGACCCCCGGGCCGGGCCGACCGAGTTCGTCGAGATAGCGGGCGGCCTGCTCCAAGTGGTAGCCGACGATCTCGTCGAGCTCGACGAGGCTCTGGCCATGCTCCTGCAGCCACTCGGCGAAGCGGCGATGGAGATCGGCACGCGTCGCTTTGGGAAGGGCATCGTAGGCGGCGTCGCGGATCAGGAGGTGGCGAAAGCGGTAGGCGTCCTCGCGCGCAAGCTCAGGCCGGTCGGGACGGACAAGGCCGCGTCGTACGAGCGCCGCGAGACGGGGCGTCACCTCCGTCTCCTCGGGCGTCAGCGCTTGCACGGCGCCACGGTGGAAGAGCTCTCCCTCTACCGAGCCTCGCTCGAGCACACGCCGCTCCCGGTCGTCGAGCTGGTCGATGCGGGCCGCCAAGACCGCCTTCAGCGTCGGCGGAACCTCCACCTGGCCGGCGCCCGCCGCGTTCAGCGCGACCATCTCCGTCACGAAGAGCGGATTGCCTGCCGAGGCGCGCACGATTCGCTCCCGCACCGCGCTCGGGACGGCTTCGCCGACCAGCGCGTAGGCCTCCTCCTCCGGTAGCGGCTCCAGCCGCAGCGTCGCTGGCCAGCCGGGTCTCCGGTCGAGCAGTTCCGGCCGCGCCATGCAAAGGAGCAGGAGCGGAGCTCCGGTCGAGAGCAGGGCCGTAGACTCGACGAGGTCGAGGAAGGTCTCCTCGCCCCACTGGATGTCGTCGAAGCAGACCACGAGCGGTGCCTGCTCCTCGAGCAGCTTCCGGAACGCCCACGCAATCTCGTCGGTGCCCGCAACCGTGTCGCTCTCGCCGAGTAGCGACCGGATCGCGGTTGCAGCCGCTTCGTCACTCGGGAGCGCGCCGAGCTGCTTCACCACCTCCACGACGGGCCAGTAGGTGATTCCCTCGCCGTAGGAGAGACAACGGCCGCGCAAGACCGGCGCGTCGCCCCGCGCGAGCGCCTCTGCGACGAGCCGCGATTTGCCGACTCCCGGATCGCCGACGACGGTGACGAGCTCGCAACGCGGGCCGATGAGCGCGCTGTCCCAGGCGTCGGCGAGCCGTTGAAGTTCACGCGCGCGGCCGACGAAGCGGGAGAAGTGCGCCCGCTCCGGCGCGTCGAGAACGGCGACCAGTGGGTACGCCGCCACCGGCTCGCTCTTGCCTTTCAACTCGAGCAGCCGCTCCTCGCCGACGTCGGCCGTGGGCCCGACGAGCCCGAGCGTCTCGGAGCCGATCAGCACCTCGCCCGGCTCGGCAGCCTGCTCCAGCCGCGCCGCCACGTTCATCGCGTCGCCGGTCGCCAACCGCTCCTCCGTGCCGGTCAGCACCTCGCCGGTGTTGACGCCGATCCGTCCCTCGACGCCGAGCTCCGGCAGCGCATCCCGCATCTCGACGGCGGCACGGCACGCGCGAAGGGCGTCGTCCTCGTGTGCGATCGGCACGCCGAACACCGCCATCACCGCATCCCCGATGAACTTCTCCACCGAGCCGCCGTGCCCCTCGACGATCGCCTTCATCCGCTCGAAGTAGCCCGCCAGCAGCCCCTGCAACGCCTCGGGATCCACCGACTCTCCGAGCGCAGTCGAGCCGACCACGTCGCAGAACAGCACCGTCACGACCTTCCGGTGTGCGCTGGTCGTCACGAGCCGAGGCTAGAGCATCGGCGCATAGGATCAAACCGTGGCGGCACCCGAGCCGATCGACCTCTACCACCTCGGCCGCGAGCGCGTGATCGCGAGCTATCTGCTCGACACCGACGACGGGCCCGCGCTCTTCGACTGCGGCCCCTCGACGACGGTCGACGCGCTGAAGGCCGGGCTCGCCGACCGCGGGCTGACTCTGGCGGACGTGCGCCACCTGCTGCTGAGCCACATCCACCTCGACCACGCCGGCGCCGCAGGCGTTCTCGTCCGCGAGCACCCGTCGCTGCAGGTGCACGTCTCGCCGATCGGCGCGCCCCACCTCGTCGACCCGTCCCGGCTGGAGCAGAGCGCGCGCCGCCTTTACGGCGACACCTTCGACTCGCTCTGGGGCGAGCTCGCGCCGGTGCCACAGGAGAACGTCCACGTGGTCGACGGCCGCGTGCTCGGGCTCGAGTCCTTCCCGACGCCGGGTCACGCCTCGCACCACGTCTGCTACCTCGACCCGGACGGGACGCTGTGGGCCGGCGACGCGTGCGGCGTGCGCGTCCTGCCGGGGCGCTCCGTCCTGCCGCCCACCCCGCCTCCGGAGGTGGACGTCGATGCGTGGCAGCTGACGCTCGACGAGATCGAGCGGCGCGATCCCGAGCGGCTCGCGCTGATCCATTTCGGTGTCGCCGGCGACGTCGGGCGGCACGTGACCGAGCTGCGGCTCACGCTCGACGACTGGGCCGAGTCGGTCGAGGGCGGCGCGACGGAGGAGGAGTTCGTCGAGTACGCGCTCGCCGAGCTCGCCGACTCGGGAGAGGACGTCGGCTCGTACGAGCAGGCG
>DASXJG010000126.1:0-4156 GCA_036497525.1 Gaiellaceae bacterium
GTGAACACGATGGAGCAGGAGCGGATCCACCGCCGCCTCGTCGAGGCCGGCGTCGAGCTCGTGACCGCTCAGGCGCTCGCAGCGGTCGACGGCGCTGCGGCGCGCATCGTCGACGTCTACACGGGCCGCGACCAGGAGCTCCTGCTCGACGGTCTCGTCCTCGTCACGGCGCGACTGCCGAACGACTCGCTCGCCCTCGAGCTCGGCGCAACCGCGATCGGCGACGCCTACGCGCCGGGCACGATCGCGAGCGCGGTCTGGGACGGCCGCCGCTTCGCGGAGGAGCTCGACGGCGATCCGCCCGGCGACGCCGTGCCGTACCGCCGCGAGGTGGTCGAGCTGTCGCCGCTCGGAGACGAGGTATCGGTGCCGTGAGCGCCACCGAGCCCCGCGCCAAGACGATCCAGTCCGTCGACCGCGCCGCGGCCCTGATCAAGGCGATCGCCGACAGTCCGCACCCACCGACCGTCAACGAGCTCGCCACAGCCTGCGGGCTGAACCGGAGCACGACGTGGCGGCTGCTCGCGACCCTCGACGGCCACGGCCTGATCGAGCGCGACCCGGTCAGCCAGCGCTACAGCCTCGGCTACGCGTTCCTCCGCATCGCGGCCGGCGCCGACGTCGACCCGCTCGTGCGCCGCGGCCGCCCCGTCCTCGAGCGGCTCGCCGAGGACACGGGAGAGGCGACCAACCTCGCGGTGGCGCGCCGCTTCAGCCTCGTCTACGTCGACCAGGTCGACCCACCCCACGTGATGGCGCCGAACTGGTACGGGCGGACCGTGCCGCTGCATGCGACCTCGACCGGTAAGGCGTACCTCGCGTATCTGCCGGCGGAAGAGCAGGAGGCGGTGCTGCCGCGCCGGCTCGACCGCTACACCGGAACGACGGTGACCGACCGCCGCCGGCTCGCGCAGGAGATCGAGGCCGTCCGCCGCGACGGATATGCCGTGTGCGTGGGCGAGTTGGAGGAGTCGCTCTTCGGCGCGTCGGCGCCGGTGCTGTCCGAGCAGGGGCGGCCGGTGGCGATCGTAAGCGTCTGGGGGACAGAGCACCGCCTGCCGCGCGAGCGGCTGCCGGAGGTCGGGCGCCGCGCCGTCGAGGCGGCCGAGGAGCTGAAAGAGTTGCTCCGATGAGCGTCGTGGAGGTCGAGCGCGACGGCGAGGTGGCGGTCATCCGGCTGAACCGGCCGGAGAAGCTGAACGCGATCTCGTCCGAAGTCGAGCGCGCGCTCCACCGGGCTCTCGTCTCGGAGGACGTCCGGAGGAGCGGCGCCGTCGTCTTCACCGGCGAGGGCCGCGCGTTCTCCGCCGGCGCCGACATCACCGAGTTCGAAGGCCGCTCGCCCGAGGACGTGCTCCGCTACTACCACGAGACGGGCGGTGTCTACGAGGAGCTGGCGGCGCTGCCGCTACCGACCGTCGCCGCGATCCACGGCTACTGCCTGGGCGGCGCGCTCGAGCTCGCCCTCGCCCTGGACTTCCGGATCGCCGACGACAGCGCGGTCTTCGGCTTCCCGGAAGTCTCGCTCGGGATCCTCGCGAGCTCCGGCGGCCTGCACCGGGTCACGCGCCTGCTCGGGCCTGCGCGTGCGAAGGAGCTGTTCCTCCTCGCCGAGCGCTTCGGCGCGGACGACGCACAGCGCGCCGGGATCGTGACGGAGGTCGTCGAGGAGGGGAAGGCGCTCGAGCGGGCGCTCGAGGTCGCCGTCCGTCTCGCCGCGCTTCCTCGCGAAGCCGTCGCCGTGACGAAGCAGGCGATCGACGCCGCCAGCACGTCGCCGCGCGAGGCGGCGCTCCTGATCGAGCGGCTCGCGTACGCAGCCCTCTCGCAGACGCAAGCGGCGCGCGACGCCGCGGCCGACTTCGGCGAGAGCTGACGTGACCCACGAGAAGGAGATCGAGATCCGCTGGCGCGACCTCGACGCCTTCGGGCACGTCAACCACATCGTCTTCCTGACGTACCTCGAAGAGGTGCGCGACGAGTGGCTCGGACGCGTGCTCGGCGACCCGGGGCTCGTCTGGGGGTACGTGATCGCGCGGGTCGAGATCGACTACCGCCGCGAGCTGACGCTCGAGGACGACGTGATCGTGGCGCGCTGCTCTCTCGAGCGGCTCGGGACGAAGAGCGTCACCACGAGCGAGGTGGTCGCCACCCGCGGCGGCGAGACTGCTGCCGAGGCGAAGGCGGTGCTCGTCGCCCGCGACGAGGAGAGCGGCGGCTCGCGCGTGATCACCGACGAGGAGCGGGCGGCGTTCGAGCGCGCTGCGGTCGAGGCGTAGGGGTGGTCGAGCGCCGGAGCATCGGCTCGGGATCGGAGTGGGAGCTGCGCGGCGGCTACAGCCGTGCGGTCGTCGCCGGCAGGCAGGTCTTCGTAGCCGGAACGGCGCCGATCATGCCGGACGACGCCGACCCGCCGCGGGACGCGTACGGCCAGGCGAAGCGCTGCTTCGAGGTCATCGAAGCGGCCCTGGAGCAAGCCGGCGGAAGCCTCGACGACGTGGTCCGGACGAGGATCTTCCTCACGAATGCGGCGCACGCGGCGGACGTGCTTCGCGCCCACCGTGAGGCGTTCCCGAACACGCGGCCCGCCACCAGCGGGCTCGTTGTCGGGCTCCTCGACCCGCGGTGGATGGTCGAGATCGAAGCGGACGCGCTCCTCTCCGACTGATCAGGCCGGCACGGCGAGGCGGCGCAGCTCCCGCTGGAGCTCGTGCGCCGCTGGCCCGAGCTCGAACGTCGTCCCGTCGACCGACGCGACCGGCATCACCTCGCGAACAGAGGCGCAGATGATCACCTCGTCGGCCTCGAGCAGCCGGGCGAGGGGGAACACGCCCTCGACCGTCTCCTGCTGCGCGATCTCCAGCAGCAGGCCGCGCGTCACGCCCGCGAGGATCGGCAGCTCGAGCGACGGCGTGAGGAGCTGCTCGCCCTCCCGCCAGAACACGTTCGCCGTCGGCAGCTCGAGCACCGTGCCGTCGTAGGCGACGAGCAGGGCGTCGTCCGCCCCCGCGGCGATAGCCGTGTCCTGCGCGCCGATGTTCTCGGCGTAGCTCATGGACTTCGCGCTCGCGAGGGCGCCGGTCGACCAGCCGACGACCGAGAGCCGCAACCCGCGCGCGCGCAGCGTCTCGAGCTCGGGATCGATCGGGCCTGCGGTGGCGACGAGCGTGCGGCCCGTCCAGTAGAGGCGGAGAGCGAGATCCTTCTCCTCGCAGGCGCCGATCACCAGCTCGGCGAGCCGCTCGCACTCGGCGGCGTCGGGCGGCGGGAGCCGCACGCGCCCAGCCGAGACGGCGAAGCGGGCGAGGTGCCGGTCGAGCAGGAACGGCCGTCCGTCGTACACACGCGCGGTCTCGAACACGGAGCGCCCGCGCAAGAGCGCCTCGTCATCCGCCGCGAACACCGGCTCGTGCGGGTCGACGAGGCCCCGCTCTGCCACCGCGACCGCCAGCACGTCCATCAGGACATGGCCACGCCGGCCACGTCTGGTGTCAGACACCTGACATGGCTCGAAGCGGCATGTCCGACGAGGGCGAGGAGCGGGCGGGCCTTGACCCACGACTCCTCGATCTCGTCGGCCGACCGCGAGTCCCAGACGATTCCGCCGCCGACCCAGAGGTGGATCTCGCCGTCGACGACCGCGAAGGTGCGGATCGTGAGCGCGAGGTCGAGGTCGCCGTTCGCGTAGATGCGGCCGAGCGCCCCCATCGACGCGCCCCGCCCCACGGGCTCGAGCGCCGCGATCAGCCCGAGCGCGCTGCTCTTCGGGCAGCCCGTGACCGAGCCGCCCGGGAGCACGGCGTCCAGCAGCTCGGTCAGCGTCACGTCCGGTCGCAGCTCGCCTTCGACGGTCGCCACGAGGTGACTGACGCCGGCGAGCTGCCGCTCGGCGAGCAGCTCGGGCCAGTGGACGCTGCCGGGGACACAGACGCGCGAGAGGTCGTTGCGCTCGAGGTCGACGATCATCACGTGCTCGGCTGTGTCCTTGTCCGACTCGATCGGGACGCCCGCGGGACGCGTCCCCTTGATCGGCGACGTGCGGACGACCCGGCCGCGCTTCTGCAGCAGCAGCTCCGGCGAGGCGGACACGATCGTCCAGCCGTCGCCCTGCAACGCCGCGGGCTCGAGCGGCTGTAGCGGGGCGAGCGCGGTCGCA
>DASXJG010000127.1:0-6160 GCA_036497525.1 Gaiellaceae bacterium
CGCTGCCGAACTTCGTCGCGATCACGACCCGGTCGCGACGACCTTCGAGCGCACGACCGATGTACTCCTCACTCGTTCCCTGCCCGTAGATGTCGGCCGTGTCCAGGAGCGTGACGCCGGCGTCGAGCGCCGCGTCGATCACGGCGAGTGTCTGCTCGTAGTCGCAACGCCGGCCGAAGTTGTTCGTTCCCAGGCCGACGACCGAGACTTCCGGCCCGCCTTCGCCGAGGACTCGCGTGCGCATCCTCGCGACGCTACTTCATGCGGGCCGGGCTGGGCCGCTGCGTACGATTCGCCGCCGATGGAGGGTCATCGGTTCGTATTCCTCGCCGGGCTGCACCGCAGCGGCACCACCCTGCTTGCGCGGCTGCTCGCGGCGCACCCTGAGATCAGCGGCTTCTCGGACACCGGCGCGCCGGCCGACGAGGGCCAGCACCTCCAGAGCGTCTACCCCAGCGATCACGAGTACGGGCGTCCGGGACGGTTCGGCTTCGCGCCGGAGATGCACCTGACCGAGAGCTCGCCGCTCGTCTCGGAGCAGAACGCCGCGGCGCTGCTGGGGGAGTGGTCTCCGCACTGGGACCTCTCGCGGCCGCTGCTGCTGGAGAAGTCGCCGCCGAACCTGCTCAAGACGAGGTTCCTGCAGGCGCTCTATCCCGGCTCGGCGTTCGTCGTCATCGTCCGCCACCCGATTCCCGTCTCGATCCCGACCGCAAAATGGCGCGGCACGCGCCGCTACGACCGGCTGTTCGAGCACTGGCTCCGCTGCCATGCGCTGTTCGACGCAGACCGCGAGCACCTCGACCGGGTGCATGTCCTCCAGTACGAGCAGCTCGTGCGCGACCCGGCGACCGAGCTGCGCGGGATCTTCGAGTTCCTCGAGCTCGACCCGATCCCGCCGAGCGAGCCGGTCGCCACGGGAGCGAACGCGAAGTACTTCGGCCGGTGGAAGGAGCTGAAGCGCGACCCGCGAATGCGCGCCTACCTCGACCTCGTCTCGCTCTGGTACGAGCGCCGGGTACGACGCTACGGCTACAGCCTGCTCTTCCCCGAGCGCGGGACCTAGGCGGTCAAGCCCTCTGGCAACGACCGCGCATGGACGACGACGAGCGTCTTCGTCGGCCTGGTGAGCGCGACGTAGAGCTCGCGGAGCCCGCGGTCGCCGCCGTCCGCAATCGCCGCCGGCTCGACGACGACGACGTGGTCGAACTCGAGGCCCTTCGCCTGGCGAGGGGTGAGGATCGGGAACGGGAAGGAATCGTCGACCGAGAACGAGCGCGGGACGATCACGGCGACGAGGCCGTCGAGGTCTTCGAGCGCGACCGCTTCGCGGAGAGCCGCCTCCAGCAGCTCCTCCTCCTCCTCGACGCGCACGAGGCGCGGCGGGTCGCCCCCCTTGCGGTAGGCGAGCGGCGGCTCGACCTCCGGCGCGATCCGGTCGAGCAGCGGCAGTGCGAATTCCATGATCTCGGCCGGGACCCGGTAGGCATGCCGAAGCTCCTCGATCGAGAGCTCGGCCTCGTCCGGGAGATACGGCTCCAGCTCTTCCCAGCGCCTGTAGACGACCGGGCCGGTGGCCTGCGCGACGTCGCCGAGGATCGTGAGCGAGCCGTCGATCGCGCGGCGCGAGATCGCGAGCAGCTGCATCGGCGACAGATCCTGCGCCTCGTCGACGATGACGTGCCCGTACGACCGCGGCGCGCCGGCGATCAGCGTCCGCGCTTCGTCGAGCAGCGCCACGTCCTGGTCGCTCCAGCTGAGGTCGGACATGCGGCGCGGCCGGTCGCGCAAAAGGAGCTTCCGCTCGTCGGCCTCGAGCACGCCCTCGGACGCGGCCTCGAGCGCAGCGGACGACGTGAGGAGCCGCGCCACGAGCTTCTCGGGCTGCGGCAACGGAAGCACGCGGTCGAGCCAGCGCGTGAGGAACCCGCCGCGCCGCAGAGCGCCTTCGAGCTCCTCGAAGCTCCGCAGCGCGCGGGGGCCGAGCAACTCGCCGTAGCGCTCGTAGAAGCGGCGGAGGACCGCCATCCGGAACCGCTCGCGCGCGAGCCCGAGCGGGGCTCCCGCCTCCAGCGCCTCCTCGAGGAGCGACGCGACGTCCCGCTCGCGGACGCGGATGTAGACGCCGTCGACGAGCGTTACGAGCTCCTCCGGCGCGGGCACGACCGCGATCTCGACCGCCCGCGCCACGACCTCGCGCAGCCGTGGGTCGCCCTTGAGCAGCGCCACATCGGTCTCCTCCTCGCGGCCGACCTCGATCCCGTCGACGAGCTCGGTGACGGCGCGCTGCTCGACCGCCTCCTCGCCGAGCGTCGGCAAGACGTGCGAGACGTAGTCCATGAACGTCGGGTTCGGCCCGACGACGAGCACGCGCCGCAGCCGCTCGCGGTGCGTGTAGAGGAGCCACGAGGCGCGGTGGAGGCCGACCGCGGTCTTGCCGGTGCCGGGGCCGCCCTGCACGACGAGCGCGCCGTCGGGCTCCGCCGTGATCAGGCGGTACTGGTCGGACTGGATCGTGGCGACGATGTCGCGCATGCGCGCGTCGCGGCGGCGGTCGAGCTCCTCGAGCAGGAAGTCCGAGACGCTCGCACCCTCGACCGCGCTGCCGTCGAGCGCCTCGTCGGAGATGTCGATGAGGCGGCGGCCCTCGGCGCGGAAGCGGCGACGCTGCTGGACGCCGTGCGGCGTCTGGGGCGTGGCGGTGTAGAACGGCCGCGCAGCGGGCGCCTGCCAGTTCACGACGAGCGACTCGTGCTCGGAGTCGTGCACCCAGCGGCGGCCGACGTAGAGCGGTCGCGGCGTCCCGTCCAGCGTGAGCCGCCCGAAGACGAGCCCGCGCTCGGCGTCCTCGAACGTGCGCATGCGCCGCTTCGCCCACGCCTCCATGTTCAGCGCGGCCCACTCCGTGGCCATCGCCTCCTGCGTGCGCGCGACCGTCGAGCGCATCTTGTCGAGCTGGTCGTACGCGTTGTCGACGTAGGCCTGCTCGTCCTGGAGCTCGGGATGTGCCATGCCCGACCGAAGGTACCGACGTAGGATCGACCGCGCAATGAAATTGGGCCTCAGTCTCGGCTACGCGCCGCCCGGCACGAACCCCGCCGACCTGTTCCCGCTCGTGCAGGAGGCGGAGCGGCTCGGCTTCGACTCGGTCTGGGTCGCCGAGGCGTGGGGCACCGACGCGGTCAGCGTCCTCGGCTGGCTGGCAGCGAAGACGGAGCGGATCAAGCTCGGCTCGGCGATCATGCAGATCCCCGGCCGCACGCCCGCGAACACCGCGATGACGGCGGCGACGCTCGACCTCCTTTCCGCCGGCCGCTTCCTGCTCGGGCTCGGCACGTCTGGGCCGCAGGTCGTCGAGGGCTGGCACGGCCAGCCGTGGGGGAAGCCGCTCGGGAAGACGCGCGAGTACGTCGAGATCGTCCGCGCAGCGCTACGGCGTGAGGTCGTCGAGCAGCAGGGCGAGCACTACCGGATTCCCTGGGACGGGCCTGGCGCGACCGGCCTCGGCAAGCCGCTGAAGCTGATGCTGCGGCCGCTGCGCGCCGAGATCCCGATCTACCTCGCGGCGCTCGGGCCGAAGAACGTCGCCCTTGCGGCGGAGATCGCGGACGGCTGGCTGCCGATCTTCGTCGCGCCCGAGCGCTTCGAGGAGGCATTCGGGCCGAGCCTCGCCGCTGCGCCACCCGACTTCGAGATCGCCGCCACGGCGAGCGTCTTCGTCGGCGACGACGTGCCGGCGCTCCTCGACGCGCTCCGGCCGCACGTCGCGCTCTACGTCGGTGGCATGGGCGCGAAGGGACGCAACTTCTACAACGCGCTCGTCCGCCGCTACGGCTGGGAGGAGGAGGCCGAGCGGATCCAGGAGCTCTACCTCGCAGGCAAGCAGCGGGAGGCGATCGCCGCGGTGCCGGACGAGCTCGTCGACGCCGTCACGCTCGTCGGGCCGAAGGAGCGGATCGCGGAGCGGCTCGAGGCCTGGCGCGAGACGCCCGTCACGACGCTCGTTCTCGGCACGATGCAGCCCGAGGCGCTCCAGACGCTCGCGGAACTCGTCCTCTAGTCTCGGGGCGATGGCTCCGCCCGTGATCGTCCTCGGCGTCGGCCGCTCCGGCACGACGCTCCTGCGCGTGATGCTTGACCGGAGCAGCCAGATCGCGATCCCGTACGAGTCGTTCTTCGTCACGCCGCTCGCTCACCGGCACGGCAGCAGGCCGAAGCTCGACGACTTCCTCGACGACCTGGGGCGCTTCTACCAGCTCTACGAGTGGGGCATCTCTCCGGAGGACGTCCGGCCACGGCTGCGCGAGGGGATGACGACGGGCGAGGCGATCGCAGCCGTGTTCGAGGTGTACGCGGAGCACGAGGGGAAGCCGCGCTGGGGCGACAAGACCCCGCTCTACATGCAGCATCTGCCGCTGCTCCAGCGGCTCTTCCCGGACGCGCTTTGGGTCCATCTGGTTCGCGACGGCCGCGACGCCGCGCTCTCGTTCCTCGAGCTACCGGAAGGCTTCTCGGGGAAGACGTGGGCGCTGCCGCGCACGGTGGCGCAGTTCGCGGCCCGGTGGCGGACGGAGATCCTCTCGGCGCGGTCGCTCGGGTCGCACGTCGGCGGTCGCTATCTCGAGCTTCGCTACGAGGATCTCGTCACGGAGCCCGAGCGTGAGCTACGGCGCGTCTGCGAGCACGCGTCGCTGGTTTGGGAGCAGGCGATGCTCGAGCACGCCGACGTCCCCGAGGTGTCGTCGATGCCCGAGCACCGGAACATCGCCCAGCCGCCGACCCCGGGCCTGCGCGACTGGCGGAGCCAGATGAGCCGCGAGGACGCCCTCGCGTTCGAGCAGGTGGCGGGGGATGTCCTGCGCAGCGCCGGCTACGAGCTGCTGGATCCGAGCGCTGAGTATCCGACCGCGCACGGAAAGCGTGAGCTCGCGCGCTTCCAGGCACGGAGCCGCAGCTGGAACCTGACCGCCGCGTCGTATCAGCGCTCGCCGCTCTGGCGCCGCTCGCATCCTGTTCTCAGCTGACGCCGGCCGGGTTCGACTAAAGGAACGGCGCCGCTCTAGCCTCTTCCGGTTAGTGGATGAGACCGCCGCTGCGATCGAACGGCTCTACCGGGAGCGCTACACCCGCTTCCGAAACGGCGTCGCGCCGGTAACAGGCAGCTACGAGACCGCTCACGACGCCGTGCAGGAGGGCTTTGCGCGGGCGCTGCGGGCGAGCAGTCAGTACTCGGGCCGAGGGTCGCTGGAGGGCTGGGTCTGGCGGATCGTCCTCCGCACGGCGCTCGAGCAACGGGGACCGGGCGAGGAGCTTCCGCGCGACGCCGTCGATCCCGTGTTCGTCGAGCCCGAGCGCGACTTCGCGCTCACGAGTGCGGTCCAGGCGCTGCCGCCGCGACGACGGCTCATCGTCTTCCTGCGCTACTTCGCCGACCTGCCCTACCAGACGATCGCGGACGTGCTCGCCATCGACGAGGGCACGGTCGCAGCGACGCTGGCGCAGGCGAAGCAAGCACTCGCTGTGACCCTGGCCGAAGAAGGAGTCCGACCATGACCGAGACGATCGATCACCTCATCCAGGCCCGGTTCGACGCGGTTGCGAACCCGTTGGACGACGCCGACTGGGGCGACGTGCTTGCTCGTACGCAGACCTTCGAGCGCATCAGCCACAGGCGAATGCCGGCGCGCGTTGCGCTGGCCGCCGCCGTTGTTGCGCTCGCCGTGACCGTG
This sequence comes from Gaiellaceae bacterium, assembly GCA_036497525.1. Taxonomy (GTDB): domain Bacteria; phylum Actinomycetota; class Thermoleophilia; order Gaiellales; family Gaiellaceae; genus Palsa-739. Next base: position 5,730 of record DASXJG010000127.1, read on the forward strand.
ACGGCGGTCGCGTTCGGCTGGCCGCAGACGTTCGTCGACTTCTTCTCGTCGCCACCGGCGCCTGCGCATGTCAAGAACTTCTTCGGCAGTGAGAACGTCGCCGCGCCCAGCGGGATGAGCCCCGAGGCGCTCCCCGGCGAGGCGCGAGAGATCGCGAGCGCGACCTTCGACGCGAACGACGTCCATCCCACGAACCCGACCTTGCACACGCTCTACGTCGCGCCGAGAAAGGGCGGCGGCTTCTGCTACCTGTGGACGAACTACAGCGGCGGCTGCGCCGACGCGCAGGGCACGCCGGCTTACGCAAGAACCCATCCGGCGGCGCGGCCGCTCGGAATCGACTGGCTCGCCAACGACTACCCCGTCGTCGTCAGCGGCTGGGTTCGCGCCGGTGACACGGAGACGGTCGAGGCTAGCTTCGCCGACGGCAC
>DASXJG010000128.1:0-3870 GCA_036497525.1 Gaiellaceae bacterium
CGGACGACCGCGTGGTCGTCCTCGACCTGCTCACGTACGCCGGTGACCCGCGGAACCTCGACGGGCTCGACGTGCGGCTCGTGGAGGGCGACATCGGCGACCTCCAGTTCGTGGAGCGCGTGCTGGCGGACGAGGAGATCGAGGTCGTCGTCAACTTCGCGGCGGAGTCGCATAACAGCCTCGCCGTCCTCGATCCCGGCCGCTTCTTCCGCACCAACGCGCTCGGCACGCAGACGTTGCTCGAGGCGGCGCGCCGGCGTGGAGTCGCCCGCTTCCACCACGTGTCGACCTGCGAGGTCTACGGCGACCTGCCGCTCGACTCCGGCGAGGCGTTCACGGAGGAGTCGCCGTACCGGCCCAGGACGCCGTACAACGCGTCGAAGGCCGCGGCCGACCACGCGGTGCGCGCGTACTTCGAGACGTTCGGGCTGCCGGTGACGATCACGAACTGCTCGAACAACTACGGGCCGCGACAGTTCCCGGAGAAGGTGATCCCGCTCTTCCTCACGAATGCACTCGACGACCGCGAGCTCCCGCTCTACGCCTCGACCCAGAACCGGCGCGAGTGGCTGCACGTCGACGATCACTGCCGTGCGATCGAGCTCGTCCTCGAACAGGGCCGCGAGGGAGAGACGTACAACGTCGGCTCCGGCGTCGAGCGGTCGATCGAGGAGATCGCCGACCTCGTGCTCGCCCTGACCGGGAGGCCCGCCTCCCTGAAGACGATCGTCCCCGACCGGCCGGGCCACGACCGCCGCTACCTGCTCGACTCCTCGAAGCTGCGGCGCGAGCTCGGCTGGGAGCCACAGGTCTCGTTCGAGGACGGCCTGCGCGCGACCGCCGACTGGTACGCGGCCAACCGCGCGTGGTGGGAGCCGCTGAAGCAGCGCGCGCCGGTGCGCGAGAACGCGTGGAGCTGAGCCGCGGCGTACTGCTCACCGGCGCCGACGGCCAGCTCGGGGCCGCGCTGAGCGAGCAGTTCTCCGACCTCCCGCTCGTCGCGCTGACGCAGGCGGAGTGGGACGTGACGCTGCCCCCGCCGGCGGGCCTCCCTCAGGTGGACGTCGTGCTGCACGCTGCGGCGTGGACGGACGTCGACGGCGCCGAGACGCACCCCCAGGATGCGGCGGCGGTCAACGTCGGCGGGACGCAGCACGCTGCAGAGCTCGGCGCGCCGGTCGTCCTCTTCTCGACCGACTACGTCTTCGACGGGCGCAAGCGGGAGGCGTATGTCGAGTCGGACGCGCCGAACCCGCTCTCGGTCTACGGCCGGACCAAGCTCCAGGCGGAGGCCGCCGTGGGGGAGGACGCGTGGATCGTCCGCACCTCGTGGATCTTCGGCTGGACGGGCGCCAACTTCGTCCGCACGATGCTCCGGCTCGGGGCCGAGGGCGACGAGGTGGCTGTGGTCGACGACCAGCGCGCGGCGCCGACGTACGTCGGGCACCTCGCGCCGGCCGTGCGCGAGCTGCTCGACCTACCGCGCGGGCTCTGGCACGTCACCGCGGAGGGCGAGTGCACGTGGGCCGAGTTTGCAGAGGCGATCTTCGAGGACGCGAGGATCGAATGCCGGGTCCGCCGGATCACCGCGGAGGAGCTGGGGCGCGCGGCGCCGCGCCCCGCGAACTCGGTCCTCCGCAGCGAGCGTCCCGGGGCGCCGAGGCTCCCGCACTGGCGCGAGGGGCTGCGCGCCTGCCTCGAGCGGCTCGGCGCCTGAGCGGCAGCGGCCAGAAGCGCCTCGGCCGCCGGGCCCTCCACGGGGGAGCGACGCGGTCTACGCCTGGTTTCGCCGGCGCCAGAAGCGAAGGCCGCTGCCGCCGAGCAGCAACAAGGCGGTGGCCGCAAGTGCGAGAAGGAGTGCCGTCGGCCCGGAGCCCAGGTCGAAGGCCGACCCGAGTGCGCTTGGCTGGCTACCCGCACCTTCCGACTCGAGATTGGGCTCGCCGTAGCCCGGATTCTTGACGATCGCGGCGAGGACACGGCTGTCGGGCCCCGCCTTCGAGATCCCCTTTGCCGTCTGGGGCGACACGGTCACCGGCGTCGAGTTCTGTCCGGACTGCTGACCACCGGTCGTGGGATTGTCCCCGCCCGCGTTCGTGACGCATTCGGAATAGACGTGGACTGCCGAAGGGCCGCCTCCACAGGCAAAAGCTCCACCTGGTGCCGCGAGTGCGATACCCACGACAACCGCGGCAGGGAGCAGTCGCTTCAGGCCCCCGAGCACGTCGCTACTGTAGCTGCCCGTGCCGCGGGCAAAAGTAAACGCGGAGCAAAGTCTGCTCCTGCGCAACACGGCTGCTGGACTCGGAATCGCCGCCGCCGTCTTCGCCCTTTCGTATGCCAACGGCGGGTTCGTTTCGACGACCCGATCGTACGCCGCAATCGCGGCGTGGTGGGTGCTGGGAGCCGGGGCTGCGGTCGGCATCGCGTCTGCGCGGGCGGGTATCGACCGATTGGCCATCGCCGCGCTCGGCCTGTTATCGGCGTTCGCGATCTGGATCTTGATCTCGACTAGCTGGGCCTCGGACGCCGAGGGTGCGTTCGCGCAGTTCAACCAGGTCTCACTCTACGTCGCGGTGCTCGCGATCGCCGTCGCGCTCGCCCGGCTCGTGCCGGCATACGTGCTCGTCGGCGGTGTGGCGCTTGCGCTCTCGGCGATCGCCGGAGTGGCGCTGGTCAGCCGGTTCTTCCCGAGCACCTTCGGAGTGCAGCAGGGCATCGCCGTCCTGCCGACGCTCCAGAACCGGCTCAGCTTCCCGCTCGGCTACTGGAACGGGCTCGGGATCGAGGTCGCGCTCGCGTATCCGCTGCTGTTCTCGCTCATGGCGTCGCGCCGCTCCAGGGCCGCGAGCGCCGTCGCCGCGTTCCCGTTGCCGCTCATCGCCGCTGTCATGTACCTGACCTCGTCTCGCGGCGCCTTCGCGGCGGCGGTGGTGGCCGTGGTCGCGTTCATCGCGCTCACGCCGCGCAGATGGTCGGCGCTGGTGGCCCTCGTCGTCGCCGCTGCGGCCGGCGCCGTCTCCGTGGCCGTGCTCGTGCCGAAGAAGGCGCTGGTCAACGGCCTGACGGACACGGCGGCCGGTGTGCACCAGGGGCACCAGGCAGCGCTCCTGATCGGGATCGCGTGCGTCGTGACCGCGCTCGTCTGGGCCGGGCTCTGGGAGCTCGGGAGCCGCGTCCCGTCGCCCTCGCGACGAGCGGGACAGGCGACCGCGATCGCCGTGGGGATCCTGGTCGTGCTCGCTATCGCCCTGTCGCATCCCGTGGCGAAGTTCGACGCCTTCAAGAGCAATTCCGCGATCGCGCACACGCACGGGACGGCCACGACCAACCATCTGCTGACGACCTCCGGCAGCGGACGCTGGCAGTTCTGGGGAGCGGCGATCTCCGAGTTCCGTGCCCATCCGCTGAACGGCGGCGGGGCCGGCTCGTACGCGGCCTGGTGGCTGCAGCACGGCTCGCTGCCGGGAGTCTTCACACAGTTCGCGCACTCCCTGTACCTCGAGGCGCTCGGCGAGCTCGGGATCGTCGGACTGCTGCTCATCGCCGCCTTCGTCGTCGTCGCCGTGTTCGGCTCGGTTCGCTCGGCGCTCACGCTCGGCAGCGGCGAGATCGCCGCGGCGGCGGCGTGCGGCACCGCCTTCTTCGCGGCAGCCGCCTACGATTGGGTCTGGCAGCTCGCGGGCATAGGCGTCGTCGGAGTCGGCATGCTCGGTTTCGCATTAGGAGCCCTTCCGGCGACCCAACCGAGCGCCTGGGGACGCTTCGGCGCGCTCCGGCCGGCGATCGCACTCCTCGCAGTGGCCGCGATCATCCCGCAGTTCGTCCTCCTCGCCTCCGGGATCCACATTCGCAACAGCCAGGCTGCCG
>DASXJG010000129.1:0-7612 GCA_036497525.1 Gaiellaceae bacterium
CCTCGGGCTCGCCCTCCCAGTGGAACGCCACCTTCTCGCCCGCGCCGGCCTCGACGTGCCGGTCGACGCAGTTGAAGCAGACGTTGAGCTTGCCGCCGAGGTACCACTTCGCGTACGGCGGCTCCCACTGGTAGAGGTCGCCGAACGGCTCGAACCAGGTGACCCGCTCGCGGCCCTCCCGCTCCCAGAAGTCCTCGAACGGGACGTCGTAGATGTCGGGCTTCGCGTTCGCCTGGGCGGCGAAGTCCTCGGGGGGCGGATAGGTCCGCTCCTCGAGGAACATCGTCTCGATTGCGTGCTCGCCCGTCTCCGTTGCCAAGCGCCGCCTCCTTCCCTTCCTTCGGTTTCCGGTGATCCTAGGCCGTCGCCATGCTCCTGGCCCGTGCCGTCGTGAACGGCTTGCCGACCGGCAACACAACCCTGCCGGAGACCGTGTTCCAGACGCCGGCCGCCGACGCGTACCAGGCGACGCCGGCCGTGACGATTCCGGCCCAGCCGCCGGCATGGAGCACCCATGCGGCATTCGGATCGTGCGAGAGCCTGAAGAAGCCGATCACGAGGAGGATCTCGGTGATCTCCAGCGTGAGGAAGACCATGAACACGGCCGTGTTCACTTGCATGCTGGCGATCAGCATGTACGTGTTGAAGATGGCGAATGCGAACAGGAACCATGCAAGCGCGTTCGTGATGCCCGCCTGGGTCAGACTGGCCGCGAACGTCTTCGAGACGTCAGCCAGAACGACGACGATCCCGAGACCCATCCAGAAGCCGCCGTACGTCGAGAACGCGGTGGCGCCGAAGACGTTCCGGTTACGGAACTCCCACATCCCGGCGCAGAACTGGGCCAAGCCGCCGTAGAACAGTGCGGGGCCGATCCAGATCCCGTCGTTGACGAAGGTGGCGTTGTGGCCGCTGAGCAGGAACGTCGTCAAGGCGAACGCTGCAAGACCGAGCGGCGCAGGATCGGCCGCGGGCGTGCCCTCCACCAACGTCACGGCTCGATCGGAAGACATAGCGCTCATCCAGCCCTCCTAGCTTGGGCGACGGCGGAAGCCCCCCAATGAGCCATCCGTCGGCTCCCGATGTATTTGGGCAGGCTTTACCCGGTTCCGGGCGGATTAATCAGGGTTCGAGGTCGTACGAGTAATCCGTGATGACGTCGGCGCCGTCGTCGGTCACGAGGACGATGTCCTCGAGGCGGACGCCGCCGTAGCCGGCACGGTAGAGGCCGGGCTCGACGGTGACGACGTCACCGGCCACCAGGGTCTTGTTCGCCAGCCGTCCCATGCTCGGCGCTTCGTGCACTTCGAGGCCGACACCGTGCCCGAGCCCGTGGAAGAAGCCGTCCGCGAGCTCTTCGCCGGGCTCCTTCGTGCGCTGGGTCGGCTCGCCCGCCGCCTCGAAGATGTCGCACGCGTGGTCGAAGACGGAGCGCGCCTCGACGCCGGCGCGGATGTCGGCAACCGCGGCGTCGAGCGCCTCCTTGCAGAGGCGGTGCCACTCGCGTACGTCCTCGGGCACGTCGCCGACGACGAAAGTGCGCGTCATGTCCGTGTAGACCGCCGAGGCGTTGTCGCGAGGGAAGATGTCCACGACGAGCGGCGTGTTCGGCCGGATCGGCCCCGATCCCATGTCGTGACCGACCGCGCCCTGCGCGCCGGGCGCGACGATGTACTCGTCGGCGGTCGTGTCGTGCGCTGCGAAGACCAGGTTCAGGTCCGTCTTCACGCGCTCGACCGTCAGCGGCTCGCCGTCGAGCAGCAGCTCGTCGCCGTGGATCTCGGCCCGCCGCAGCAACACCCGGCAGGTATCCATGGCCGCCTCGGCGGCACGCTGTGCCCGCCTCATTCCCGCGAGCTGATCCTCGGTCTTGGCCCGCCGGCGATCGTCGAAGAGCTCCTGGTCGACGTCGAGCGCGACCCCGTCAGCGCGCAGGCGGTCGGCAAGCCAGACGGGGAAGTTCGCGGGCACGCTCGCTCGCTTCAGCCCGATGCTGCCGACGGCCCGGAGCGCGAGCTGCGCGTCGAGCTCGCGACGGTCGATCCCCGACGCCATCAGCTCGTCCGAGCCGAGCTCTTCGGGCGCATGGACGTCGAAGAGCCCGAGCTCGCGGACGCGGGTGGCCTCCATCGAGCTCACGAAGACATGGCGGCTGCCGTTCTCCTCCGCGTAGAGGAACGGATCGGGCACGCCGAGCGGCACTGCGTGCCGCATGTCCGCGGAGCGGAAGGAGTCGGCGTAGATCAGGAGCGAGTCGGCCACAGGCGTGCGATGCTAGCGATCGCAAGGCGATTCCCTACCGCTCTCTCAGCGGGACCATGGATACTCGCCATTCCATGGCAGCCACCGAAGAGAGAGAGGACCCGGCCTTCCCGGCCGGAGCCGCGTGCCGGATCGACTCACGCTCGCCGTGGCGGCAGATCGCCGAGATCCCGGTCGGCCTCGACCCCGAGGGGATCGCGGTCGATCTCGTCCGCCGGCGCGCGTTCGTAGCCTGCTCGCGCAGCGACTTCGTCTCGGTTGTCGATCTCAAGTCGCGCGAGGTGATCCGCGAGATCAACACGGGCAACGAGCCGATCGACATCGGCCTCGACGAGCAGACGGGCCGCGTCTTCACGGCCGATGCGCACTCCGACCAGGTGACAATCATCGACTCGGCGACGCTCGAGGTCGAGACCGCGGTGCCGGTCGGCGGCTACCCGTCCGGGCTGACCCACGTCCCCGAGTTCCGCCGCCTCTACGTCGGCAACTCGCTCGGCTCGACGATGAGCGTGATCGACCTCGACACGCTCGAGACCGTGGCGACCGTGGACGCCGAGCCGGGCGCCGGGGCGATCGGGGTCGACCCGACCCGCCGCCTCGTCGTCTGCGTCAACTTCGTCGCGGCCTCGGCCAACTTCTACGACGCCGACTCCCTCGACGAGGTCGGCCGGCTCGAGCTCGGCATCGGCACCTGCGCGATCGGGATCCTCCCCGAGCGCGGCGAGGCCTTCATCGTCAATTCGATCGCCGGCACGGTCTCGCGCGTCGACCTCGACAAGATCGAGGTACTGGAGGAGATCCGCACCGGGTCTGCGCCGGTCGGGCTCACCGTCCATCCCTCGCACGACCGCATCTACGTCACGAACCGCGGCGCCGGCTCGGTCAGCGTCCTCGGCGTCGCCGACGGCGTCGAGTGGTCGCAGATCCCGGTCGGCGGCGGGCCCGGCGGCGTGGTCGTCGACCCGCACGACGGACGCATTCTCGTCGCCAACGCCGGGAGCCAGACGATGTCGATCGTCGAGGACATGCTCGCGGCACGGCCGCCGGCGCCGGTCGCCGAGGAGCAGAGCGCGTGGATCGGCAACAAGCTGCCCGCATTCTCCCTCGAGGACTACTGGACGGGCGAGCAGCGCACGAACCACGACTGGGCCGAGAAGAAGTACATCCTCAACTTCTTCGCGTCCTGGTGAGGACCGTGCAACGCGGAGGCGCCGTTCCTCGAGGACGTGCGCATTCGTGAGGCGTCCCGGTCGGGACTCGAAATAGTGCTCGTCGACATCTGGGAGGGGACGGAGCCGCGGCCCGAGGTCGAGCGCTTCTGCGAGATGTGGGGAATCAAGGGGCCGATCCTCCTCGACCCAGGCTTGGAGCTTGCGGGCTTGCTGGGCGTGCGGGGTGTGCCCACCAACGTCGTTGTCGACTCGGACGGGACGGTCCGCGCCTTCGGAGCGGCGCGGCTCGACGAGCTCGAGCAGGCGATCGACGAGCTGTACGGGCGCTAGGCTCGCCCGTATGCCCGTCCTGCGGACCGAGGAGGAGACGAAGGTGCGCGAGTGGTTCGGCGAGCTCGCGCGGCCGGTCGAGCTCTTGGTGGCTCTCAAGGCTGGAAGCGTCGTCGGCGAAGCCGACGACGCCCGGCCAGGGAGACCGGACGCCTTCGGCGTCCCGGGACCCGAAGAGACGCCACGGCCGGGCTCGGGAGACGTCGACTTTGGGGCGGAGATGGTTCGGCTGTGCGAGGGGCTCGCGGAGCTCGGCGATGACGTGAGCTGCCGGGTGGAGGAGGAGCCGGAGGGCTTCCTGCGCTTCCCCGCCGTCTCGATTCGGCCCGAAGGACACGACGTGGGCGTCCGCTACGACGGGCTCCCGTGGGGCTACGAGCTCGGTTCGCTTGTCGGTGGGATCGTCGAGGCGGGACGCGAGCAGCCGACGCTGAGCGCCGACTCGCTGGCCGCGCTCGAGGAGCTCGACCGCGACCTCACGCTCGATGTCTTCGTCACGCCGACCTGACCACACTGCCCGCCGGCCGTGCTGCTGGCGTTCCGCTTCGCCCTCGCCTCGGAGCGGGTGACGGCGGCTGCGATCGAGGCGAACGAGTTTCCGCAGCTCTCGCAGGAGCTTGGCGTCCGGGCGGTGCCTCGAATCGTCGTCGACGGTGAGCCGCGCTGGGACGGAGCCGTGCCGGAGGCGGAGTTCCTCCGCCGGATCCTCGCCTAGGTCAGCTTCGCCGCCAGCCAGAGCCCGGCGACCCCGCCGAGCGAGCCGAAGACGAGCGAGGCGAGTCCGAAGGAGCTGCCGCCCCAGATCACGGGCACGAACCCGCCCACGACCATGCCGACGCCGACGAAGATCCAGACGACGCGTCTGTCCACGAGACGTCTATCGGTCAGAGCCGCACGCGGAATGAGCGCAGTGCTCCCCGCACGGGTGGCCTCAGCTCGACCTTCGCCACCACCGCCCCTCGGACCCGTCCGTGGTAGGCGAAGACGGCAATGCCGGCGCTGTGCGGAAGAAGCTCGCGGCTCCGCGGGCGCAGCGTCGCGAGCTTGCGGCCGTTGCGGAGGAGGGAGACCCGCAGCCCGTCGCGGGCCAGCCGCTCGATCGCGTTGCCGCGATTGACGAGGCGCAGATCGAGCAGGCGAAGCGGTCCGCTGCGCCGAACCGTCAGCGCACGCGCGTCGAGGCGCCGCAGGATCCGGCCCCGAAGGCGGAGGTCGACGACGACGCCCACCCGAAGCCGCACCCGCACGTGCTTCACGCCGAGCGGCCGCGTCGTCAGGAGCACGAGCGCCGGGTGATCTCCGGGAGCGGCCCGCCGCGAAGGCACCGCGGCGACATGGAGAGTCTTCTTCGCGCCGGGCGCGAGCCGGAACCGCAGAGGGCGTAAGCGGAGCCAGGTCGCGGCGCCGCGGGCGGACCGCACCCTCGGTTTGCCCCGCAGGGAGCGCGTGAATCCGGCGCGCGAGACGTCGACCCGCAAGGTCCGGCGGCTCGGGTTGCGCACGGTGATCACGGAAGCGGACTTGCCTCGCATCGTCAGGCGGAGCGGGCTTGCGCTGAGCCCGATGCCCGGCCCGGCCGCGGCACCCGGGATGGATGCCGCGGCCGCTGCGAGAACGAGCACTGCGAGCGTGCGTCTCACTTGCCGATCACTGTGAACGTGAGCGTCGCCGTGTAGTGACCTGCCGGAACGGCCGGCAGCGGCGAGACGAACCCGACGCTCGTCGCCACCGTGTCGCCTCCGCCCGCACTCGGGCCGCTGGTGCCGGCCAGGGACAGATCCGGCGCCGGCGCGATTGGCACTGCCGCGAGACTCCCGGCTCCCACGCCGATGCCGAGCGGCAGGTCGTGCGGCGTGAACGCCGTCCGGTGGACGCTGAGCGTGTAGCCGCTCGCGTCGTTGCTCGTCACTGTGACGTTCTCCGGCTGCGGATTCGGGATCGTCCCCGGCACCGCGGCGGGAAAGCTCAGCGTCGGATGGTCGAGCGCGATCGACAGCACCGGCTGGATGTCGACGTCGACGCCCGCCGACCCGCTCGCGCCGTTCGGTGGAGGCGTGACCGAGCAGGCCGTCGCCGCCGCCGCGGAGTTCTGCGGATCGGGAGCTGCCGTCGCGAAATCTGCGGCGTTGTCGTCGCTGTCCGTGCAGGAGTCCGTCCGCGTCACGGCGTTGGTCGCATTTCCCGCCGGTGCCGCACCGGTTCCCTCGTAGTCCGCGGCCCCGCCGTAGCCGACGAGATCCTCGACGCCGGAGACGGAAGAGCAGCTTCCGGCAGAGGCTCCGCACGACAGCGCAGTCGCATCGTCTACGAGGGCGACCTTGCCGCCGGTGGCCGCGAGGTTCGAGGTGCCGGTGGCGTCGGCCGCCGGCAGTGCCGCTCCGTTTGCTCCACCGGAGGCGAGCTGGACGAGGTAGCGGCCGCCCGCCGGGATCGAGCCGCTCAGCGCGGTCGACTGCCAGCTCGCGCTGGCGGCGGATGCGTACTGGAGCGTCCAGCCGTCGACGGCTACGGGGCTCGCACCTCGGTTGAACAGCTCGACGTAGTCGTTCGCGTAGACGGCGCCGCTGTTGCCGCCGGCTGCGTAGAGCTCGCCCACGACGAGGCTGCCGGAGCCGCTGCCGCGGGCCGACGCGGCGCCGAGCGGCAAGGCGAGTGCCGAGAGCAGTACGAGCAGGTGGATGCGCTTCATGGAGCCTCCGATCCGGGAGAAGTGGACGGCCCCTTGCTACCGCTCGCCGCGTCGCGCCGACAGTGTCCTTTGCGAAGTTGACACGGAGTCGGCACTGCTCTCGGTAGATTCGAGGAGTGGAACCACTGGAGCGGGCAGGGCAGGTCACCGCCGAGTGGCACGAGCGGCTGCGCGCCGATCTCCCCGCGGACCTCGAGATCTTCGATGCCCACACGCACCTCGGCACGGACATCGACGGGATGGTCGGGCGCTACGACGAGCTGATCGGTTCCATGGACAGCTACGGCGTCTCGCGGGCCTTCATGTTCTGCCTCGACGAGCCCGACCGCCATCCCGGCTTCCAGGCCGGTAACGACCGGACGCTCGAGTTCGCGGCGCGCTCGGGCGGCCGCCTCATCCCGTTCGTGCGGCTCGCGCTCGACGAGGGGCCGATCGAGGAGGCGCGCCGCTGCCTCGATCTCGGCGCGCGCGGGATCAAGCTCCATCCGCGCGCCCAGAAGTTCCTGCTCAACGACGAGCGGCTCGCGCCCGTGTTCGAGCTCGCCGCCGAGCGCGGCGTCCCGATCCTCATCCACGCCGGCCGCGGGCTGCCGCCCATCGCAGAGGGTCTCGAGCGTCTCGTCGACGCGCACCCCGGCGCGCAGCTGATCCTGGCCCACGCCGGCATCGCTGACCTCGCGAACCTCGCGTACCGCTTCTCGGGCAAGCGCGGCGTCTTCTTCGACACCTCCGTCTGGAGTGCGATCGACCTGCTCGGGCTGCTGCGGCTCGTGCCGCCGGAGCAGATCGTCTACGCCTCGGACTACCCGTACGGTGGGCAGCCCGGCTCGCTCCTCCTCTCGTCCCGCGTGGCCCGGGTCGCGGGCTTCGTGGACCGGCAGCTGCGAGACATGTTCGCCGGCAACGCGAATCGGATCGCGGGTGGCGAGGAGCCGCTCGAGCCGTCGCAACCGCAAGGCTCCGAGATCCTCGAGCAGCCGCTCGCGCACGCGCGCATCCACCAGTACGTCTCGATGGTGATGCCGCTCCTCTTCGTCCGGCAACCGGATGCCTTCGGCGCACTCGGCCTCGCGCTCAATGCGACCGAGGAGCCGAACGGCACCCACCGCGAGGAGCTCGGGCAGATCCGCGAGCTGCTCGAAGCGGCGCGCGACCTGTG
>DASXJG010000130.1:0-7439 GCA_036497525.1 Gaiellaceae bacterium
GGCGCCGGTCTAGTACGGAGGAGTCTGGCTCCACCACTCGCCGAGCACCTTGAAGGCGTTCCAGAACGCCGTCTTCGCCGGCTGCTCGTCGAGCGACTCGTCGATGTCGGGCGTGACGAGCCCCTGGATCGTGGGCGTGTACTCCTGAAGCTCGCCCTCGTCGGGCTTCAGCTCGCGCGCGAGGGGGAAGCTCGCCGAGTTGAGGAACGTGCGCGCCTGCTCGCCCATCGCCACGACGAGCTTCGGCTGGACGATATGCAGCTCACGCAGGAGAAACGGGCGCGACTCCTCCTCGTCGCTGCCGGCGAACTTGAGGCAGTTCGTCCCGTAGATCGCCATCGGGTCGACGTGCAACCGCTGCAGTGACTTGAGGAGCGCGTTCCCGGCGCGGCCGTAGAACGCAACTCCCTCCTGCAGCTCCGCGGCCTTCGGCTCGTACTTGAGGAGGAAGACGTCGGCGAGGGGGTGGCCCGAGCCGAGCACCGGGACCCGCGTCCCGTTCGCCGCCTGCGCGAGCTCGTCACCGAGAGCGTTGATCTCGGTGATGGCCTTTTGCAGGTACTTCTCGTAGATCTCGTCGGGCGCCACGGTCACGAGAGGGTCAGCGGATCCTGTCGGAGGGGCGACTCGATCATGCGGGACGTTCCTTCGACGTGCTCAGACGGGTGCCTGCCTCGGGGGCCAGGCTAGCGAGCCTGGAAGATCCGACTCCGCTCGACCGTCGAGTGGGTATGCACACGCGCGTCGTGAAGCCGAAGCATGGGCCGGAACTGTTCGTTCGTCCCCTCCGGGACGGCGACACGGGGACCGTCCAGGCCGTCTTCGAGCGGCTCGGCGAGGCGTCGCGGCTGGCGCGCTTCAACGGCCACAAGCCTGAGCTGGGGGAGAAGGAGCTGCGCTGGCTCGCGACCGTCGGGCCGAACCACCACGTGCTCGTGGCCTACGTCGACGGAGACCGGGAGCCGGTGGCGCTCGCGCGGCTCGTACGCAACGGCGGTAGTGCCGAGATCGCCTTCGAGGTCGCCGACGCCTACCAGGCCCGCGGCATCGGCTCTGCGCTGGCGCGAGAGGTCGTGGCTGACGCGTGTGCGGCCGGCATCGTCGAGGTGACGGCGCTCGTTCGCAGTGACAATCCCGCGGCCCTCGCGGTTCTGTACCGGGTGCTCGGGAGCCTCAAGTGCGCGCTCGAGGGGCCCGACATGCTCGTCCGAGCGCCGCTGCCCGCCCGCTGCTAGCGCACTCGCTCCTTCGCCTGCGCCACCCATTTCAGTCCCTGCAGGTAGGCGAGCGACTTCGGGCGGCGCAGCACCTCGGCGTCGTGGAGCGAGACGAGGAACTCCTCGGGGCCGCTGAAGCGGCGCATCCGCACGGCCCCGGTGCCGACTCCGGCGAGGACATGCGCGTCCGAGCCCGCGCCAGACGTGAGGTTGTACTTGCGCGCGAAGCGAAGCGCCTCGTCGTTGTACCCCTCGAAGAGGAGGCGGGCGTTGTAGACCTCGAGCACGTCGATCTCGGCGAGGTGCCGGTGCAGCGTCTCGGGCTTGGGGATGGCGTGCATGCGGTCGAACGGGTGCGGCAGGTAGACGAGCCCTCCCTGGGCGCGGATGGCCTCGATCGTTTCGCCGAAGGACATGCCTCGCGGGATCTCCTCGCGGAGGAAAAGCCCGATCACCTCGCCCTGGTCGGCCGTCTTCACCTCCTCGCCGGGGATGACGGTGAGGCGGCGGCCGCGCGCCCGCTCGGCCGCCTCGAGAGCGCCGCCGATGACGTTGTGGTCGGTGACCGCGATCGCGCCGAGCCCCTGCGCCTCCGCGTGGTCGAGGAGCTCGTCGACGTCGATCGAGCAGTCGTGCGACCAGCTCGTGTGGAGATGGAGGTCGGCGACGATCCAGTCGCGCTCCTGATCGCTGGAAACGCCTCTGGCAGAGCCGGCGGCGCCCGGCGCGGAGGTCGGGCCGCCTACGGCGGCCCGGGACGGGGAACGGGCTGTGTCGGTTCGCCGGCGCTTGGCGAGTCTGTCGTAAACGGCCTGGACACGATCGGCGAGCGCCTCCACCGTCTGGGACTCGGCGGCGGCGAGGCTCTCGTGCGCACGACGCTCGCGGAAGGCTTCGTCCTCGATCAGGCGGGCCGTCTCGGCCGCCGCCAGCTCGGGCTGCGTCTCGCGTCCCGGTGGCGCGGCGATCGCGGCTCCGGCCGTCTGGGCCTCGGCTACGAGACGGGGCAGTCCCTCGGTCGCGGGCACGAAGATCGCGGCGGAGCGAAGGATCTCTGCGCGAGCTGCGCCGGTACGCGCCGTACGGACTCGCATCCGTCCACGCAGCCGCGGCGAGACGGCTGGTCGGGACGCCGGTGTCCGGATGCGCAGCAGCACGAGCTCCCAGTCCGGTTGTTGCGCGAGCTCGCGCACGAGCGCGCGCAGGAGCGGCCGCTCGGTCTGGCGCCACTCCATCACCACGAGGTTGCGTTTCCTTTCCGGCGCGAACAGCCGGGGGTCGATCCCCTGGGGTACGAGCTCGTACTGGCCGGGGAAGCGGACGCCGGCCGCGTCGGCGACGACCTCGCTCGTCGCGAGTAGCGCGTCGATGCGCCCGAGCAGGCGCTCGCGCTGCGCGCGACCCGGTGGGTACCCGAGCCGCTCCGGCGAGAAGAAGGTCGCGGCGGTGAGGCCCGCCGAGTCCCGGAGCGCGAGGTACGACAGGCTCGGCAGCCCCGGCTCGAAGCCGTGCACGACGTCGAAGCGTCCCCGCGCGAGGGCGAGGGAGAGGCTGGCTCGGACTCCGACCGGCACGCCCATCCGGCTGCGGCGCGAGATCGGCACGGCCGGGCCGAGGGCGATCAGCTCGGGCTCGCCGAAGTCGCCGAGCAGCGCGCGCCGTCCGGCGGCCAGATCGCGGGCGCGGTTCGACGGAGCGAGAACGGTGACCGCGTGGCCGCGGCGCCGTAGCTCGCCGGCGAGGCCGTCCACGTGCTCGTTTACGTCGTGCGGCTGCGACCAGGCGAACGGCGTGACGAGGGCGACACGCACGCCTGTCGAGTCTAGTGCAGCTCCAGCAGCATCTCGTGCTGGCGCACGACGACGTTCCCGCCGAGTGCGCCGAGCACCGGCGACGCCGCATCGTCGTCGGGCAGGTTGACGATGCTGACCCGGCCCAGCCGGCGCAAGGCGGACAGCAGCGCCTCGGGCTCGCCCGCCATCTGGAGTAGCTGGACGTGCTCGCCGAACTGGCGGTACACCGCCGTGCCCGCGTCGGTTTCGAGCCCGTGTGCGTCGTTGTAGTTCGCGACCGTCTCGTCGGCGCGCTGCCATGGCTCGCGCCCGGTTCGCAGCTCACGAAGACGTGCATGCGCTTCGTCCACGGGGACCTCGCGCGCCGTTGCCGGCCCGTCCTCCGCCGGAAGCGACCACACCTCGACGTCGCGGACCGCGCGGTAGCCGAGCTTCTCGTAGAGGGCGAAGGCACCGGAGTTCTCGAAGATCACCTCGAGCCAGACGTTGTGCACCCCGCGGTCGCCGGCCTGCTCGTGCAACGCGTGCATGAGCGCCTCGCCCACACCCGAGCGGCGAGCAGCGGGGACGACGCCGACGCCGCCGATCCAGGCGTCGTCGCCGCGGACGCCGAGGTTGCCGAGCCCGACGAGCTCGCCGTCACGGGAGGCGATCCGCGACGCATCGACGTCGATGTCGAACGCGGCGTCCATTCCTGCGAGCTGCTGCTCGTCGACCCGGAAGGGGAGGAGGTAGCCCTCGTAGGCCGAGGTGAAGAGGTCCGCACGCTCGGCCCGGTCGAGCGAGCTAGCCGAATCGATCTCGACGCTCACATGCGCTCGCGCAGGGCGATGCCTTCACTCGAGCCGAGGCGCGCGCGGCTCGACCCGATCGTCACCGACCGCTCCTCGCCGCGGACGGCGAAGACGTCGATGCCGCCCAGCACCGCGGCGATCGCCACGAGCGCGGTGACGAGAAGAGAACCGCCGCCCCAAGCCAGAAGAGGCGGCGGATGCTCACTTCGCCGAGGCCTTCGCCTTCGCCTTGCCCTTGACCTTGCGGCGGTTCTCGCGGATGAACTCCTCGGTCAGCTCGTACGCCTCGTCGTCGACGATCTGCTTCGGCGGCGACTTCATGAGGTAGGAGCTCGGCCCGACCAGGGCCCCCGCGACGTTGTTGTTGAGCGCGAGCTTGGCCATGCGGACGGCGTCGATCACGATTCCGGCCGAGTTCGGCGAGTCCCAGACCTCGAGCTTCAGCTCGACGTTGAGCGGCACGTCGCCGAACGACGAGCCCTCCATCCGGATATATGCCCACTTGCGGTCGGTCAGCCACGGCACGTAGTCGGACGGGCCGACGTGGACGTTCCCGGGGCCGAGGTCGTAGTCGAGCATCGAGGTGACGGCGTTCGTCTTGGAGATCTTCTTCGACTCGAGCCGCTCCCGCTCGAGCATGTTGAGGAAGTCGGAGTTGCCGCCGACGTTCAGCTGCATCGTCTTGTCGAGATGGACGCCGCGCTCGCGGAAGAGCGAGGTGAGGACGCGGTGGGTGATCGTCGCGCCGACCTGGGACTTGATGTCGTCGCCGATGATCGGCAGGCCCTTCTCCTCGAACCGGCCCTGCCAGTAGTTCTCGCGGGCGATGAAGACCGGCATGCAGTTCACCATCGCGCAGCCGGCCTCGAGAATCTGCTCGGCGTACCACTTCGTCGCCGCCTCGGAGCCGACCGGGAGGTAGTTGACGACGACGTCCGTCTTCGTCTCCTTGAGGATCCCGACCACGTCGTCCGTCTTGCCGGGCGACTTCTCGACGACCTGCGACAGGTACTTGCCGATCCCGTCGTGCGTCATGCCGCGCGAGACCTTGACACCGGTCTTGGGGACGTCTGAGAACTTGATCGTGTCGTTCGGGTGCGCCCACATCGCGTCGGAGAGATCCTTGCCGACCTTGCCCTTGACGACGTCGAAGGCGGCGGTGAACTCGACGTCGCTCACGTGGTAGCCGCCGAGGTTGACGTGCATGAGGCCCGGGACGAACTGGTCGTCCGGCGCGTCCTTGTAGTACTCGACGCCCTGGAGCAGCGAGTTGGCGCAGTTGCCGACGCCGATGATCGCGACGCGGACCTTGCCGTCGTCGAGGCGTGCCCTACCGTTCGTTGATGCCACTGGTTCCTCCGGAAAGTTGCTTACGGACGTACAGGATGCGCTGGAAGACGGTGAGCCAGGCCGTCGCGGCGAGCACGGCGATCGCCCATGGCAAGCCGCCCCACGGCGCGAAGACGAGGCCGGCGGTGATGAGGACCACGCGTTCCGCGCGCGAGCCGAGGCCGACGTCGCCCTTCAGGCCGAGCGCCTCGGCGCGGGCGCGCGTATACGAGACGAGGAACGAGCCGACGACCGCGGCGACCGCGAGCACGACTGCCCAGTCGTTTCCGTGGCGCGCGAAGACGAGCGCGATCGCGGCGAGCATGGCACCCTCGCCGACCCGATCCGTCGTCGAGTCGAGGAACGCGCCGAACGGGGTCGACTTGCCTCCGGCCCGCGCGAGCGCGCCGTCGAGGATGTCGAGAAGCGAGCCGACGACGAAGAGCCCGGCTGCGAGCCAGTAGACGAGCCAGGTGTTCGCCCGGTTCTCGAACGGGACCAGGACGGCGGCCGCGAGACAGAGCGAGACGCCGGCCGCGGTGAGCACGTTCGGCGTCACCCGGGTACGTGCGAGTCTCGTGACCGAGCGGCTGGCGAGGGTGCGGGCTCCGGTCGTGTAGCCGTTCTTGACCCGCCGGAGTGAAGTCGAGTTCATCTCCATCATCGCAATCCTGCTATGTCTGACTATAGCAGGTTTGCGATCACGGGCCCGAGCCCGCGCAGCCGTCCGACGAGGCGCGGCCCCAACGTGATGACGAGAAGCGCGGCGACCGCCACGCTGATGCCGGCGAGCACGTCCAGGACGTAGTGGTTCGCAGTTGCGATCACGCAGAACCAGACCCACAGCGGCCACAGTGCCCAGAGCGCCTTCGCCCAGAACGTTCGGGAGGTCGCAACCATGAACCAGCCGACGATCAGCGCGTCCGCGGCGTGCAGGCTCGGCATCGCGGCGTACGGGTTCCCGAGCGTCTGCAGAAGCGCACTCGAGTGGTTGACGCCGTCGACGAACCCCTGGTCGGGGAACATCCACGGCGGCGCCGTCGGCATCACGGCGAAGCCGATCAGCCCGATGAGGTTCGCGAGCAGGATGGTGTTGCGGAAGCGGCTGAATCGCTCGTGCCGACGCAGGTAGACCCAGAGCAGCGTCAAGCCGATGACGGTGAACTCCGAGTTCCAGTACGTCCATGCCGCAGCGGTCAGGAGCAGCGACGACGAGTCGGCGACCCGTTCGACGGTGAGCTCGAAGAGGTGATGCGTCACGCGCTGCTCGAGCGCGATCACCTTCAGGCCGTTCAGGCGAGCGATCGCCTTGCCCGGCTCGCGGTCGACGATGTGGCGGACGGCCAGGTACGAGAAGTAGAAGCCGAACCAGATCACGACCTGGAGACCGAAGTCCAACCACCCGCGGGGCAGCACCTTCTGCCCGATTGCCACCACCTTGGCCATGGGTCTAACTCTAAACAGTGGGGTTACGGGTGGGCTACCACCGAATGTGCTCAGCCGCCGATATAGGACATCTCCACCTTCGGCAGTGCGCCTGTTTCTGCGGTGCGCAGCTCGGAATAGCGGTCGGTGCGGCGCGTCCAGATCGAGCGGAGCTGCTCGACGAGCTCCTCGTCGGAGGCGCCGAGGCGAAGCGGCGCGCGCAGGTCGTGGCCGCGAGCGCCGAAGAGGCAGGTGTAAAGGCTTCCCTCGGCAGAGAGGCGAGCGCGGGAGCAGCCGCCGCAGAACGGCTGCGTGACCGACGCCACGACTCCGAGCTCGCCCGCACCGTCGCGGTAGCGCCAGCGGCGTGCGGTTGCGTCCGGCCGCTGGGCTTCCACCGGCTCGAGCGGCCAGCGGTCCGAGATGCGGCGGACGATCTCGTCGGCGCTGACGACGTCCTCGAGACGCCAGCCGTTGGTCGAGCCGACGTCCATGTACTCGATGAATCGCAGGACGTGGCCGCTGCCGCGGAAGTGCTCGGCGAGCGAGAGGACGTCGCCGTCGTTGGCGCCGCGCTTGACGACCGCGTTGACCTTCACCGGGAGCCCGGCTGCCGCGGCCGCGTCGATCCCCTCGAGGACGCGCTGCACGGGAAAGCCGACGTCGTTCATCGCGCGGAACGCCTCGTCGTCGAGCGAGTCGAGGCTGACGGTCACGCGGCTCAGCCCGGCCGAGGCGAGCGCCTCCGCCTTCTGCGCGAGCAGCGAGCCGTTCGTCGTCAGCGCGAGCTCGAGCGGGCTTCCGTCCGGACGCCTGATCGCCGCGAGCAGCTCGACGAGGACCTCGACGTTGCGACGAACCAGAGGCTCGCCGCCGGTGAT
>DASXJG010000131.1:0-4811 GCA_036497525.1 Gaiellaceae bacterium
GAGGACGTACTGCTCGCCGTCGACCTTGACGCGCGTGAAGCCCTCGCGGGTCAGGTCCTCGAACACGTCCTTGTACTCGCCCTTGCGATCGCGCACGACCGGCGCGTTGACCGTGAAGCGCGTCCCCTCCTCCAGCTTCAGCACCTGGTCGACGATCGCGTCGAGGCTCTGCCCGGCGATCGGCTTGCCGCAGATCGGGCAGTGCGGCCGCCCCACCCGCGCGTAGAGCAGGCGCAGGTAGTCGTAGATCTCGGTCACCGTGCCGACCGTCGAGCGTGGGTTGCGCGAGGTCGTCTTCTGGTCGATCGAGATCGCCGGGCTGAGGCCGTCGATGTGGTCGACGTCCGGCTTCTCCATCATCTGCAGGAACTGGCGCGCGTAGGCGGAGAGCGACTCGACGTAGCGGCGCTGCCCCTCCGCGTAGATCGTGTCGAAGGCAAGCGACGACTTGCCCGAGCCGGACAGCCCGGTGATGCAGATGAGGCGGTTCCGCGGCAGGCGGACGGTGATGTCCTTCAGGTTGTGCTCGCGGGCGCCGTGTACGACAAGCTCGTCGGCAGCCATGTGAAGGCCATTCTACTGGCCGAACGGACGTTCGTGTGCCGGCTATCGGCGCTGTTGAAGTAGTCGAGCCACCCGTCGCGGCACGCAGTCGACCTCGAGGTCGCCGGCGACGACCGTGCCGTAGCCGAGGAGGCGTCCGAGCAGCGGGCGCTCGATCTCGAACACCGTTCCGGCGAACGCGACAGACGCGCTGCTGCGGCGCAGGAACCCGTGCTCGACGACGAAGGCGCTGCCGGTGACCACGAGGTGCGTCCGGTCCCAGCGGGCGACCCCGAGCACGGCGACCACGGCCGCGATCGCGAGCAGCGCCGCGCCCAGGGCGGCAGTCTCGACCCACGGCGCGAGGAAGCACGCGCCGCCGGCGAGCGCGAGCACGAGGGCACGCGAGAGCGGCCGCGCGAGCGCGATCCCGTGCCGGTGCACCTCGAGCCGCGGCGTATCCACGGCGGCTTGTTTCTTGTTTCACCCGGGAATCCCTGTGGAAATGGGCGAAACTGCACGCAAGACGGCGATCGTCACGCTCGTCGCACTCGCGATCGTCATCGCCGGGCTGGCGCTCTGGAAGATCCGGATAGTCATCGCGCTGCTCTTCCTCGGCTTCGTGATCGCCTCGTCGATGCGGCCGAGCGTCGAGTGGCTGCACCGGCGCGCGCACGTGCCGCGCGGGATCGGCGTCGTCCTCCACTACCTCGGCTTCCTCGCCGCGCTCGGGCTTCTCCTCTATCTCGTCGTCCCGGTCGCGATCACACAGGTCGACCACGCGATCGGCCACGTGCCGACCTCGACCTCCGAGCTCCACAAGGCCGCGACGCACTCGCACGGGATCCGCCACGAGATCCTGAGCGCACTCGACAAGCGGCTACACCAGCTCCCCTCCGGCACGAGCCTCCTCCACCCCGCGATCACGGTGACGAGGACGCTGTTCGAGATCCTCGTCGGGATCCTATTCATGTTCGCGGTCGGGGCGTACTGGATCTTCGATCGCGACGGCACGATCGCGCTCGTGCAGTCGATGGTGCCCCGCCGGCACCGGCGCGTGACGCGCGACACATGGGTGCTGATCGACAAGAAGCTCGGCGCCTTCGTGCGCGGCCAGTTCCTGCTCGTCGTGATCGTCGCCACGCTCCTCTCGTTCGCGTTCTGGCTCGACGGCGAGCCGTACTGGCTCCTGATCGGGACGGGCGCGGGCGTCGTCGAGCTCGTGCCGATCGTCGGCCCGCTGACCGCGGGCGTGGTCGCCGTCGGCGCGGGGCTGACCGTCGGCTGGGCGGTCGCGGTCGGTGCGGGGATCGCCATCCTCGTCCTGCGCCAGCTCGAGGACTACGTGATTGCGCCACGCGTCATGGGACATGCGGTCGGGCTCTCTCCGCTCGTCGTACTGGTCTCGGTGGTCGCGATCGGCTACCTGCTCGGGGCCGTGTGGGTCCTGCTCGCGATTCCGATCGCCGCGATCGCCGCCACGCTCGTCGACGTCGTGATCCACGACCGCGACCCCGCCCAGAAGGACGCGCCCACCGTGCTCTTTGCGAGCACCGGCGAAGCGAAGCGCTAGCTCAGCTCGTCCTGCCGCGCCAGCGGCCGAAGACCAGGCCGCCGAGCGTGAAGCCGAGCCCGAAGGTGCCGGCCGCGAAGGCGCCGATGGCCGCCGCCTTGCGTGCGGTCGAGAGCCGCTGCCAGCGGCTGAGCGCCTCCCGCTCCTCGTCGGTCAGCTCCTCGCCGCGCCGCTGCTTGCGCAGGGCGCCGCCGGCGCGGACGCCGAGGTAGAGGTCGTCGAAGATCTCGGCGTTTTCTTCGGTCACAGCTTCCAATCTATAGCCTCGTGCGGTCGTGAACGCCAGGCTCTTACATGTTTCCGATCTCCACGCGGGTACACATGAGGAGCCGGAGGCCGAGCGGGCCCTCGCCCGCCTCGTGGAGCGGACGGAGCCGCAGCTCGTCGTAGCGTCCGGCGATCTCGCTCATCGCGGTCGCCGCGACCAGCTCGAGCGGGCGGCGGCGCTGCTCCGCTCGCTGGGCCCGCCGGTGCTCGCGGTTCCCGGCAACCACGACCTCCCCTATACGGCGTCGCGTTTTTTTCATCCGTGGGCGGAGTTCGAACGAGTCTGGGACGCGACCGAGCCGACGGTCTCGTTGCCGGGGCTCCACGTCGTCGGGCTCAACTCGGCGCGGCCGTTCCGGCATCAGGGCGGAGCGCTGAGCCGGGCGCAGCTAGCTCAAGCTGCCGAACGGCTCGGCACGGCCGAGGACGACGCCTTGCGCGTGGCCGTCCTCCACCACCATCTCCTCGGCGCGCCCTGGCGGGCGGCGCGCAAGCGGCCCGTCTCGCGGCGCAACCACGTCCTCCGCGCGCTCGTCGACGCGGGTGCCGACCTGATCCTCGCCGGGCACATCCACCAGGCCGCTGTGAGCGAGCGGCACGAGTTCGAGGTCGTCGGCGACGAGGACCGCACCGCGGTCATCGCGATCGCCCCCGGGCTCGGCCAACCTCGGCCGCGGCGGCTCGGCGAGGCGCGCGGGCTCCACGTCCACGAGGCGAACGCCGAGGCGATCGTCGTCCACACCTATCGCTGGTCGGGCGGCGACTGGACGCTCGGCGCCGAGCGCCGCTTCCTGCGCTAGCGCGGAAGCTGTCTCGCGCCGGGGCCGGTGAGCGGCCGGTGCTGGATGAAGCGCCGGTGGAGGTAGAGGAGTAGCGTCGAGGCGAGGATCGAGACGATCACCCCGCCGGCGTGGCCGAGGACGAGCCACGAAAGGATCCCGCCGACGAACGAGCCGGCGAGACCGAGGCCGATGGTCGCCAGGATCCCCATCGGATCCGGCCCGGGCAGCGCCAGCCGTGCGAGCGCGCCGACGACCAGCCCTTCGAGGGCGAGCACCAGGATGAACCAGAGCACCACCCCGTTCCCCTACGCCCGAAGGCTCTCGAGCAGGCGCGTACGCGCAGCCGTGTACTCGTCGTCGTCGAGAACGCCCGTGTCGTGCAGCTCCTCGAGCAGTCCGAGGTAGTGGGCCGGGTTCTCGGTGGGCTCCCCGGCATCGGCGCCGGGGACGACGGCAAGCGGCGGCCGCATCTGCTCCGGCGGCCGGCGTTCGCCGTAACCGTGGATCCCGATCTGGTCCGGGTCGATGCCCGCGCGCTTCAGCCGCTCGCGGTAGCCCTCGACTCCGAAGCCGCGCTCCGGAAAGCGAAAAGCCTCCTCGCCCCAGAGGGCGCGCTTCTGGACGAAGCGCCGGTAGATCACGACGAGGCCGACCGCCGCTGCGAAGCTCGCAATCGGCGCCCAGGAGGCGGCGTGCTTGCCGATGGCGCCATAGACGATTCCGTAGCCGATCGCGCTGCCGCCGAGGCCGATCAGGATCGTCAGCCAGGGAGGCATGGGATCGGGACCGGGCAGCGCGAACCGCGCGAGCGCCCCGATGATGAACGCCGTGAAGAGGGCGCCGATGACAGCCCCGACCATGTGCGGAGCGTAGCGTGAGGCGACCGGGGGCTTCTACGCGGCGGTCTGCTCGAGCGCCTGCAGCTCGCGCCGCAGGTCCTTGACCTCGTCACGGAGCTTCGCCGCGTACTCGAAGCGCAGCTCCTCCGCCGCGAGGTACATCTCCTCCTCGAGCGTGACGACGAGCTTCTCGAGCTCCTCGCGCGACATGCCCTCGACCTTCGTCGCGCCTCGCCGCCGCCGTGTCGGGACGTGTGGCGACTCGAGCTGGAGCAGCTCGGCGATGTCGGAGACGCCCTTCGCGATCGTCTGCGGGACGATCCCGTGCTCCTCGTTGTACGCGAGCTGGACGGCGCGGCGGCGGTTCGTCTCGTCGAGGGCCTCCTTGATCGCCTCCGTCTGCTTGTCCGCGTACATGCGCACCTTGCCGTTGACGTTCCGGGCTGCGCGGCCGATCGTCTGGATCAGGCTCGTCCGCCCGCGCAGGAAGCCCTCCTTGTCGGCGTCGAGGATGGCGACCAGCGACACCTCCGGCAGGTCGAGCCCCTCGCGCAGGAGGTTGACGCCGACGAGCACGTCGAACTCGCCCAGCCGCAGCTCGCGAATGATCTGGATTCGCTCGATCGTGTCGATCTCGGAGTGGAGATAGCGCGCCTTGACGCCCGACTCGAGGAGATAGTCCGTGAGATCCTCGGCCATCTTCTTCGTCAGCGTCGTGACGAGAACGCGCTCGCCCACGGCCTCTCGCGCGCGAATCTCGCCGAGCAGGTCGTCGATCTGGTTCTTCGTCGGCCGCAGCTCGACGTC
>DASXJG010000132.1:0-3796 GCA_036497525.1 Gaiellaceae bacterium
CGGAGCTCTCCGATGAGGATCACGTCCGGGTCCTGGCGGAGGCCGCGCCGCAGCGCCTGTGCGAACGACGCCGTGTCGAGGCCGACTTCGCGCTGGTTGACGATGCAGCCGTGGTCGCCGTGCACGATCTCGATCGGGTCCTCGATCGTGACGATGTGCTGCTTCCGGGTGCGGTTGATGTGGTCGATGACGGCTGCGAGGGTCGTCGTCTTGCCCGAGCCCGTCGCGCCGGTGACCAGCACGAGCCCGCGGTGCTCCTCGGCCAGGCGCCTGACGCCCGGAGGAAGCGAAAGATCGCCGAAGTCGGGTACCTCGCGCGGAATCACGCGAAAGGCGATCGAAATCGAGCCGCGCTGCCGGAAGCCGTTGACGCGGAAGCGGGGCAGGCCGGGCGGCGCATAGGCGCTGTCGAGCTCGCCCGTCTCGAGGAAGGTCTGGAGGCGCTTCGGCGTATCGGCGCAAACCTGCTCGAGCGCGAGCTCCAGGTCGCGCTCGTTCAGCTGGATCTCGCCCTCCAGCTCGCCGAGACTCCCGTCACGGCGAACGATCGGCGGCCGATCGACCTTGAGGTGAATATCGCTGGCGCCAAGCTCGACGGCGCGCTTGAGCACGAGTTCCAGATCCATGAGCAAATCTCCCATCGGTCGAGTGCGGCGCGGCCTTTAGCCCCTTCCCCCGGACGGATGATGCGTGGGCTTCGCTTCGTTCACCCGTTCGGCGCCTGCGACGAGACGACGGGGGCGTCGCAGCGCCACAACTGCTGCTCGGGTTGCGTCGAAATGAGGTTGCACGACTTCGGCGTCATGTTCGGGAAGCCGTCGAGCCGGCCCTTGGAGCAGCTGAGCGTGGTCGGGTCGTATTTCCCGTTCACGGTGACCGGGTGGCACCTGCTGAGCAAGCCGGCGTCCCTGAGCACCCTTCCGTCCCTGATGACTGTCATCACCCCTATTGCAAGGGCGCCGACGATGAGGATCTTCAGCAGCATCTCTTTCTCCTGATTCCTCCGCCCGTCTGAGTCGGCATCGCACGCCGTTGCGCCGATCCCTCCTTCGGATGAGCCGGCGGCTACCGCGCGATGAGCGCCTCGAGCTCCCGCTCGAGCTGGGCGAGCTCGTTGGCGTGGCCTCCGATGCCGCCGCCGAGCGCATCGAGCGTCTGCTCGAACCGCTCGCGCTCGCCGGCGACGAGCTCATGCAGCCCGTTCCGCTCGGCTTCGAGCTCGCGAATCTGCTGCTCGAGTGCCTCCGCGTTCTGACGGGCCGCTTCCGATTCGCGCGTGAGCTGCGTGGCGAGGTTCGCCAGCGCATCCCGGTGCTCTTCGAGCTCCGCGCCGGTCGATGCGAGTTCGATCTCGAGCTCCGCGATGATGTGTTTCTTGCGGCGCCACCGCGGCTGCGGAGCAGCAGGGGCGAGCTCGAGGTCCTCTGCCGGCTCGAGCACGGGCTCGCTCCGGCTGGAGACGATTGCGACAGCGCCGAGGAACGCCGCCGCGCAGATCCCGGCCGCGTAAAGGACGCCCGGGAGGCCACGCACGACGATGAACGCGGCCGCGGCCGCCACGGCGCCCGTGCAGGCAGCGCCTGCCGCGGCGAGCGTCCGTGCCGACGCGGTCCTCACCGCAGGTGACCGCCCTGGATGATGGCCGCGAGCTCCTGCGTCTTCGACCCTGCCCGCTCGAGGCGGCTGTTGCGGTCGGCGAGCTCGTGCTTGAGGCGGTCTACCGCCTCCTGGTCGCGGAGGCGCTCGACGCGGATGCGCTGGAGCTCCGTCTCGAGCTCTTGGACGCGCTGCTCGCGCGCCGCCATCTCGCCGCCGAGCTCCTGCAGCTTTCCGCGCAACTCCTGGAGCCGCAGCGCCTCGGTGTCGAACAGGCCCAGGACGCGCTCGAGCGTCCGGCCCCAGACCGGCGCAGCAGTCGCAGCGCCCGAGGTCACGTTGTCTCCGTTCGTCGCCACCGAGATCGTGGCGGCGTCGAGCAGTGAGGCGAGCGTCGAGGGCGTGACCACGCCGATCTCGATACCGCCGGAGAAATGCTCGCGGATCCCCGCGATGCGCTCGGGGGTCGCGTCGGCCAGGACGACGCGGACGTTGCCGTCGTCGCAGCGGACCGGAGCGGCGCCGATGCGCGCGAGCTCCTCGCCGCCGACCCGTTTGGCGGACTCGCCGTCGACCACGAGGGCGTCGTCCTCCAGGTAGCGGAGCTCCCAGCTCCGCGAAGTCTCCTGCGCAGCCGTGCGCTCGTCGCCCGGCTCGACGCGCGGGTCGTCGCCGTAGATCGTGTTGCTCTCGAAATAGTCGTCCACAACAGCCTCCAGTTCGCGTATCGACGCAGTTATCGGCGTCGGTTGAGCCGTTCTTTAGGCGCGGAGCGCTCTAGACCTGCGCGAGATAGATGCAGACGTCGCCGCCGGGAAGCGTGCGGCCGCTTCGCACGACCTCGAACAGCGTGGGCTCCTCGTGGCCGGGCAGGACGAGCTCGACGGTGTCGCCCGGTTGTGGCGCGGTTCCGGTCTGCGGCACGAGCTCGTAGCCGTTCGGGCCGGGGACGAAGAGCGAGTAGTCGACCGGCTCCGAATCCGTCAGGGGCTCGATCTCTGCGATGGGCTCGAGCTCGGGCTCGGCATCGACGGGCTCGTCAGCAGCTTCGGGCTCTTCGGCGGGAAGCTGATCGTCTCCGGGCTCGATGCCTGCGGCGAGCCTCCGAACGGCGTCGAGCCGTTCCATGCCGGCTGCTGCGGCCGCATGCGCGTCGTCGAGCGCCTCGCGCAGCCGTTCCGCACCGAGCTGGAGCTCCCGCTCGCGCTCGTCGTCGGCGGCCGCCGCGGCGGCGGCCTGCTCGATCGCGCGGCCGAGCTCCTCCTCGAGCACGGTCCGCTGGGCCAGAAGCGTCTCCCGGTCGGCGTGGTGGTAGTCCTGCGCCTCGGCGAGCAGGCGGCTCTGCTCCTCGGCTGCCGCCTTGGCATTGGCGGCCAAGGTCTGGAGCTGTTCCGCTTCGGCGAGCGCGCGGTCGCGCTCGGCGGTGAGCGCGATCTGCGACTCGCGGACCCGCTCGGCCTGGCGCAGCAGTTCGTGCGCCTCCTCGAGCTCGGCCGTCAGGCTGTCGCGGTCCTCGGCCATACGGCGCACCTCCACCGCGCAGCTGTCCTGCACCTCGGCGAGAGCGGCTTCGAGGCGGTCGACCTCGGCGCGCAGCTGGTCCCGCTCCTCGGCGGCGGGGCCGAGGACTGCGAGTCGCTCGAGCACGGCGCCGAGCTCCTGCTGGAGCCCGTCGCTCTGGGCTGCGAGCTCGTCTTGCTCGACGGCGTGCCGCTCCTGCTCCTCGGCGAGACGGCGCTCCTGCTCGGCGGCTGCGATCTGCGCCTCGGCGAGGGCGGACTGGAGGCGCTCGAGCTCCGCCGTGGCGTGCTTCTGCTCCTCCTGGAGCCGGGTCAGCTGCTCTTCGTGGCTCGCGTGCGTCTCGGCCAGGGCGCGGCCGAGGCTCTCGACCTGCTCGCGGAGCCGAACGTCCTCGGCGGCCGCCGCCCGCGCCTCGACCAGTGCGGCCTCGACCCGCTCGACCTCGACGCGGAGTTGGTCACGTTCGTCGGCCGCCTGCCCGAGCGCGGCGAGCTGCTCGAGCGTGGCGCCGAGCTCCTCCTGGAGCCCGTCGCGCTGAGCGGCGATCGCTTCGCGCTCTGCCGCGTGCCGCTCCTGCTCCCCGGCAAGGCGCAGCACATGCTCGGCGGCTGCGGTCTGCGTCTGGGTGAGCGAATTCTGGACACTCTCGAGCTCCGCGGTGGCGAGGTCGTGCTCCTCC
>DASXJG010000133.1:0-3127 GCA_036497525.1 Gaiellaceae bacterium
TTGAGGAGGGCATTCGTCCCCGCCGAGAGCGCCGACGTGATCTCGCCGGGAACCGCGAAGACCTCGCGTCCCTCTTCCAGCGCGAGATCCGCGGTGATGAGAGCGCCGCTGCGCTCGCGCGCCTCGACGACGACCGTGGCCGCGCACAGGCCGGCGACGATGCGGTTGCGCGCAGGGAACCGCCAGGGAGCGGGCTCGACCCCCGGCGCGTACTCCGAAACGATCAGGCCTGCGTCCGCGATCCTGCGCGCGAGCTCGGCGTGAGCCGCGGGGTAGTCGCGGTCGATGCCGCAGCCTAGGACTGCCACCGTCGTCCCGCCGGCCTCGAGCGCTCCGCGGTGAGCCTCCGAGTCGATCCCGCGCGCGAGGCCGCTCACGACGACGAGCCCCGCCGCCGCAAGCTCCCGCCCGAGGCTGCGGGCGACCGAGGCTCCATAGCCGGAGGAGGCACGCGCCCCCACGACCGCTGCGGCCGGCCGCGACAGCACCTCCGGGTCTGCGCCGCCGCGCAGGAACAGGCCCGCGGGCGGGTCGTGGATGGCGCGCAGAAGCTGCGGGAACTCGCGCGCGGAGCGCTCGACGAAGCGGTAGCCGGCCGCAGCGAGCCGGTCGAGGCACGCGCGCTCGTCAAAGCGCCTCTCGAACGCACGCCAGCGGCCCCCGCGCGGCGGCCGGACCAGATGCGTGCCGGTTTCCGACGCGAAGACCGCGAGTGCGAGCTCAGACATTCGCGAGCTCGTCCGGCGAGCGGTAGGACAGCGCCTCGGCCACGTGCTCCGGGAGAACCGACTCCGCCTCGGCGAGCGCCGCGATCGTCCGCGCGACGCGTCCCACGCGGGCGTAGCCACGCCCGGAGAGATGAAGGCGATCCGCAGCACGGCGGAGGAGTGCGTCGGCCTCCGGGTCGCGGCGCGGCGGCTTCGTCGCAAGCCGTTCTCGCGCGGCGGCCACACGCATGCCGACAGCCGCGGAGCCTTCGCCCGGCGCCGCCGCCAGCTCCTCGCCGCGGACGCGCGGCATCGCCAGAACGAGATCGAAGCGGTCGAGGAGCGCGCGCGAGAGCTTGTCCCGGTACCGCGCCAGCCGTTGCGCCGAGCAGGTGCATTGCGCCGACGGGTCCCCGCGTCCGCCGCAGGCGCACAGATTCATGGTCGCAACCAGTTGGAATCGAGCCGGAAACACGACCCTGCCTGCGGCCCGTGCCACGGAGATGAAGCCGTCCTCGAGCGGCTGCCGCAGCGCCTCCAGCGCGGGCCGCTGGAACTCGGCGAGCTCGTCGAGGAGGAGCACTCCTCGGTGCGCGAGGCTTGCCTCGCCCGGCCGCAGACGCGGGCCGCCGCCGACGATCGCGGCAGTCGAGGCGCTGTGGTGGGGCGCGCGGAAGGGCGCCGTGGACACGAGCGGGTGGTCTCCGTCCACGAGACCGGCGACCGAGTGGATCCGCGTCACCTCCAGCGCCGCGTCGGAGTCGAGCGGAGGCAGGATCCCCGGCAGCCGGCGCGCGAGCATCGTCTTCCCCGTCCCGGGCGGCCCACCAAGGAGGACGTTGTGCCCGCCGGCGGCGGCGAGCTCGAGCGCGCGGCGGGCGCGTTCCTGCCCGCGCACGTCGGCGAGGTCGGGGACAGCCGCCGGCCTGTCGCCGTTCGGCACGAGCGGTGGCTCGGGCTCCAGCTCGAGCTCGCCTCGCAGGTAGGCAGCCGCCTCGGCGAGATGGTGGATCGGGATCGCGTCGACACCGGCCAGAGCCGCCTCCCGCGCGGAGTCCCCTGGGCAGAGAAGCCGCTCGACTCCGAGCCGGCGCGCCCCCTCGGCGACGGCGAGGACCCCTCCTACCCGGCGGAGACAGCCATCGAGTGCCAGCTCGCCGACTGCGGCGGTGCGCTCGAGGGCGCTGCGCGGCAGCTGGTGGGACGCCGCGAGAAGCGCCAGCGCAATCGGTAGGTCGAAGCCGGATCCCTCCTTGCGTAGCTCGGCAGGCGCAAGGTTCACCGTGATGCGCCCGTCCGGGAAGCTCAGCTCGGCTGCAGCGATCCCGCTTCTGACCCGCTCACGCGCCTCCTGGCAGGCGCGGTCGGCGAGACCGACGATCGTGAAGCCGGGGAGGCCGTCGCGAACGTGGGCCTCGACATCGACACGACGCGGCTCGAGGCCGACAAGAGCGTGCGTGAGCGCGCGTGCGAGCACACGTCGAGGCTAGGAACGAAGTCGTGTCGTGGCTGTGCCGGATAGGTCGAAGATCGCCGACTTCGATCTTCGGAGTTCGGGATATCTCCCGAACTAGGCGTGCTGCCGGGGCCGATGAGTTCTTGGTGGTCTGACAGTCTCCACCACGTACGGATCCGCAAGCAGCACCTCGAGCGTTCTGCCTGCAGCCGCAACTCCGGGAGGCCGCCTGAACTTACTCCTCACTTCCGCTGGCATCAGTAATCCGAGCATCGAGGACGCACTCGTCAGCCTGCTGGGGAAGCCGATCGCGGAGTCCAGCGCCCTCATCATCCCGACCGCGATATATCCGTTCCCCGACGGTGCGGGCGGGGCGTGGCGGGCGATCTGCGGCAAGGCCCCGAGCCCGTTGTGCGAAGTAGGTTGGAAGTCGGTGGGGGTGCTGGAGCTCACCGCGCTGCCCAGCATCCGAGAGGAGAGCTGGGTCCCCATGATCAGGGAGACCGACGCGTTATTGGTGTGGGGCGGCGATGTCCTCTACCTGTGTTACTGGATGCGGCAGTCAGGACTGGCAGACCTCCTGCCGTCTTTGAGCGAGTTGGTCTACGTGGGAGTGAGCGCCGGGAGCATCGTGATGACCCCGTACAACTGCGACGCGGAGTTCAACCTTCAGTACGTGCCCGCGGGCAGCGATCAGGCTCGGGAAGGCGATAGGGCGCTGGGTTTGGTCGATTTCGCGTTGCGCGTACATCTGAATCGCGAGGGCTTCGAGGACTCCTCCATGACCGAAGTGGAAAAGTGGGCCTCCGGAATATCGGCCCCGACGTACGCGATCGACGATCAGACTGCCGTCAAAGTGAGCGACGGCACCGTCGAGGTCGTCTCCGAGGGGAACTGGAAGCTGTTTGACCCGGGCTCGGGAGCAGGCTGATCGGGTTCAGGAGACACGCACGCTCACCTGGGC
>DASXJG010000134.1:0-8201 GCA_036497525.1 Gaiellaceae bacterium
GTACCCGACGATCACCGACGACGAGCTGCGCGAGGCGATCGCCCGCGCCGACCGGGCCCACCGGGAATGGTCGACAGCTGCGACCGTCGCCGATCGCGCCGCGCTCGTGCGGCGCGTGGCCGAGCTCCACACCGAACGCCGGAAGGAGCTTGCGGAGATTATTGTCGCCGAGATGGGCAAGCCGGTGCGGCAGGCTCGCGGCGAGGTCGCCTTCTCCGCGTCCATCTACGAGTTCTACGCCGACAATGCAGAAGCGCTGATGGCAGACGAGCCGATCGAGCTTCTCGGCGGTGAGGGGTCGGCCGTCGTCCGCCGCAGCTCGCTCGGCGTCCTGCTGGGGATCATGCCGTGGAACTTCCCGTACTACCAGGTCGCACGCTTCGCGGGCCCGAACCTGATCATCGGCAACACCATCCTGTTGAAGCACGCGCCCCAGTGCCCGCAGTCGGCTGAGGCGATGGAGCAGATCTTCCACGACGCCGGCTTCCCCGACGGCGCGTACGTGAACATCTATGCCACGAACGAGCAGATCGAATGGGTGATCGCCGATCCTCGGGTCCGCGGCGTATCCGTCACCGGCTCCGAGCGCGCCGGCGCCGCCGTCGCCGAGATCGCGGGCCGGAATCTGAAGAAGGTCGTGCTCGAGATGGGCGGCTCCGACCCGTTCATCGTCCTCGGCACCGACGACCTCGACAAGACGGTCGAGGAAGCGGTCGAGGCGCGGATCGACAATGCGGGCCAGTCGTGCAACGCCGCGAAGCGGATGATCGTGATCGACGAGCTCTACGAGCCGTTCCTCGAGAAGTTCACGGCCGCGCTCACCGCGGTGAAGGAGGGCGATCCGCGCGAGCGCGAGACCGAGCTCGGACCGTTGTCCTCGCAGGTCGCCGCCGACCGCCTCGAGGATCAGGTCCGGCGCGCGGTCGAGCAGGGAGCAACCGTCGTCGCCGGCGGCAAGCGCAATGGCAACTACTTCGAGCCGACGGTGCTGACGGATGTCACCCCCGAGAACGACGTCTACCGCGAAGAGCTGTTCGGCCCGGTGGCCCAGGTCTACCGCGTGCCGTCGGAGGAGGCGGCGGTCGCGCTCGCAAACGACACGCCGTTCGGGCTTGGCTCATACGTGATGACGAACGACCCGGAGCAGGGGGAGCGCGTCGCGGACGCGATCGACGCCGGCATGGTCTACGTGAACATCGTCGGCGCGGACAGCGCCGAGCTGCCGTTCGGCGGCACGAAGCGCTCCGGGTTCGGACGCGAGCTCGGCCGCTACGGGGCCGACGAGTTCGTCAACAAGAAGCTGATCCGCGTCAGCTGAGCAAGCTCAGGTGCTCGACTCCGGTCCTGCGTTCCGGCGATCGAAGATCCAGCCGGCGATCAGGGCCACAACGGCGAGCGCGAGGAACGCGCCGAAGAGGCCCCACGCGTAGACCGCATGGAAGAAGACCAGCGTGAGGATGAACAGCACGATGGCGCCGAGGATGAATATCCCGAACAGCTTGCCCCAGAATCCCCAACCGAGATCGTCCCAATCCATTGGTTCGCCACCTCTGCTTTCGTGCGCGTTGTCGACGAGACCGTCGCTGGCGCGGCCGCCGGCGGCATCATCCGCTCGGGATGATCCCTAGCTCAGTCGTCCACGAAGAGCATGCGCGCGACGTCGGCGAGCAGGAGGAGCAGTACGAGCGAGGCGACGACGTCTACGGCCACGCTCTTGTCATACCCCCAACTCCGCGCGCCGACTCTGGCCGTTCGGCCGGGACCGGCTAGCGCTGCGGCCAGGCCTCCGCGAGCTTGCGCCGCGTCTCGAGCAGGTGCTCGGGGATGACCTTGACGTCGGCGAGGACGGGCATGAAGTTCGTGTCGCCGTTCCAGCGCGGAACGACGTGGACGTGCGCGTGGTCGACGATTCCGGCGCCGGCAACCCGGCCGAGGTTCCAGCCGGTGTTGAAGCCTTCCGGGGAGAAGACCGTCCGCAGCGCCTCGATCCCCTCCACCGCGAGCCGATGCGTCTCCAGGGCCTCCGTCTCGTCGAGCGTGTCGAACGCGGTTCCGTGCCGGTAGGGGGCGACCATGAGGTGCCCGGTCGCGTACGGGAACTTGTTCAGGAGCACGAAGGCGCTCTCGCCGCGGTGGATCACGAGCTCGGGCTCGTCCTCGGGCAGTCCGGCGGCGCGGCAGAAGATGCACTCATCGCCCTCGTCGGCGTGCTGGACGTACTCGAGCCGCCACGGCGCCCAGAGCTGCTTCATCTCGCGGAGGCTACTGCGGCCTTGTAGCATCGCGCGCATGTTGAACTGGTTGAAGCGCCTCTTCGGAGGCTCCGACGACTCGGCGGCGAGCAGCCCGGCCGAGGCCGCACCTGCGGCCGAGACCGCGCCCCCGCCCGCCGAGACGACGGCCGTCGACCCGACTGCGCCGGCAGAAGGCGCGACGGATCCGTCGGCCGACGAGCCCGCGTAGCGCCCCCGCACATGGCGATCGGCCTCGAGCCTCTCGGCGAGTCTCGTCTGGCCGCGGTCGAGGCGATGCTCGGCGATCCCGAAATGCTGGTTGGCGACCTAGAGCCAGCGCTTCAAGCGGAAGAAGCCGAGCATGGCGAAGAGCGTCACGGCCATGATCCCGAGCGCGGCCCAGAACGCGTCCCAGGTGCCGAAGCCTGGGAAATGAACGTTCATCCCGAAGAAGCCGGTGACGAACGTCAGCGGCGTGAGGACGACGATGAAGACGGTGAGGACGTAGAGGATGTCGTTCTGCCGATGCGCGATCAGCGACTCGTTCGTGTCCTCGAGCGCCTCGACGACCTCCTTGTAGTTGTCGAGAAGGTCCCAGATCCGCTCTGACGCGTCGACGATGTCGTCGAAGTAGAGCTCGAGGTCCTCGGGCAGGAACCGCTCGATCTGCCGCTCGAGCTGGCGGAGGGTCGGGCGCTGCGGCTTGATGATCTTGCGGTAGGAGATGATCTCCTGCTTGACCTTGTGGATGTCGGTGACGAGGTCCCTCGCATCCGCGCCCTCCGCCGCCCCGATCTCCTCGTCGATCTGCTCGAGCTTGAAGCCGATCTTGTCGAGGATCGGGAAGCAGTAGTCGTAGAGGTCGTCGAGCACCTCGTAGAAGAGCCGCCCGGAGCCGCGCGAAAGGAGCTGGCGCCGGATCTCCTCGCTCTCGTAGGCGCGGCGGAAGAGGAGGGTGACGGGCCGCAGCTCGACGGCCGGCAGGGTGACGATGTAGTCCTGGCCGATGAAGGCGTCGAGCTCGCCTGCGTTGAGGCGGCCGACGGTCTTGTCGTAGACCGGGAAGTGGAGGACGGTGAAGAGATAGCCGCCGCTGCCGTCTTCGTCGCCCTGGTAGACGTCGACCTTCGGGCGCTGGCGCCGCGAGAGGACGTCCTCGACGTCGAGCGGATGCCAGCCGAAGCGGCTCGCGAGCTGCTGCGCCTCGTCGGTCGTCGGCGCGAGCAGGTGGACCCAGGTGACGCCTTCGCCGTGGAGTTCAGTGATGCGAGGGCGAGCGTCCGCGACGATCGTCCCGGCAGTCGCTCCGCGGCGCGAACGGATGCGCGGCAGGCTGGGCACCGGTACTGAGGGGGTCTGCGGTCGCGGGCATGGCTCGGGAATGCTACCCGCTCGCCGGAATCGGCAACACAGCGGGCTCTTCGTGCGGTGTCCGGCGCACCCGTGCCGGGAGTCGCGGCTCGAGTGCGAGCGCCGCGCCCGCGCAGGCGAGGTTCACCGCGGCGGCGATCGGCCAGAGGAGGAGCGGCCGGTGCTGGAGGAGGAAGCCGCCCGCGGCCGGGCCTACGATCCAGCCGATCTGCCACGAGATGCTCGCCGCGGCCGTGTAGCGGCCGACGAGCTGGGGCGGCGCGAGGTCGACGCTGAGCGGGGTGTGGATCGCCCCGTGCAGGCACTCGCCGAGCGCGAAGACGAGCACGGCGCCGGCGAGGATCCCGAACGCCGCGGTGGCGCGTGTCCACGATCCCGCCGCCCAGACGGCGAGCATCGACGCGGCCCACAACGCCCCCATCAGCGCGAGCCCGCGCATGCGGCTCCGGCCCTCCGAGAGCTTCACGACCGGGAGCTGGAAGAGCACCACGCCGACCGCGTTGAGCGCGAAGACGATCCCGACCTCGCGCTCGCTGATGTGGGTCACGTTCTTCCCGAACGCGGGGAGGAGCTCCACCGTGACCGAGATCGCGGCCGTGATGAACGCAGCGTTGAGGAGCGTGTAGAGCGTGAACACCCGGTCGCGGAGGACGGCCCTCCAGCTGCCGCCGAGCCGCCCCTCGTGCAGCGCGGGCGCGCGCACGCGGGTGAGCACGAGCATGTAGCCGACGAACGTGACGCAGTTGATCGCGAAGAGGACGGTGAACGACTGCGGGTGCCCGACCGACGCGATCAGCCCCGCGGTGACGCCGCCGAGCGCGACGCCGACGTTCATCGCGAGCCGCTGGAGCGCGTAGGCCGGCGCGCGGCGCGCGGCGGGCGTCAGCCCGGCGAGAAGCGCCGACTGCGACGGCCAGAACGCACCGCTGCCGATCCCCCAGAGCGTGTAGATCGCGAACGCGTGCCACGCCGTCCGGATCAACGGCATCAACGCGAACGCGACCGTCATCACGGCAAGTGACCCGAGCAGCACGCGCTTCGGGCCGACCCGGTCCGAGAGCGTCCCGCCGAGGAAGCCGCTCGCGAGCGCCGCGGCCGACTGCACCGCGGCCGCGAGCCCGGCGAGCCCGAACGAGATCCCGCGCACGTTATGGAGGTAGATGAGCAGGAACGGCAGGACGACGCCGCTCCCGAAGGCATTGACCAGCGCGCCGAGCTCGAGCACGTAGACCTCGCGTGGCAGCCGCGGGTCGAGCGAGCGGATGTAGGCGCCGAGCGGCCGCATCGGGCGCGAGGCTAGCGGC
The DNA here is from genome assembly GCA_036497525.1 of Gaiellaceae bacterium. GTDB lineage: Bacteria > Actinomycetota > Thermoleophilia > Gaiellales > Gaiellaceae > Palsa-739. The sequence goes on from DASXJG010000134.1 coordinate 4,910, forward strand.
GCCTCAGGCGGCTTCGTGGGCGATCGCGACAGCCTCCAGCCTCGAGTGAGCGCCCATCGTCCGCAGGAGGCGCCGGACGTGGTTCCGCACGGTTTCGGTGCTCAGGTGCAGCTCCTCCGCGATCTCCCTCGTCGTACGTCCGCGCTCCAGCAACGCCAGGACCTCCGCCTGCCTCGGGGTCAGGTGGAGGCTCGGATGGGCGTGGGGCTGCTCGACCAGGTCGGAGACCTGGCCGAAAACCCCGATCAGATGGTCGCCGGCAAAGACCGGGACCGAGCTGATCTCGACGCTGACGCGTCCGCCGTCGCGGGTGACGACGTCGACGACCGCGTCCGTGACCGTCGCCGCGCCGATCACCTTCCGCGCGAAGAGCTCCCTCGCGCGCCGCGTGTCCTCGGGCGCGACGATCGAGGTGAACTGCCGCCCGCGCACGTCACCGACGAGGTTGCGCGCCGCGGCGTTCAGCCAGCGGACGATCCCGGTCCGGTCGAGGTGGTAGCTCGGGACGTTGACGTGCTCGAGCACCTCTTCGAGGTGAACAGCGTCGAGATCCGCTGCCCTTCCCACCTAGATCGCTATCGCCGTGTGGATCGTGGAGCGGAGCGTATGCAAGCTCGAGTGCCGGGGCGGGGCGATGCGGAACGAATGTCCTGCTACGTCTCGGCCGAATCGTCAGGGACAAGGCAACGGCGACCCCTAACAGTCATTCCGCGAAATGCGCCAGGCAGGAATCGAACCTGCGACCTCGCGCTCCGGAGGCGCGCGCTCTATCCCCTGAGCTACTGGCGCCGGGGAGCAGCCAGTCTAGCGACGGGTCGGCCGTTGGTACGTTCCGCGCGTGGATGTCTCCGCCCGGATCGTCACGCTCGAGCTTGCGGAGACGTTCGTCATCTCCCGCAGCGCGCGCGACACCGAGGACGCCGTCGTGGTGGAGCTCCGGCACTCCGGCGTCTCCGGCTTCGGCGAGGCGCAGCCCCTCGACCACTACGGCGAGTCGCCCGAGTCGGCGCAGGCGTACGTCGAGGAGCATGCCGATCTCGTCGGCGACGACCCGTTCGCGCTCGAGGAGGTGATGGAGCGGCTTCCCCCCCGAGAGCTCGCGGCGCGGGCGGCGATCGACGCCGCGCTCCACGACCTGCAGGGCAAGCTGCTCGGCCAGCCGGTCTGGCGGCTGCTCGGGCTCCCGCGCGGCGGCCCGCCGACGAGCTGGACGGTGTGGCTCGGCGATCCCGACGAAATGGGACGCCGCGCCGAAAAGTCGCTCGACCGCTTCCGCCGCCTGAAGCTCAAGCTCGGCGGCCGCGACGGGCTCGACGTCGAGCGCGTCCGCTCGGTACGGAGCGTCGCCGGCGACCTGCCGCTCCAGGTCGACGTAAACGAGGCCTGGAGCTTCGACGAGGCCCTCGAGGCCCTGCCGGCGCTCGCCGAGCTCGGCGTCGAGTACTGCGAGCAGCCGCTGCCGGCCGGCGACGAGGGGGGCCCGGCGCTGAAGGAGCGCTCCCCGATCCCGATCTACGTCGACGAGGACTGCCATACGCTCGGCGACGTGCCGGCGTGCGCCGAGCGCGCGCACGGGATCAACGTGAAGCTCGCGAAGTCGGGCGGGGTCCGCGAGGCGGTGCGGATGGTGCACGCCGCCCGCGCGCTCGGTCTCGGCTGCATGCTCGGCTGCATGGTCGAGTCGGGGCTCGGCATCTCGGCCGCCGCCCAGATTGCGTCGCTCTTCGAGCACGTCGACCTCGACGGCAATCTCCTGCTCGCCCACGACCCGTGGCCGGGCGTCCGGTTCGTCGCGGGCGTCCAGCTTCCACCGGAGGAGCCGGGGCTCGGTGTCCACGCGGTATCTGCTGCTCGCTGAGGGCTTCTCGGGCGACCCGCTCTACGGCAAGACGATGCGCGGCGTGCTGCGCTACCGGCACGACGACGTCGCCGCGATCCTCGACACGACGCGCGCAGGGGAGACGGAGGAGGGCGTGCCGGTCGTCGGGACGGTCGAGGAGGCGCTCCCGCTCGGGCCGACGGCCGCGCTCGTCGGGGTCGTGACCCAGGGCGGACAGTTCCCGCCGGCGTGGATGGAGCTCCTGCGCTCGTGCGTCGAGAACGGCCTCCACATCGAGAACGGCCTCCACGTCTTCCTCGGCGACGACCCGGAGCTGCGCGAGCTCGCCGACCGGTACGGCGTCGAGCTGCGCGACCTGCGCCGCCCGCCGGCGGATCTCTCGACTGCGACCGGCGAGAACCTGGCCGTCGACGCGACCATCGTCCTCACCGTCGGCTCGGACTGCGCGATCGGGAAGATGACCGTCTCGTGCGAGCTCGACCTCGAGGCGCGGCGGCGGGGACTGCGCTCGGTCTTCGTCCCGACCGGGCAGACGGGCATGGTCATCGGCGGCTGGGGAATCGCCGTGGACGCCGTCGTCGCCGACTTCCTGGCGGGCGCCGCCGAGCGGCTGGTCGTCGAGGGACACGACCGCGGCGGCGAGCTGCTCTGGGTCGAGGGACAGGGCTCCCTCCTGCATCCCGTCTACTCGGGGGTAACGCTCGGCCTCTATCACGGCAGCGTCCCGCACCTGCTGGTGCTCTGCCACGAGGTGGGGCGGACCGAGGTCGAGGGCGCCGGCGGAGGGCCGCACCGGATCCCGCCGCTGCGCGACCTCGTCGAGCTGCACGAGCGCCTTGCCCTGCCCGCGCGGCCCGCGAGGGTCGCGGCCGTTGCGCTGAACACCGCGCGGCTGGAGGAGGGGGAGGCGCGCGCGGCGCTTGCTCAGGCCGAGGCGGATACGGCTCTGCCGGCCGACGACCCGGTCCGCTTCGGGGCCGCGAAGCTCGTGGACGCGGTTCTCGCAGCGGCTCCGTAAGATCGCTTGACACGAACAGGCGTTCGCTCTATCATGCGAACAGATGTTCGGCAAGCTTGTGATCCTGCTCTCCGCAATCGCCCTCACCGTGGGGCTTGCCGCCCACAGCTCCACTGCCTCGGGCCCGAAGCGGATGTACGTCGTGCGCCCAGGTGACACGCTCTGGAGCGTGGCTCAGCGCATGTATGGCGGCGACCCACGCCAGGGCGTGTGGCAGATCCAGCAGCGGAACCACCTCGCGTCGGCGACGATCTCGCCGGGCGAGAAGCTCGTGCTGCCCTAGGAGGGATTGACGAAACAGTGGCTGTGCCGCCGGCGCACGCTGCTCGCCCGCTGAGCGGCGTCCTCGGTCGCCCGAACAGCTCCGCTATTCGAGCTCCCTGCGTCCTTGTCAGCGAACGAGCATCGCACGCCGACGACGAGCACCGTTCCGC
>DASXJG010000135.1:0-13354 GCA_036497525.1 Gaiellaceae bacterium
GCGACCGTCGTCTACGGCTCGATCGACGAGCTGCTCACCGCGTGGGTGCTCGACCGCCTGCCCTCGGGCGAGGAGGATGTCGCCGCCGCGGAGCAGACACTGGTCGAGGTCAGCCTGCGCGGGCTCGAGAAGTAGCGACCAGCTCGGCGAAGCGGGCGGCGCCGACGTTGCCGCCCGAGAGGACGACGCCGACCGACCGGTCGCGCGCGTCGACTCTGCCGCTCAGCAGCGCCGCGACGCCGACCGCGCCGCTCGGCTCGGCGACCAGCTTCAGCCGGTCGAAGAGGAAGACCATCGCCTCGACGATCTCCTCGTCGCTCACCGTGACGACCTCGTCCACGCCCTGCCGGTTCACCTCGAAGGTCAGCTCGCCGGGCTCGGTCGCCTGCAGCCCGTCGGCGATCGTCCGCGGGACGTCGATCCGCACGCGCTCGCCCGTGACGAGCGAGCGCCGCGTGTCGTCGCCGGCCTCCGGCTCCACGCCGACGACCCGGATCCCGGGCCGCAGCGCCTTCGCGACGGTCGAGCAGCCGGCGATCAGCCCGCCGCCGCTGACGGGCACGAGCAGCAGGTCGAGCCCCGGAGCGTCCTCGAGTAGCTCGAGCGCGACGGTCCCCTGCCCGGCCATGACCAGCGGGTCGTCGTACGGCCGGACGAGCTCGAGCCCGCGCTCCTCGGCCAGTTCGGCGCCGAGCTCCTCGCGGCTCTCCGCCCAGCGGTCGTAGGTGACGATCTCGGCGCCGTAGCCGCGGGTCGCGTCGAGCTTCGCGGCCGGAGCGTCCTCAGGCATCACGATCGTCGCGTGCGAGCCGAGGAGCGCGGCAGCGATGGCCACGGCCTGCGCGTGGTTCCCCGAGGAGTAGGCGAGCACGCCGCGGCGGAGCGCGCTCTCGTCGAGGGACGAGATCTTGTTGTACGCACCGCGGAACTTGAAGGCGCCGCCGCGCTGAAAGGACTCGGCCTTCACGTGCACCTGGCCGCCCACTCGCGCGTCGAGCGTCCGCGAGGTCAGGACCGGCGTGCGGTGGGTGACGCCCGCGAGCCGCTGCGCGGCGCGCTCGACGTCGGCGAGCTCGATCACCGGCACGGCGCGGCGTCGCGCCGGAAGAGGCCGAATCCCCAGAGCTTCCCGTCGAAGACGTAGTAGACGGTGCGGGCCTTCGCCGAGTCGCGGACGAGCGCGTCGTAGTCGTGGCAGCCGAGCGTGCGCAGCGTGCCGACAGCCTCGTGGACGGCGAGCGGAGTTGCGCCGAAACGGATGCCGTGAGGCGCGTGCCAGCCGGCGGGACGCCAGAGCGTGTAGACGCCGGAAACCCGTCCCTGCTCGAACTCGACCGCGAGGCCGTGCCTGTCGAAGGGCTTGTACGTGAAGTACCACGTCCGCTGCGCGCAGTCTCTGCACGTGCCGTAAGACCCGCCGAGCTCCGCCGCGACGCCGTGGGGAGACTCACCGAGGCGGACGCCGCCGAGCGAGCGTCCCGGCACGAGCGCTCCGTTCCTCGGCAGCCCGGCCGCCGCCGGCGCAGCGAGCACGAGAGCGGTAATCGCTGTGACGATCAGGCCCCGCCTCATATGCTCGGAGTATGTCGCTCTGGGAATCGATCGCGGGACTGACGGTCAAGGTCGACTCCTACACGCTCGAACGGCGTGAGTCGGAGACGCCGTCCGACTGGACGCGGGTCACCACGACGGTCGTGTTCGAGGGTGACGGCATGACGGGCGAGGGCGAGGACGTGACCTACCAGGCGGAACTGCACGAGGGCGTCCCCGGCGACCTCATGCTCGCCGGAACCTGGAGCCTCGACGATCTCTCCCGCCGCCTCGACGAGGCGGAGCCGCTCGCAGAGGGCTACCGGCGCTGGGCCTTCGAGAGCGCGGCGCTGGACCTCGCGCTGCGGCAGAACGAGCTCGGCCTCGGTGAGGCCCTCGGCCGCGAGGAGCGGCCCGTGCGCTTCGTCGTCTCGACCCGCGCCGCGCCTGAGCGATGGCTCGAGTTCGCGCCCGGGCTCGAGTTCAAGCTCGATGCCGAGAAGGACTGGGACCGGCCGCTACTCCGGCGACTGCGTGAGCTCGGCCGCGTCCGCGTCGTCGACCTGAAGGCCTACTACCGCGGCACGAGCGTCGACCTCGCTCCCGACCCCGAGCTGTACCGCGCCATCGTCGAGGAGCTCTCCGACGTAGTCATCGAGGACGCCTGGTTGGAGGACGGCCTGCGTGAGACGCTCGCCGGCGCCGAGGACCGGCTCAGCTTCGACGCGCCGATCCACTCCCTGAGCGACCTCGACGACCTTCCGCTCGAGCCACGCTGGCTCAACATCAAGCCGTCCCGCTTCGGCACGACGCGCGGGATGCTCGAGACGATCGAGGCCTGCGAGGAGCGCGGGATCCGGATGTACGGCGGCGGCCAGTACGAGCTCGGACCGGGTCGCCCGCAGATCCAGCGGCTCGCGAGCGTCTTCTATCCCGACGGCCCGAATGACGTCGCGCCGTCCGCCTACAACGAGGGCGAGCCGCGCGAGGGGCTCCCGCAAAGCCCGTTGCCGCCCCAGGACGGCACGGGGCTCTAGGACTCGTCCGAGTAGTCCGTCCGCGACTCGGGGGCGCGCACCCAGCTGTCGACATGGCGGTCCTCCGCCCGTTCTTCGTCCGAGAGCGGATGGCCCTGGCCGCCTTCGGTGACCTCGGGGTGCTCGTCCTTCCACTTGGCGGGGTTCCACCAGCGCTTGATGCGGTCCGAGAAACTCATGACCTGAACGCATTCTCCCCGGTGAGGGCCTTCCCGACCGACAGCGTGTGCACCTCGTGCGTCCCCTCGTACGTGAGCACCGACTCGAGGTTGTTCATGTGCCGGATCACCGGATACTCGAGCGTGATCCCGTTGCCGCCGAGCACCGTTCGTGCGGTGCGGCACACTTCGAGCGCGCCGCGGACGTTGCCCATCTTCCCCATGGAGACGTGCTCGGGCCGCAGCGTCCCGTCGTCCTTCATCCGGCCGAGGTGGAGGGCGAGCAGCGAGCCGCGGTTCACCTCGAGCGCCATCTCCGCGAGCTTCTGCTGCGTGAGCTGGTAGCCGGCGATCGGCTTGTCGAAGACGATCCGCTCCTTCGAGTAGTCGAGCGCCGCCTCGAAGCAGGCGCGCGCCGCGCCCATCGAGCCCCAGACGATGCCGAACCGCGCCTCGTTGAGGCACGAGAGCGGGCCGCGCAGCGACGAGACCTCCGGGAACCGGTTCTCCTCGGGCACGCGCACGTCCTCGAGGACGAGCTCCGACGTGACAGACGCGCGCAGGGACATCTTCTTGTGCATCTCCGGCGCCGCGAAGCCGGGCATGCCGCGCTCGACGAGGAAGCCGTTGATCTCGCCGTCCTCGGTGCGGGCCCAGACGACCGCGACGTCGGCGATGGTGCCGTTCGTGATCCACATCTTCGTGCCGTTGAGGATCCAGTCGGAGCCGTCGCGCTTTGCCGTCGTGCGCATCGAGCCGGGGTCGGAGCCGGCGTCCGGCTCCGTGAGGCCGAAGCAGCCGAGCGCCTCGCCCGCGTGCATCGTCGGCAGCCAGCGCTGCTTCTGCTCCTCCGAGCCCCACCGCCAGATCGCGTACATCGCGAGCGAGCCCTGCACCGAGACGAAGCTGCGGACGCCCGAGTCGCCGGCCTCGAGCTCCATGCACGTGAGGCCGTACATGACCGAGCTCGCGCCGGGCAGGCCGTAGCCCTCGAGATGCATTCCGAACAGGCCCATGCGCCCGAACTCCTGCGCGAGCTCGCGCGGCAGGATCGCCTCCTCGAACCAGTCGCCGATCTCCGGGAGGATCCGGTCGCGCACGAACTGGCGCACCGTGTCGCGAATCGCGCGCTCCTCGTCGTCGAGGAGGGCGTCGAGAGCGAGGAAGTCGCGCGGGTCGAGCTCGGTCCTCTTAGCGGTCGTCGCCATGTCCGCATCGTACGGGTCTAGACGGCTCGCGGGATTTGCGCATAATCTTTGACTGAACGGTCAATCAAGTACTGCGGAGGCCCTGATGGTCGCTATCGACGAGAGGACTGCAGCAGGCGTCTCCTTCGCGCTGACGGAGGAGCAGACAGAGCTGCGCCGGCTTGCCCGCGCATTCGCGGAGCGGGAGATCCGCCCGCACGAGGCCGAGTGCGACGCCGAGATGCGGCACCCCGCCGAACTGATCGCGCAGGCCCACGAGCTCGGCCTGATGAACGTCAACGTCCCGGAGGAATACGGCGGCCTCGGACTCTCGACGTTCGACGGCATCCTCGTCGGCGAGGAGCTCTATTGGGGCTGCTCGGGCATCGGCACCTCGATCACGGCAAACGGTCTCGGCGCCGGCCCGGTCATCGCCTTCGGCTCTCCCGAGCAGAAGGCACGCTGGCTGCCGCCGCTGATCGAGTCGCCGATCCTCTGCTCGTTCGGGCTCTCGGAGCCCGGCGCCGGGTCCGACGTGGCGGCGTTGCGGACGTCCGCCGTGCGCGACGGCGACGAGTATGTCCTCAACGGCTCGAAGACGTTCATCACGAATGCGGGCTACGCGGAGTGGACGGTCGTGTTCGCGAAGACCGATCCGGCGAAGGGACACCGCGGCATGTCTGCGTTCGTCGTGCCGATGGACTTGCCCGGCGTCACGATCGAGAAGCATCTCGAGAAGATGGGCCAGCGCGCGACCGACACGTCCGCCTTCGCCCTCAGCGACGTTCGTGTGCCCGTGGAAAACCGCTTGGGCGAGGAGGGCGACGGCTTCAAGATCGCGATGGCGACCCTCGACTTCACCCGGCCGGGGACAGCGATCGGCGCGGTGGGCGTCGCACAGGCGGCGTACGAGCATGCGCGCGAGTACGCGAAGGAGCGCGTGACCTTCGACCTGCCGATCGCGATGCACCAGGCGGTCGGCTTCATGGTCGCGGACATGGCCACGGAGATCCAGGCCTCCCGGCTTCTCTGCTGGCAGGCCGCGTGGCTGCTCGATCAGGGCTTCGGCAGGGACGCGACGCTCGCCTCCTCCTTCGCCAAGCGCTTCGCGGCTGACATGGCGATGAAGGTCACGACCGACGCGGTGCAGGTATTCGGCGGCTACGGCTACATCAAGGAGTACCCGGTCGAGAAGCTCATGCGCGACGCGAAGCTGTTCCAGATCTACGAGGGCACTTCGCAGATCCAGCGCCTCGTGATCGCGCGCGAGATCTTCACGCCGAAGAGCTAGCTGCCTCCGCCGCACGGATTGCGTCGGCGAGCCACTCGGGGACTCGGGTCGGCCGCAAGGTCGCGGCGTCGACGCAGGCGTGCTCGGTGTGCCCCTCGGCCACGAGCTCGTCGCCGCGGACGATCGCGTACTCGTAGCGGAAGCGCGCGCCGCGGGGCGCGATGCAGCGCGTGTGAACGACGAGCTCGTCGTCGAACCGCACAGGCAGCCGGTAGCGGCAGAGCGCCTCGAGCGTGAGCGCCTCGATCCCGTGGTCGCGCAGCGCCTGGTAGCCGCCGGCGAAGGCGCGCAGGTACTCGACGCGCGCGACCTCGTACCAGACGAGATAGGTCGCGTTGTGCGCGATGCCCTGGGCGTCGGTGTCCGCGAAACGGACCCGGATCGGGACGGAGAAGGTGAAGTCGCTGGTCTTACCCACGGATTACCCGCGGATTACACCCCACCGCGTTCGGCGTCGGTAGTTGTATCGAGACCCGATACATCGCCCAAGGGGGATAGATGACTCTGATCGAGACAATCCGGAAGCGCTGGCTCGCTGCGCTGGCAATGGCCGTCGCGGCGACCGCGATCGGCGCGGTCTTCGGCACTCCGAACGCGGGACGCGCGGCCTCGGAGGCGGCGCCGACGAATACGGCCACGCCGACCGTCTCGGGCACGGCTCAGGAGGGCTCGACGCTGACCGCGAGCCAGGGGACGTGGACCGACAGCCCGGCCTCGTTCGCGTACGCCTGGAGCCGCTGCGACGCGAACGGCGACAACTGCGCTGCGGTCGCCGGCGCTGAGACGAGCTCGTACACCGTCCAGCCCGACGACGTCGGCGGCACGCTCCGCGTGACCGTGACGGCCAAGAACGCCGACGGCTCCGGTCAGGCGACGTCGGCGCCCACGGCCGTGGTCAAGCCCGCAGTCGCCGCGAACGGCTGTCCTTCCGGAACCGGGCCGATTCAGGTGGCCGACCTGGCGCCGCCCGCCCGCCTCCGGATCGACTCGCTGTCGATCTCGCCCGGCGTGGTCACGCGCTCGAGCTCCAGCGTCACGCTCAAGTTCCGCGTCACCGCCTGCGGCGGACGCCCGGTGCAGGGCGCCTCGGCATTCGGCACACCGGTCCCCTACAACCAGTTCTCGACCGGCAACGGGACGAGCGGGGCCGACGGCTTCGCCTCGATGACGCTCAACCGCTTGAGCGGCTTCCCGGCCGCGCGGCGGCAGCACCTGCTCGCGGTCTTCGCGCGGGCGAGCAAGCCCGGGGAGCCGGTGCTCGCGGGCGTCTCGACCCGCAGGCTAGCCGCGTTCCAGGTGAATCTCGGCTGACGCTCCCCCGGGACGAGGGCCGCGCCCTCCCGCGCGGCCCTCGGCACTATCCCGGCATGAGCGTCGAGCGTCTCGCCGAGCTGGTGCGTGAGCGCCGGCCGTGCGTCATCCTCACCGGCGCCGGGATCAGCACCGAGTCGGGGATCCCGGACTTCCGCTCCGCCGAAGGGATCTGGGCGCAGTACGACCCGTACGAGGTCGGGCACATCGATGCGCTCCGGCGCGACCCTGCGCGCGTGTGGGAGTTCTACGCCCGCAGGACCGGCGTGCTCCGATCGGCCGAGCCGAACGACGGCCACCGCGCGCTCGCGGAGCTCGAAGCGCGCGGCTGGATCCGGGCTGCCGTGACGCAGAACGTCGACGGCCTCCACGAGCGCGCCGGCTCGCGTGAGGTCGTCGAGGTGCACGGCTCGCTGCGCGAGGCCGAATGCGTCCACTGCGGCGTCCGGGTGCCCATGGCGGACGCCCTCGAGGAGCTCCCGCTGCCGGCGTGCCCGGAGTGCGGAGAGGTGCTCAAGCCGGGCGTCGTGATGTTCGGCGAGCTGCTGCCGGTGGAGGCGATCGAGCGTGCGCAGCGGCTCGCGGCCGAGGCTGGGCTTCTCCTCGTGGTCGGGTCGTCGCTCGAGGTTCACCCGGTTGCGGCACTCCCCGGCGACACGCTTGCCGCGGGCGGCGCGCTTGCGATCGTCAACCGCGGCGGCACGCCCTGGGACTCTCGCGCGGACCTGGTCGTCGACGGCGGTGCGGGCGAGACGCTCGGCGCTCTCTCCGCCGCGCTCGGTATGGTCGAGGCCGACCGACCGAGGAGGAGCGATGGCTGAGCGGAAACAGGACCTGTTCGGGCGTCTGGCCGACATGAGCGAGGACGCCATTCAGCGGCTCTCCGAGGCGCCGGGCGCCGACCGCGCGCTTCAGGCGCTCAAGGGGCTCGGCGACAAGGTCGACGAGCTGCAGCGGCGGACACGGGGCTTCGAGGAGATCGAAAAGCGGCTGACGGCGCTGGAGAAGAAGGTCGACTCGATGGCGAAGCCGGCCCGCCGGGCGTCAAGCACCCGCACGCGCACGCCGAAGAGCGGCTCGACGGCCAAGAAAGCCTGATCTCGAGAAAAGGGCAGCGCCGGCGAGGGCGACCGTCGCGAGCAGCAGCCCGCCGGCGATGTCCGTCGGCGTGTGGAAGCCGGCCAGCTCCAGGAGCACGACCGCGGCCGCGAGCCACAGGCAGAGCGGCAGCCGCAGGCGTGGCCATGCGGTGGCGAGCGCAGCGACCACGATCGTGAACCGGAGCGCGTGGCCACTCGGCCAGGACGAGTCGAACGCGACGACGTGCACGCCGTCCCGGTAGAGCGCCGGCCGGGTGAGCGTGTGGCGGAACACGAGCTCGACGGCCGTCGCGACCAGCCACGCCGCGGGCCAGGCTACGGCAGCCTCGACGCGGCCGGCCCTCCAGAGCTGCCGGGCCGCGGTGAGGACGAGCAGGAGCGAGATCAGGGCCTGCCCCGGCAGGACCACGATCTGGGCGACGGCGGCCCCGGTGGATGGAACGACGCGTGGAGGAGGGGGACGACCGACACGAGCAGCGTCGGCGGCGGCCCGGGCGGGCCGGCGAAGGGCATGGCGTGGTCGACTGCCCACTGGTCGAGGCCCGTCATCGCGCCCGCCGCGACGAGGCCCGCGAGCACGGCGAATCCGGCGAGCGCGGCAACCCCGACGCTACGCAGCAGGCACCCGCAGCCGCAGCGCCGCCGGCACGACCTCGAACCGCGCCGGGGTCGTCCCGATCGGCTCGCCGTCCACCTCAAGCGGCAACGGCGCCGCGGCCTCGATCGCCGCCGTCGAGGACTGCAGGAGCTCCACTTTCGGGTGCGAGAGGTACCGGCCGCTGTACAGCTTCGGCGACGTCGTGGCGAAGTCGAGCTTCGTGATGTCACCGATCAGCACGACGTCGAAAAGGCCGTCGTCCTGGCTCGCGTCCGGGGCTAGCTTCATCCCGCCGCCATGAAAGCGGCCGTTGGCGACGATCACGTCGTGCAGCGGGCCTTCGCGGCGCACGCCGCCGTCCAGCTCGACCGAGACCTGTGTGTTCCGCCAGGCCAGGAACTCGACGGTGAGCGCGTAATAGAACGTGATCTTGCCCCCGAGTGCTTTCGTCATTCCGTTGGCACGCCTCGCCACCGCGCCGCTCATCCCGACAGAGCCGAAGTTCGCGAAGTAGCGGCTCGTTCCGCCGGCGCACTCGACACGTCCGAGGTCGATCGTCCGCGTCGCGCCCTCGAGCGCGACCCGCACGGCGTCGTCGAAGTGGCTCGGGATGCCGTGGGTGCGCGCGAAGTCCTGCCCCGTGCCGGCCGGCAGCGTCGCGACCTCCGCGCCGGTTCCCGCGACGCCGTTCACGACCTCGCTGACTGTTCCGTCGCCGCCGACGACGACGAGCAGCGAGTCCGGGTGCTCGGCGGCCGCCTCCGCGAGGTGACCGGGGTACTTCGACAGCACCTCGTCGCCGTGCAGCCCGAGCTCCGCGGCGCGGCGCTTCAGGTCGGGCCAGCGCTTTCCGGTAGCGCCGTTCCCGGACGCTGGATTGACGAGGAAGAGCGGGTCGCTAATCGGACGTGACGGTCATGAGCGCAACGCGGGTCATCCGATCGACGGCCGCGCGCAGCTCCTCGTCGCTGATCCGCTTGAACTCGCCCTCGACGACGATGTCCGACACCGTGAGGAGGCAGCCGCCGTGGATGCCCGGCACCTTCCCGATGCCGCCGAGGGCGGCAACGGTGAACAACGCCGCCGCCTCCATCTCCACCCCGAGGACCCCGCGGCTCGACCACCGTTCGTACTGGCCCCCATCCGGGTTGTAGAAGACGTCGCTGGAGACGATCGGGCCGACGTGCATCGGCTGCCCGAGCTCCTTCGCCGCATGCACGGAACCGTGGATCAGGTCCCACGAAGCGGTCGGGCAGTGCGGCTCGTCGCCGACGAGGTGCCTCGCCGTCGCGTCCGCCGGAACGGCCGTCAGCGCCACGACCAGGTCGCCGAGCGCATGCTGTGGCTGGAGGCCGCCGCAGGTTCCGACGCGCATCAGCCGCTTGCACCCGAGCTGGATCAGCTCCTCGAACACGATCGTCGCACCGGGGCAACCCATCCCGGTGCCCTGCACGGAAATCGGCTTCCCCTCCCACGTGCCGGTGTAGCCGAGGAGCCCGCGCTCCCCGTTCACCTGCTTCACGTCGTCGAAGTACGTCTCGGCGATGTACTTCGCACGCAGCGGATCGCCCGGGAGGAGGACGGCCTCGGCGTAATCGCCCGGCTCGGCTCTGAGGTGGATGGGCATGAGGCGACTCTATCCCGGTGGAATGATCCAGTCGTGGCCGGAACCGTCACGCCCACGCTCGACCAGGTGCTCGCATTCTGCGCCGAGGAGCCGGTGGAGCGTGTCTTCCTCGAGGACATCGCTCGCCGTGGCCTCGGGCGCTTCACGGCCGTCCTCGAGCCTGACGGACGGCTCGAGGCGCTGTGCCACGTCGGCGCGAACGTCGTCCCCTCGGGACGCGGCTGCGACGCGTTCGCGGAAGCAGCGGCGCGCAGCGGCGCCCGGATGCTGATCGGTGAGGAGCGAGCGGTGAGCGAGCTCTGGGACATGGCGGGAAGGCGGATGCCCAGGCCGCGCGACGACCGTCCCGGTCAGCCCGTCTACGCGCTGCGCGAGCCGCCGGAGCCGGGGGAGACCGGCCTCCGCGCGGCCCGCCCGCTCGACCTCGAGCTACTCGTGCCCGCGTGCGCGGCGGCCCACCAGGAGGAGATCGGAGTCGACCCGCTCCGGCGCGACCCCGAGGGCTTCCGCTGGCGGACACGCCAGCAGGTCGAGGAAGGCCGCTCGTGGCTCTGGGTCGAGGAGGGCGTGATCCGGTTCAAGGCGGAGGCGTCGGCGTGGACGCCGGCGGCGGTGCAGCTCCAGCAGGTCTGGGTCGACCCGCAGGCGCGGCGGCGCGGCTACGCGCGACGGGCACTCTGCGACCTGTGCCGGCTGCTCCTTCAGCAGGTTCCGGCCGTCTGCCTCTTCGTGCGGCCCGAGAACACGCCCGCCCTGCGCCTCTACGACTCGATCGGGATGACCCGCGAGCTGACGTACCGCTCGCTCGTCTTCTGAGCCTAAGCGATGGAGCGGCTCATCCTCGCGCGGCACGGCGAGTCCGAGTACAGCGCCCGCGGGCTGCTCAACGGGGACCCGTCCCGCGCCGTCGGCCTCACCGGGCGCGGCGAGGAGGAGGCACGGGCTCTCGGACGGGAACTCGCGGATGTGCCGCTCGAGCTGGGCGTCCACTCCGGCTTCCCGCGTACGCGTGCGACCCTCGAGCTCGTCCTCGCGGGTCGCGAGGTGCCGGTGCTCGAGGAGCCGCGCCTCGCCGACCCCCGCGCCGGGGAGTTCGAGGGCCTGACCCTCGACGAGTACCGCGGTTGGGCCTGGCGCGCCGGCTCTCGGGAGGAGGCTCCAGGCGGTGGAGAGAGCCGTCTCGCCCTGGTGCAGCGGTATGTGGCCGCCTACCGTGCGCTGCTGGCGCGGCCCGAGCGGACGATCCTGGCGGTCGTGCACGCCCTCCCGATCGCATACCTCCTCCTCGCCCGCGACGGCGAGCCGCCGCGCCCGCGCGTCGACATTCACGTCGAGCACGCGCGGCCCCACGCGTTCATGCGCGACGAGCTGGAGCGCTCGCTCGCCGTCCTCGAGGCCTGGCGCGCCTCGCCGACCTGGTGAACCCGGCACAATCGGCGGATGGAGGAGCTGGGAGAGAGGGTCGAGCGCTTCGTCCGCGAGCACGACCTGATCCCGCCCGGCGGCGAGGTCACCTGCCTCGTCTCGGGCGGCGCCGACTCGACCTGCCTCTCGCACCTGCTCGGCTCGCTCGGCTATCGCGTCTCTGCCCTGCACGTGAACCACAAGTTGCGCGGCGCCGACTCCGACGAGGACGCCCGCTTCTGCGCCGAGACGCTCGGCGCGGAGGTTGTCGTCCTCGACGGCCGCGGCCTCACCGAAGCGGGTCTGCGCGAGCAGCGGCGCTCGCTCGCCCGCGACCGCCTGCGCGCGACCGGCCACACCGCCTCGGACCAGGTGGAGACGATCCTCTACCGGCTCGCCTCGCGCGGCGCCGCCACCGGCATCGCGCCGCGCAGCGGCGACGGGATCGTCCACCCGCTCCTGCCGTTCTGGCGCGAGGAGACGGAGGCCTACTGCCGCGCCGCAAGGCTCGACTTCCGCGTCGACGCCACGAACCCGGACACGAAACGCGGGCTCATCCGCGACGAGATCCTGCCGCTCCTGCGCCGCCTCCACCCGGCCGCGGACGAGAACCTCCTGCGCGCCCTCGACTCGCGCGAGACGCTGCCGCCGGCGCTCGCCGAGCTGCTCGCCGCGCCGGTCGGCTCGAAGCGCGTCGACCTCGGCGGCGGCCTCCAGGCGGTGCGCGAGCACGAGCGCCTGTGGCTCGAGCGAGGGCCCGTGGAGCTCGCCGGCGAGATCCGCTGGGGCGAGTGGACTATTCGTTCCGACCTGAGAGGGCTTAGAGTGCGCGGATGGAAGCCAGGCGACCGGCTCGCGGGTAGGAGGCGGAAGATCCAGGACGTGTTCGTCGACGCGAAGGTGCCGCGCTCCGAGCGCGAGGCGTGGCCGCTCGTCGTGCGCGGCGACGAGGTGCTCGCGGTGCCCGGCCTCGTAGAGCATCCGGAGGTGGAAGCTGTCCGCGGCTGAGCTGGAGCGCGCTGTGACGGAGGTCCTGATCGACGAGGAAGACCTCCAGCGGCGGATCGGCGAGCTCGGCGCCGAGATCTCCGCCGACTACGAGGGCCGCGACCTGCTCCTCGTCGGCGTCCTGAAGGGCGCCGTTTTCTTCCTCGCCGACCTGATGCGCCACCTGACGGTGCCGTGCGAGATCGACTTCATGGCGATCTCGAGCTACGGCGCGTCCACCGACTCCTCTGGCGTGGTCCGGATCCTCAAGGACCTCGACATCAACATCGAGGGACGGCACGTGCTCGTCGTCGAGGACATCATCGACTCCGGGCTGACGCTCTCGTATCTGATGCGGAACCTCGAGGCGCGGGAGCCCGCGTCGCTCGAGGTTTGCGCGCTGCTGGCGAAGCCGGAACGCCGCGAGATCGACGTCGCGGTGCGCTATACGGGCTTCGAGATCCCGAACCGCTTCGTCATCGGCTACGGGCTCGACTTCGCAGAGCGCTACCGGAACCTCCCGTACGTCGGCGTACTCGACGAATCGCTGGTGCTCGAAGGCACGTAGCCCCTCGTGCCGGCATCCCGTTACACGGGCATGCCGCTGGTACCCTCAGTCGAGACAGCCTGTGAACCGCTTCTTCCGTAGCGCGCTATTCCCGCTGGTCATCATCGCGGCCCTCGTCTGGCTCGCGCTCCAGACGCTGGGCAGCCACAACACGGCGACCAAGAGCCAGACGACGTCGCAGTTCATCGACGCGATCAACCAGGGGCAGATTCAGGGCCCCGTCAGCATCGATCCGAACAAGCAGTCGATGACCGCGACGATCGGCGGCAAGCAGGTCACCGTCCACTACGCGACGGACCAGTCGGAGTACTCGATCGAGCAGGCGATGAGGGCCCCCGCGACCGGAACCCCCGTCGAGTTCAACTCGAAGGGCGTTGGCTCCTCGCCGTGGTGGTCGATCCTCACCGGCCTCCTTCCGTTCGTGCTCCTGTTCGGCTTCTGGATCTTCCTCATGAACCAGGTGCAGGGCGGCGGCTCGAAGGTGATGAGCTTCGGCAAGTCGCGCGCGAAGCGGATGACGCCCGACGCGCCGAAGATCGGCTTCAAGGACGTGGCC
>DASXJG010000136.1:0-13654 GCA_036497525.1 Gaiellaceae bacterium
AGGTCGTTCCGCTCGGCGCGCGCGAGCGCGGTCTCGAACTCGTCCTCGTCGAGCACGAGCCCCACGTGATCGACGCGAGGCGTCGGCCACTGGCCCGGCTGGACGACGACGTTGACCGCGCCCTTCTCCATCTCGCTCAGCCGGAGCTTGAAGCCCATCGCGTCGAGCTCGCTCCAGGAGACGCCCGGTTCGTACGACGTGAGGTCCTCGCCGATCCGCCCGTGCCGCGCGACGAGCTCGAACGCGAGCTTGCCGATGTAGCGCGCCTCGACCTCGCGGACACGGCTCGTGACCAGGTGATAGTGGAAGAGCTGCACCGTGTTACGCGCGAGTCGGCTCGAAGCGCAGCTTTGCGGCCTCCACGGGCACCTCGGTCGGGTAGTCGCCGGTGAGGCAGGCGCGGCAGAGCGCCGACGCCGGCCGCCGCGTCGCGTCGACGAGCCCGTCGTGCGAGAGATACGCGAGCGAGGTGGCGCCGACGTGCTCGCGCACCTCCTCCACGCTCCGCGTCGCGGCGATCATCTCCGACGGGTCGGCGAGGTCGATCCCGTAGAAGCACTGCCCGATCACCGGCGGCGACGAGATGCGGAGGTGCACCTCTGCAGCGCCGGCATCGAAGAGCATCCGCACGATCTCGCGCGTCGTGTTGCCGCGAACGATGGAGTCGTCGACCGCCACGACGCGCTTGCCCGCCACCTCCGCGACCGGGTGGTACTTGAGCTTGACGCCCTGCCGCCGCAGCTCCTGGTCCGGCTGGATGAAGGTGCGCTGCACATAGCGGTTCTTGATCAGGCCCTCGCTGAAGGGCAGTCCCACCGCGCGCGCGAAGCCGATCGCGGCGGGCGTGCCGGAGTCGGGGATCGGCAGTACGAGGTCGGCCTCGACCGGCGCCTCCTGCGCGAGCCGCTCACCCATCCGCACCCGCGCCTCGTGCACCTCGATTCCCTCGAGCCGGCTGTCCGGGCGCGCGAGGTAGAAGAACTCCCAGATGCAGAGAGCGCCCCGCTCGACGGGCTCGAGGGCCTGCGTCGCATGGAGCCCGTCGCCGTCGGCGATGACGACCTCTCCCGGGGTGACCTCGCGCACGAATTCGGCGCCGACCAGGTCGAGCGCGCATGTCTCGGACGCAAAGACCCAGTCCTCATGAAGCTTTCCGATCACGAGCGGCCGGAACCCGTGTACATCGCGGAAACCGATGAGCCGCCCCTCCGAAAGCGCGGTCACGGAGTACGCCCCTTCGAGGCGGCGCATCGCGTTGGCTACAGCCTCATCCAGCGGAGCCGTGTCATTCGCGATCAGCGCCGCGATCAGCTCGCTGTCGGACGTCGTCCCGAGCGGGACGCCGTCGGCTCGCAGCCCCTCCCGTAACTCGCCGACGTTGACGAGGTTGCCGTTGTGGCCGAGCGCGACCGTGCGCGCCCGCCCGTGCTGGACGAGCGGCTGCGCATTCGCCCACTGCGACGAGCCGGTCGTCGAGTAGCGGTTGTGGCCGATCGCGACCTGGCCGCGGAGGCCCCCGAGCTTCTGCTCGTCGAAGACCTGGGAGACGAGCCCGAGGTCGCGGAGCCCCGTGAGGCGGCCTTGCTCGGAGACCGCAATCCCCGCCGACTCCTGGCCCCGGTGCTGGAGCGCGAACAGCCCGAAGTACGCGAGCCGCGCGACGTCGCGGTCGGGGGCATAGACGCCAAAAACGCCACACATGCCTAGCGCACCTGCCCGATCTGGACGAAGCCACGCGAGCCGAGGCGCGCGATCCGGTCGGGCCGGCAAGCGAGGATCGCTGCTCCACGGCGCGCGTCGTAGTCGGGCGGAATCTCGACCCTTGCGTCCAGGCCGCCGCTCCACTCCGCGGCCTCCGCGAGCGCGGCCTCGATGCCGCCGCTGCCGACGTCGTGCGCGAGGCTCAGATGTGGCGCCGCCTTCCAGAGGAAGCGAATGAGCGCCGCCTCCGCGGAGAGCGATCCGTCGGGCGATGTGGCAAGGAGCACGGCGTCGCCGCTGCGCCAGCGGCCCGGCACCTTCCGGACGTCCGGCACGAGCCCGACGCAGCCGACGACCGGGGTGGGTGGGATCGAGGCGCCGTCCGCGTCGTTGTAGAGCGACACGTTGCCGGAGACGACCGGGATCCCGAGCGCCTCAGCGGCCTGGGCGATCCCCTCGATCGCCTGCGCTAGCTCGTGTGCGATGGCCGGCTTCTCGGGATTGCCGAAGTTGAGGCAGTCGGTGAGGCCGATCGGCTCGCCGCCGGCGCACGCGACGTTGCGGGCGGCGCCGAGCGTCGCCTGTACGCCCGCGCGGAAGCCGTCGACCTCGCCGGGCGCCGGCCCCTGCAGCGCGACCGCGAGCCCGCGCAGCGACGGCCGGAGTCGCAGAACGGCGGCGTCGAGCCCGGGACGGCGGACAGTGCGCGAGCCGACGAGGTGGTCGTACTGCTCGATCACCTCGCTCACGTCGAACGTCGACCGCCCGAGCCGCCACGGAGGACGCTGCTCGGCAAGCTGTTCTACCTCGTAGCGCGGGCACTCGTCCGTCAGAAGCCGCGCCGGGATCTCGCCGACGGTCTCGCCGTCGTCGAAAGCGCGCAGCAGCCCCGAGTCGGTCACCTCGCCGACGGCTGTGCACGGCAACTCCCAGCGCGCGCACACGTCGATCACCGCGTCGAGCATCTCCGGCCGCACGACCGCGACCATCCGCTCCTGCGACTCCGAGATCATGACTTCCCACGGCTCCATGCCCTCCTCGCGCAACGGCACACGGTCGAGATGGACGTCGATGCCGGAGCCCTCGGACGCCATCTCCGACAGCGAGGAGGCGAGACCCGCCGCGCCGCAATCCTGGAGCGACTCGACGAGGCCCGACTCGACGAGCTCGAGCGAGACCTCGATCAGCTTCTTGCCGGTGAATGGGTCGCCGACCTGGACGGACGGGCGCTTGTCGGCGTCGTCCTCGCTCAGCTCGGCGCTGGCGAGAACCGACGCGCCGCCGATGCCGTCGCGTCCGGTCGTCGCGCCGTAGAGGACGACGACGCGGCCGGGCCCGCTCGCCTTCGCCGAGCGCAACCGCTCGGTCTCGAGCAGGCCGACGCACATCGCGTTGACGAGGCAGTTCGAGGCATACGCACTGTCGAAGACCGTTTGCCCACCGACCGTCGGCACGCCGCAGCAGTTGCCGTAGTGGCCGATGCCCGCCACCGCCTGTTGGAAGTGGAAGTCGGGGGCGCCGAACCAGAGGCCGTCGAGCAGCGCGATCGGCTGCGCGCCCATCGCGATCACGTCGCGCAGGATCCCGCCGATGCCGGTCGCAGCGCCCTGGAACGGCTCCACCGCTGACGGGTGGTTGTGCGACTCGACCTTGAACGCGACCGCCGTCCCGTCGCCTAGGTCGAGTACTCCGGCGTTCTCGCCCGGCCCTTGCAGCACTCGCTCGCCGGTCGATGGCAGCCGCTTCAGCAGCGGCGCCGAGTGCTTGTAGCCGCAGTGCTCCGACCAGAGGAGGGAGAAGACCGCGAGCTCGAAATGGTTCGGGTCGCGGCCGAGCAGCTCCCGGATACGCTCCGCCTCCCGGTCGGTGAGACCGAGGGCGCGGTGGAGAGGCTGGGCGGCGACCTCCGACAGGTGATTCAGTCTAACCAGCGTTGCGGCGGAATCTCACGCCCTAGGAGTGCGTTGCGTTCCACCAGGTAGATGCGTCGGCCGATCGTCATCCTCACGCTGCTCGCGTTCATCTGGGGCGCGTCCTTCATGCTGATCAAGATCGCCGACCGGCAGCTCGCGCCGTCGACGCTGATCCTCGCCCGCCTCGGCTCGGCCTTCCTCCTGCTGGCTCTCATCGCAGCGGTTCGCCTCGGACCGCGCGAGACGCTGGTGCAGATCCGCGGTGCTTGGCAGTGGCTCGTCGTCATCGGGCTCGTGAACACGGCGTTGCCGTTCTGGCTCCTCTCCTGGGGCGAGAAGCGGATCGACTCCGGGCTCGCGTCGATCATCCAGGGAGCGGTGCCGATCTTCAACGCGCTGCTCGCGTTCGCCTTCTTCCGGGAGGCGCGGGTCAGCGGCCTCCGCCTCGTCGGCCTCGGCATCGGCTTCGTCGGCGTCGCGCTGCTCGTCGGCGCGCAGCCGCACGGGAAGCTGCTCGCCGCCCTGGCCGTCGTCGCGATGGCGCTCTGCTACGCGATCGGGACGCTCTTCGCAGGCCGCTACCTCCGCGGCACGCCGCCGCTCATCGTGGCGCTCGCCTCGACGGCCGTCTCGACGCTCGCGGTGCTCCCCGTCGGCGTCGTCCAGGCTCCGGCCGAGGCCTGGCACGGGAAGACGATCGCGTCGGTCCTCGTCCTCGGCTTCGTCGGCACCGCGATCGCCTACCTGCTCTTCTTCGCGCTCATCCAGCGCGCCGGGCCGAACTACGCGACGCTCGTGACGTACCTCGTGCCGCCGATCGCGCTCTTCTACGGCTCGGTCTTCCTCGGCGAGAGTTTCAGCCCGATCGATTTCGGGTCCCTCGCCCTCATCCTCGTCGGCGTCGCCCTTGCTACCGGCTCGGTTCGACTAGCCTCGCTGCGTGCCGCTCGAGCTGAGGCGCGCGAAGCCGCCTGACGCAGACTTCCTGCTCGAGCTCCTCTCCGAGGACGACGTCCGGCCGTTCCTCGGCCCCCGCGGCGCCGCGACCCGGGACGAGGTGCTTGAGGAGATCGACCGCTCGCTCGCGGAGCCGGAAAGCTTCGGCCGCTTCGTGATCGAGGCGGACGGCGAGCCGGCGGGGATGCTCGGCTTCCGCCTCGTGAACGAGCGGAGCCGGATAGCCCGGCTCGAGCGGCTCGCGGTCCATCCGCGCTTTCGCGGGAGCAAGCTCGGTGACGAGGCGGCGCGCCGGTTCCAGCGGCTGCTGCTCGGGGAGCTCGGCTTCCACCGGCTAGAGCTCGAGATTTACGCCTTCAACGAGCGCGCGTGCGCTCACGCCGAGCGCGCCGGCTTCGTCCGCGAGGGCCGCAAGCGCAAGGCGTACCTCAGGGAGGGCGAGTGGGTCGACACGGTTCTCTACGCCCTCCTGCCGGAGGATCTGGACTAGGCCTTGGGAGGCGGGATGGGCTAGGTCAGCCCGCCGCCGACGTCGAGCACGACGGTCTTGAGGTCGGTCATGTCGAGCATTGTGTAGCGGCCGCCGATACGGCCCCAGCCGGTCTGCGTGCCCGACGCACCGCCGAACGGCTCGTGCGCCTCCCAGTAGTCCGTCGAGTCGTTGACGACGACGTTGCCGACGCGCAGGTTGTCGAGAAAGCGGAAAGCGCGCGACAGGCTCGACGTGTAGACCGCCGCCTGCAGCCCCAGGTGCGAGTCGTTCGCCGCCGCTAGCGCCTCCTCGTCGGAGCCGACGCGGATGAGCGGGACGATCGGCCCGAACGTCTCCTCGCGGTTGATCAGGGTGTCGAGCGCGACACCGGTGACGACGGTCGGCTCGTAGTAGAGCTCGGTCGCATGGCCCGCCGCCCGCGAGCCGCCGAGTACGACCTCGGCGCCCTTCCCGACCGCGTCCTCGAGATGCGCGTCCATCTTCGCCGCGGTCGGCTCGTTGTTCATCGGCCCCACCTTTGTCTCGGCCTCGAACGGATCGCCGAGCGGCCACTCCGCCGCGACCTTCACGACCTCGTCGAGGAACGAGTCGTGCACGCGTTCATGGACGAGCACGCGTTCGGTGGCACAGCACACCTGACCGGCGCAGAACAAGCCGCCGAACACGGCGCCCAGGGCGGCGCGCGGGAGGTCGGCGTCCTCGCAAACGATGACGGGTCCGTTTCCGCTCGCCTCGATGAGCGATCGCTTGAGCCCGGCGGCGCGGACGATCTTCTCCGCCGTGCGGTGCGAGCCGACGAAACCGATCCCGTCGACGCCCGGGTGGGTGACCAGCCGCTCGCCGACCTCGCCGCCGCCATAGATCACGTTGACCACGCCGTCGGGCAGCCCTGCCTCGGCCATGATCTGCATGAAGTTCGCCATTGCGATGGGCGTCCACTCCGACGGCTTGATCACGATCGTGTTGCCGGCCGCGATGCCCGGCGCGATCAGTTCGACCGGGATCAGCGTCGGGAAGTTCCACGGCGTGATCGCGGCGTAGACGCCGTTCGGCTTCCGGAAGGTGAGAATCCGTTTCGCCGGATCCTGCGAGGGGATGACCGCCGTTTCCATCCGCTTCACGTCCTCGGCAGCGATGCGAAAGTTCTCCGCGGTCTCGTCGATGTCGCCGAGCGCCTCCGTTGCGTATGGCTTGCCCTGCTCGAGGGTGAGCTCGCGCGCGAAGTCCTCGCGCCGCTCGCTGATCAGGTCGGCGATCGCGTGGCAGATCTCAGCCCGCTCCCACGCGGAGCGCGCGGCCCACGCCGGCTGCGCTCGGCGCGCCGCTCCGACCGCGGCGTCGACGTCGGCCTCGCTCGCGTCGGGCGCCTCGGCGAGGGTCTCGCCCGTGACCGGGGAGACGATGGCGCGGGCGAGTTCGCCGGTCGAGGCGACCCACGTCCCGCCGAGGAAGTTCTCGAGTGTGCGAACGGCGAGTGCCATGCGACGCCGATTCTACGAGCCTCGTAGGATCGGGGTATGGCGAAGTTCCTCCACACGATGGTGCGCATCACGAATCCGGAGATGAGCCGTGCCTTCTACGAGGCGCTCGGCTTCAGCTTCGACCGGGAAATGGACATCGTTCGGAACGGCGAGGTCGAGGCGACGAACTACTTCTTCTCGCTGGGCGACCACGAGTCGGTGCTCGAGCTCACGTACAACCACGACGGCCGCACGTACGACGTCGGCACGGGCTACGGCCACATCGCAGTCGCCGCGGACGACCTCGAGCAGACGCTCGCCGAGCTGAAGGCCCAGGGAATCGAGGCAGAGAGGGAGCCGTACCGCGTCCGCGAGGGCGGCTCGCTGATTTGCTTCGTCCAGGACCCGGACGGTTACCGCATCGAATTGATCGATCGCAGCGGCAAGTAGCG
This sequence comes from Gaiellaceae bacterium, assembly GCA_036497525.1. GTDB lineage: Bacteria > Actinomycetota > Thermoleophilia > Gaiellales > Gaiellaceae > Palsa-739. Next base: position 6,977 of record DASXJG010000136.1, read on the forward strand.
CCGATCAGGCGAGAGCACGCTCGCGCAAGTCAGGGTCTTTCCTCTGGGGCGGCGTGGCTCACATGACGCGGCCCTTTGCCCGGCCGAGGGACGCAACCGGACTAGAGTTCGCCGTGCGATGAGTTTCTTTCGAAGCCTCAAGAACATCCTCGTGACCGGCTCGCGCCACCCATCAGAGGACGGCGTGTCCGACGAACGCGAGGGGAAGCGGTCGGTCGACGACGATAACGTCGACTCGATCGCCTCCGCCGCATCGCTCCTCACGACTCCGACTTTAGGCGGCGTCGCTCCGGGGGCACCGCCGAACTGGGTGCCCTCCCAACAAAACGACAAGCCGCGCCACTAGGCGCTCTTGTCAAGGGGTCATTCCTTAACGCTGGCCCAGGCGAGGGCACGGGCACGCCGTTGTTCTCCGAGGCGCCTGCGGCTGCGGCGCTAGCCCTCTCGCCGCTGTGCGGTCGCTGTCCGAGTCGAAGCGCTCCACACGGGGGCGCGGTCGACGGTTCAGCCCGTGCCGAAGATGCAGAAGACCGACAAAAGAGCGAGCAGATGCCGTGCTCTCGTCATGTCGGCACAGTATCGCCGTGCCGTCGAGCAGCCCTCTGCCATCGATGAACTTTCTCGAAATTCTTGGCGTGCATCGAGCCCTCGGTAGCGCCTTAGACATGCAGCGTGGGCGCGTAGATGAGCTCCTGGATGCTGCCGTCGAGGGTCCGGCTGTCGATCAGCTCGAGGTCGAAGTCAGCTGCCCCCTTGAAGATCGGGTCGTCTCCGGTCTGTCCCGTGATCACAGGAAAGAGCGTCACCTGGACGCGGTCGACCAAACCGGCGGCCATCAGTGCCCGGTTCATCGAGAGGCTGCCGTGCGAGCGCAACGGCACCTTGGACTCTTCCTTGAGCCGGGCGACGATGTCGACCGCGTCACCGCTCTCGATGGTCGCGTCCGCCCAGTCGAGAGGTCCCTTCAGTGTGGTCGACACCACCGTTGCCGGCATGCTCCTCATCCGGGTGACCCATTCGTCATGCACCTCGGACTCCTCGGAGCTCGTGGCCAGCATCTGCGCGAACGCCCGATACGTATTGGCTCCGAAGACCATCCGCTGCTGCTCGCCGTACAGAGCGAGGCGGTGACTCAGCAGCTCGGGGCCCTGCTTGCCCCAGTAGCCGCCCCAGCTGCCGTCGCTCACTCCGCCGAAGCCGTCGAGGCTGGAAAAGACGTCAAAGGTGTAGGTCGCGGGCATGATGCCTCCTTGAAGGACGGTTGATCGCGGTCAGGTATTCAGACCGCGAGCCACGGCCAAACTGATCGCTCCGCTAGCGCTCGGGCGCCGGGGCAGGTTCCGCGGCCAGTTCAGTAACAGCGCCCCACGGCTGTTCGAGCTCCGCCGGCTCCGGCACGTCCTTGATCTGCCGGATCGGCGAGGGAAGGAGGAAGGCCATCCCGAGTAGCGCGCCGCCCGCGCCGACCCAGATCGTGTTGTGGACGCCGATGGTCGTGCCCAGGATGCCCGCGAGCGTCGTGCCGAGCGGACGCACGCCGTAGTTGACGACCATGAACGCGCCGCTGACGCGCGACCGGATGGGCGGCGGCACCAGCCCGGCCTGCAGCGCGCCGGCGAGGATGTCGAGCAGCATCAGCCCGAGCCCCGAGACGAACTCCGCGGTGAACAGGAAGGCGATCACGAGCCAGTGCGGCCCGCTGGGCGGCGCGAGCGGCACGAGCAGCAGCGGCGCGGGGAAGAGGAAGCAGCCGACCAGGAAGGCAGGCCCGACTCCGATCGCCCGGGCGATCGGGCCGGTGAGCGCCGACGCGACGAGCGTGCCGGCGGCGGCGACCCCGATCACGATGCCGATCGTCACCGGCGACACGTCGAGGTAGCGGCTCGCGTAGAGCAGGAACAGCGCCCAGTAGATGAAGTTGAAGAAGTTGATCGTCGCCACACCGAGCAGCTCGGCGCGCATCACGGGGTTGTGCCGGATCCAGCGCAGGCCGGTGCTCAGACCGCCGGACTCGCGGGGCGCGCCGGGAGGATCCTCCGCGTCGACCCGTCCGAGGAAGAGCGCCGACCAGAGAAACGTCACCGCGTCGAGCGCGAGCGCGTAAGGCCCGTGCAAGAGCTGGACGAGCGCGCCGCCGAGGCTCGTCCCCCCGAGGAAGGAGAAGCCCCGGCTGCCGTTGAGCAGCGTGTTCGCGTCGATGAAGTCCTCGCGCGCCACGATCGTCTGGAAGAAGCCGCCGTAGCTGACGTAGAAGAAGACGTTCGCCGTGCCGAGCAGGAACGACACGGCGTACAGCTGAGGCCACGTCAGCTCGTGGAACGCGAACGCGATCGGGATCGTCAGCATCAGCAGGGCTCGCGCGACGTCCGCGACGAGCATCACCAGCCGCCGCCGCCCGCTGCGGTCGACCCAGACGCCTGCGTGGAGCGAGAAGAGCAGGTTGGGCAGCAGGTACACGGTCGTCAGCGCGCCCATCTGGCCCGGAGTCGCGTCGAGGGCGATGATCGCGGTCAGCGGGAGGGCGATCGCGGTGATCTGGTCGCCGAGCAGCGATACCGACTGGCCGAGGAAGTAGTTCCGGAAGTTCCGGTTCGTGCGGAGGACTTGCGGCACCCGGGCTCTCACAGGCGGGGAATCTATGTCCGGTCGGCGGTCGCTGTACGCTCGGGCGCATGGTCGTCGCGCTTGCGCTCGTCGTTTCGGCCGTCTTCGGCGCGGGCGACCAGTACCTCGGCAGCCTCTCGGCGCACCCGTGGGGCGCGGACATCAGCCTGCTCTCCGCGCCCTGGCTCGTTCTGCCGTTCGTCGCCGGAGCGACGCAGCGCGACCCGCGGCGCGCCGCGCTGCTCGGGCTCGCCTGCACGTATGCGGCGCTGCTCGGCTACGGGCTGATGACGCTCAGCCCGTTCGAGAACGCGCACCTGACGGCGACGACGGTGCGCGGCTTCCTCGTCGGCGAGCGCAAGGTCCTCATCGGCGGCATCGTCACCGGACCCCTCTTCGGCTGGTTCGGCCAGCAGTGGCGGACGCGGCGGGCGGTCGTCGGCGCGCTCGTCACGGCCGCGGCGCTCTGTCTCGAGCCGTTTGCACGCCGCGCGACCGTCGACCCGATCCGCTTCCGCGCGGTCTGGCTCGCGGAGGTCGCGGCCGGCATCGTCCTCGCCGCGGCGGTGCTCGTCCGCACGCGCCAGGCGTAGCTTCTAGCGGCCTGCGGAAAGAACCGCAGTGTGTTGTGGCCGCAGGGATCCAGCGCCGAGCACGTACGACGGCTGCAATCCGTCACCGACGCCGCGCTCGCGCATCTGCGGCTCGACGACCTCCTTCGCGCGCTGCTCGAGCGCACACGGCTGATCCTCGAGGTCGACACGTGCGCGATCCTTCTGCTCGACGAGGAGACGGACGAGCTCGTCGCACGCGCCGCGCTCGGCATCGAGGAGGAGGTCGACCAGGGTGTTCGCATCCCCGTCGGCGGCGGCTTTGCCGGCCGCATCGCCGCCGAGAAGCGGCCGGTCGTCCTCGACGACGTCGACCACGCACACGTCCTCAACCCGATCCTGCACGAGAAGGGGATCAAGTCGATGTTCGGCGTGCCGCTGATCGTGGAGGGAGAGGTGAGCGGCGTCCTCCACGTCGGCTCGCTCGTGCCGCGGGATTTCCAGGACGACGAGATCGAGCTGCTCCAGCTCGTCGCCGACCGCGCCGCGCTCGCGATCGAGCACGCGCGCGCGTTCGAGGCGGAGCGCTTCGCCCGCGAGCGGATCGAGAATGTGCAGGCCGTGACCGACGCGGCGCTCGCCCACCTCGAGGTCGGGGAGCTCCTGCACGTCCTGCTACCCCGGATCCGGTTGATCCTCCGCGCCGACACGTGCGCCGTGCTGCTCCTCGACGAGGAGTCGAACGAGCTCGTCGCGCGCGCGGCCCTCGGGATCGAGGAGGAAGTCGGCGTGCGGATTCCCCTGGGCGCCGGCTTCGCGGGGAAGGTCGCCGCCGAGGGCCGGCCGATGGTGATCGACGTCGACGAGTACGAGGTCTACAACCCGATCCTGCGGCAGAAGCACCTCAAGTCGATGCTCGGCGTGCCGCTGATCGTGCACGGAATCTCGCTCGGCGTCCTCCATGTCGGCACCCTCGAGCCGCGGGAGTTCACGGGGGACGACGTCGAGCTGCTGCAACTCGTCGGCGAGCGGGTGGCGATCTCGATCGAGCGGGCGCGGCTCCACGAGGAGCTCGTGCAGCTCGACCAGCTCAAGCTCAACTTCGTGGCCGTCGCATCGCACGAGCTCCGCACACCGGCGACCTCTGTCTACGGCGTCCTCAAGACGCTCGCCGAGCGCGGCGACGAGCTGACCCCCGACCTGCGTGAGGAGCTCCTCACTGCCGGCGTGGAACAGGGCGAGCGGCTACGACGGCTGCTCGAGGAGCTGCTCGACCTCTCGCGTCTCGACGCACGCGCGATCGGCGTCGACCCGCGGCCGGTCGTGCTGAAGCCCGTGCTGGCGGACGTCGTGGACGGTGTCTTGCCCTCGGCCGCGGCGGTCGAGCTGGACATCCCCGACGACCTGGCGGCGGTCGTGGACCCCCTCGTGCTCGACCGCGTCGTCTCGAACCTGCTGGCGAACGCGGCCAGGTACGGCGCCCCGCCGATCCGGATCGAGGCGCAGCAGCGCGACCGTCACCTCCGCGTCGCCGTCGAGGACTCGGGCCCAGGCATCCCCGAGGAGCTCGAGGGCCGGATCTTCGACCGCTTCGCCCGCGGTCAGGGCGAGACCGGTCACGGCCTCGGCCTCGCGATCGCCCGCGCCTACGCGCAGGCGCACGGAGGCGACCTCGTCTACGACCCGCGCGCCCGCGGGGCGCGCTTCGAGCTCCTCATTCCGCAAGAGCGGAACGGGATCAGCAAATCGGCCTGAGGCGTCCGTACCGAGGTCGTGGAGGAACCCTCCCGCCTCGAGTGCGGCGGGCGATCAGCCGGCGAGCGCCTGCTGGAGCTTTGCGAGGGTCTCGGGGCCGACGACGCCGTCCTCGGCGAGGCCCTTGGCGACCTGGAACTTCTCGACCGCGATCTGCGTCGCGGCCCCGTAGTCGCCGTCCACCTTGCCCACCGAGTAGCTGAGTGAGTTGAGCGCCTGTTGGAGGATCTTCACCTGCGACCCGGTGTCGCCGGGACTGAGCGTCGTGTCCGGTGCCTGCACCGTAGGAGTCGTGTTGGTCGGCGTCGTCACGGTGGTGGTGACCTTCGCCGGCGGGGGAGACGAGACCACCGGCGGCGCGGCGGGCTTGCTGCTGCTGAAGGCTCCGGCAGCGGCGAGGATCGCGAGGATGAGGGCAAGGAGGGACCCGGCGATGATCGCCACCTGGGTCGTCGTCAGGATGCGGCCCGCGACCACGAACTCACGCCGTTGGCCGGCGCGCGGGCTTTCCTCCTCCGGCAGCACCCAGACCTCGTCGTCGCCGCCGTCGTGGACGGCGCGGCCGGCGCCACTTTGCGTCTCCGTGGGCGGCTCGGGCTCGTCGAACCAGTCGTCGTAGCCCGGATCGCGCTCCTCGCGACCCTCCATTGCCTGCGGACCGTACAGCCTCAGAGGCCGGGCCGCCACGACATGTAGCCTCGCGCGCTAGGTGACGGCGCTCCTGATCGTGCTGGCGGTCGGCTTCGCATGGAGCATCGGCGCCCACTACACCGGCGCGGTGATGGGGATGCCGCACGCGCTGGGCGCCATCGGCACCTGGCAGGCCCTGCTGCTCATGGCGCCACTCGCGTTCCTCGGCGCGACCTTCGCGAGCCACGAGGTCGAGAAGCGAGTCGGGTCAGGTCTCACCGACGGCGCGCTCTCCGTCAGCCGGCAGGTTGTCGTGATCGGGGTCGCCTTCGCCGTGACGGCCTTCTTCAACCGCTTCCGCATGCCGACCTCGACGATCCAGATCCTGGTCTTCTCGGTCGTCGGCGTGGCGCTTGCCACGGGCACGGGCGTTCAATGGACGTCGATCTGGCATCTGATCATCGTCTGGGCCGCGGCGCCGATCGTCGCCATCTTCCTCGGCTTGCTCCTGACGCTCGGCCTCGACCGCCTCCGGCTCGGCGAGCGGATCGGGACGGCGCTCGTCGCGATGGGGGCGATCGCCGCCTTCGCCATGGGCGCGAACGACGTCTCGAACGCGAGTGGCGCTCTCGTCGGCACCGGCACGTTCAGCCCGCTCGAGGCGGGGGCGATCGGCGGCGCCGCGATTGCGGTCGGCGTCCTCACCTGGGGGAAGCCGCTCCTCCGGCGCGTCGCCTTCGAGATCGTGGACGTCGATCGGGCGATGGCGACCGCGGCGCAACTCGTCCAGGCGGCCGTCGTCCTCGTCGCCGTCGCGTTCGGCTTCTTCACCTCGATGAACCAGGCCCTCGTGGGCGCCATGGCCGGCGCCGGCTTCGCCCGTGGGCGCGAGACCGTGCACCTTTCGACGTTGTTCCTGATTCTCCAGGGCTGGGTGCTCGGCCCGGCGGCGTCGATCGCGGCCGCCTACGTCTTCGGGCTGCTCGTGCGCTAGTGCGCTAGAGCACTTCGAGCAGCGCGTCGACCACGGTCGGGTCGAACTGCGTCCCCGCGCACTTCCGAAGCTCCGTCTCAGCCGCCTCACTCGACAGCGCGCGGCGGTAGGACCGGTCGGTCGTCATCGCGCTCCAGGCGTCGC
>DASXJG010000137.1:0-3627 GCA_036497525.1 Gaiellaceae bacterium
GCATCCTCCCGTCGTGACGCTCGGGAGGCGGACGGACGAGTCAGCGGAGCTTCATGTGCCGGAGGGCGCGGAGGTCGAGGTGGTCGAGACGAACCGCGGCGGCAAGTCGACCTACCACGGCCCCGGGCAACTCGTCTGCTACCCGATCCTCGACCTCGAGCGCCACGGCCGGGACGTGAAGGCGTACGTACGGAGCCTCGAGCAGGCGCTGATCGCGACGCTCGCCCCGCTAGGCGTCGAGGCGACGTGCCTGGAGGGGCTGACCGGCGTCTGGCTGGAGCGTCCGCCGCGGAAGATCGCCTCGATCGGCGTCCACGTCTCACGCTGGGTGACGACGCACGGCTATGCGCTCAACGTCGACCTCGACCCGGCGCCGTTCACCGACTGGATCACGGCCTGCGGGCTCGAGGACGCGACCTTCACGACGATCGCCCGCGAGCTCGAGCGGCCGGTGACCGTCGACGAGGTGCGCCCGCATGCGGTCGCAGCGCTCGAGGAGGTCTTCGGGCTCGAGCTCGAAGAGCTGCCGGCGGAAGACGGCGCGGGCCTCTGGCCGCAGCCGCTCCACGAACAGCTCGCGACACGCTAGGACACCTTCGCGTTGAGCGGGAACCAGCCCTCGCCCGCCGGGACGAGCCTTTGCTCCGTCCGTTCGAGCGGCGCCTCGGCAACCTCGCTCAGGGCAGCCAGTCCTCGCGGAACTCGCCCTCGCGCCGATCCGGGAAGCGGGCATACGCCACGTTCGGGTTTGTCGTCTCCTCCTCGGCGCTCGCGTCGTGCTTCATCGCGAGCTCGGAGTACGGATAGCCGCCCCAATCCCGCCCTGCTTGCTTCTCGCGCGCGCCGAGCGCGAGGATCGCCGACGGCCCCGATCCCGCACCGACGATCGTGTGGGGCACGCCTTTCGGGCAGTGGAAGAAGTCCCACTGCAACAGAGGCCGTTCCCCGTCCTCGACAATCAGCAGCGCTTCGCCGGAGAGAACGAGAAAGTCCTCCTGGTCAGCCTCCCAGTGGTACATCGACATCGGCTGGCCCGGCGCGAGGACGAAGAGGTTGGCGCCGACCTGCGCATCGTCGTCACCGACGAGCTCGGCCACGAACCCGCGCGGGCCGCGATCCCACCACTTCATCTCCCGCAGGTTGCGGACGAACCAGGTCACGGCTGGGACTCTAAGAGCGCAGGCCGTCCAGCACGACGTCGAGGTAGCGACGCCACTGTCCCGGCGGAGCCGCAATCAGGGCGGCTCGGATCAGCGGGGCGACGTCCGACGGCTCGACGTCCCGCCGCAATCCCCCGGCGCGCTGCGCACGCGAGACGATCTTCGTGCCCAGCTCCTCGAGCTCGGCCCCACGCGGCTTCTCGCCGCAGTGGACGATGCACTTGTGGAGGCCGGGCGTCGTCATCCCGAGCTCCGCGGCTGCGCGCGCGAAGCCGAAGAACGCCTCGGCGGGATCGTCCGAAGCGAGTGCCTCCTCCGCGAGCGAGCAGATCTGCGCGACGTGCCGCTCGATGACCGCGTACATCAGGTCGTCCTTCGTCGGAAAGCGGCGGAAGACCGTGCCGTGACCGACGCCCGCGAGCCGGGCGATCTCGTCGATGCTGGCGTCGGGGCCCGACGCGGCGAACACCTCCGTCGCCGCGTCGAGCACCCGCTCGTGATTCCGGCGGGCGTCCGCCCGCAGCTCGGTCATCAGGCCGCGTTGACCAGCGCCGGCTCTGTCTCGACCTCGTCCTCGATCCTCGCGACGTGCCGCTTGCGCAGGAGCGCGACGAAGACGACGAGGCTCAGGCCGACCAGGGCAGCCGCACCCGCGAACGCGTAGTGGAATCCGTGCACCTGCGCAGCCGCCGAGGTGCCGTGCGTGTGACTGACGGCGATCGTCGAGAGAACGGCGAGGCCGAGTGCTCCTCCGATCTGCTGTGAGGTGTTGAAGAGGCCGGACGCAAGGCCCTGGTCCTCGTTGTCGAGGCCCGTGGTCGCCACGAGCGTCAACGGCATGAATATGGCGCCCATCCCGAGCGACGCGATAATCATTCCCGGCAGCACGTCGCTGGGGTAGGAGCCGTCGACGGGCATCCGCGCAAACAGCAGCAGACCGATGATCGTCAACACCATCCCGACGACAGCCACGGGGCGGACACCAATCCGCGGCGCAAAGCTCGAGGCGAGGCCGGCGGAGAGCATGACCCCGGCCGTGAACGGCAGGAAGGCGAGGCCCGCCTTGAGCGGCGCGAACCCCAGGATCTTCTGGATGTAGAGCGTGTTGAAGAAGAACACCGCGAAGATCCCCGAGAAGGCGAAGAACATCGAAAGGTTCGCCGTCAGAAGCGAGCGGACGCGGAAGATCGAGAGTCGGACGAGCGGCTCTGCCGAACGCTGCTCGATCAGGACGAAGGCCGTGAGGAGCGCGAAGGCGACGACGAACGAGACGATCGTCACCGTGGAGCCCCAGCCGTGCTGGGCTGAATTGACGAGCCCGTAGACGAGCAGCATCAGCCCGCCCGTGACGGTGACTGCTCCGGCGATGTCGTAGCCCTTGTGTGCGTGCTCGTCCTTCGACTCCGGCACGAGCCGTAGCGCCGCGATGAAGGCGAAGATCCCGACCGGCACGTTGACGAAGAAGATCCAGCGCCACGAGAACGCCTGCGTGAGCGCGCCGCCGAGCACGAGGCCCACGGCCGAGCCGCCGATCGCGATTGCGGCCCAGACGCCAAGCGCCCGCGCCCTTTCCTTCCCCTCTGCGAAGGTCGTGGAGATGATCGAGAGCGCCGCCGGCGAGATGAGCGCGGCGCCGAAGCCTTGCAGCGCGCGGAAACCGATCAGCATCCCGGAGCTGGTCGAGATGCCGTTCAGGAACGACGCGACCGTGAATACCACGAGCCCGATGAGGAAGAGCCGCTTCCGTCCCAGGAGGTCGCCCGCGCGGCCGCCGAGCAGCAGGAAGCCGGCGAAGACGAGGGTGTACGCGTTGATCACCCACTGCAGGCTGGCCTCGTTGAAGCCGAGCGCCGTCTGGATGTGGGGCAGCGCTACGTTCACGATCGTCGCATCGAGGACGACCATGAACTGCGCGAGGCAGATGATGACCAGTACGACCCAGGGATTCGTAGAAGTGCGGCTGCTCATTCAACTCCTTCTGTAAGCGGACTCGGTAGTCCGTTTGAGGCTACCAGCGGTCGGCTCCGGTTCGCCACCTAGACTGGAACGCGGCCATGAACTCATCGCTTCCCGTCGCCGAGCGGCCTCGCCGTCCCGAATGGATGAAGGTTCGCGCGCCGTCGAAGGACGGCTCGTATTTCGACGTGCAGAAGCTCGTGCACGGCCTTTCGCTGCACACGATCTGCGAGGAGGCGCGCTGCCCGAACATCTCCGAGTGCTGGGGCCGCGGCACCGCGACCTTCCAGATCCTCGGCGACACGTGCACGCGCGCCTGCCGCTACTGCTACGTCCACTCCGGCAAGCCCGAGTCGCCACCCGACCCGCTCGAGCCGCTCCGGCTCGCCCAGGCTGCGGCGCAGATGCAGCTCAAGCACGTGGTCGTCACGTCGGTCGACAGGGACGACGTCCCCGACCGCGGAGCCGGCCACTACGCGGCCACGATCCGGGCGCTCAAGGCGAAGCTGCC
>DASXJG010000138.1:0-8508 GCA_036497525.1 Gaiellaceae bacterium
ACACATAGCGTCCGACGGCAACAATGGAACCGTGGAGTCGCTGCGCGGACACCTCCTCGTCGCTTCGCCGTCACTGCTCGACCCGAACTTCCGGCGCGCCGTGGTCCTCGTGACCGAGCACAACGAGGACGGCGCGGCGGGACTCGTGCTCAACCGACCCTCGCCGCTAGAGGTGGCCGGCGCGGTGCCGCAGCTCGAGCCGGTGGTCGACGACGGCGAGCCGGTCTGGGTCGGCGGGCCGGTGCAGCCTGAGGCCGTGCTCGTGCTGGGCGAATTCCTCGACCCCGACGACGCCGCGGTGCCGCTCTTCGGAGCGCTCGGCTTCCCGGCGCTGGACGACCCGGACGAGATCGTCCCGGCCACGATCCGCAGGCGCGTGTTCGCCGGCCATGCGGGTTGGGGCGTCGGGCAGCTCGAGGCCGAGGTCGCGGACGAGGACTGGATCCTCGAGCCCGCGCTCCCGGACGACGCGTTCACCGACGATCCGGAGGAGCTGTGGCGCGACGTCCTGCGCCGGAAAGGCGGGATCTACGAGCTCGTCTCGCGCATGCCCGAGGATCCGCGCGTCAACTGAGGCACTCGAACGCGAAGACGTACGTGAGACGGGGCAGCACGAACCGCTCGCCGTAGCGGGAGGCGAGGTCGTGGACGGCGCGCAGCTGCGCCTCCTGCTCACCCCGCTCCCTGACGAGGAATCCGCTCACGGTCGAGAGGTAGCCAACGAGGGCGTCCGGGCTCGACTCCCAAGCCGCCTCGACGACGGTGCGGCCCAGCTCGCGGAACCACGGCTTGCCGGGCAGCTCCTCTTCCTGGTACGGCTCGTGGCCGGCGTAGCCGACCAGCTCGCCGAGCTCGCGCTGCAACGGATCGCGCTCGTCCCACCAGTTCCAGAGCAGGGCCAGGCCGCCACCGGCCGTGATGACGCGATGCAGCTTGGGCACGGCGCGCTCGCGATCGAACCAGTGGTACGCCTGCCCCGCGAAGGCAGCGTCGACGCTCTCGTCTGGAAGCGGGATCGACTCCGCCGTCCCGCCGAGCGCTTCCGCTTCCGGCACGGCCAGCCGGAGCTGCTCGAGCATCGGACCGCCAGGCTCGACCGCTGTAACGTGGAAGCCGAGGGCGACGAGGCCGCGGGTCAGTTTTCCCGTTCCTGCGCCGACGTCGAGGACGCGAGCGCAAGGCTCGAGACCGAGCCGCTCGGCCGCCCAGCGCAGCGCCTCTTCGGGATAGTCAGGACGGTGCCGCTCGTACTCCGCGGCGACGGACTCGAAGCTACGCGAGCGCGCAGCGCGGTCAGACACGGCTCGCCGGGCAGAGGTCGTTGAGAACGCAGTCCTCGCAGCGGGGGGTCCGCGCGACGCAGACGCGCCGGCCGTGCCAGATGAGGAGATGCGGAAAGCGACCCCAGTCGGCGCGCGGCACGAGCCGGACGAGGTCGCGCTCGATCTTCACGGGATCCTCTTGGCGCGTGAGCCCGAGCCGCTGTGAGAGGCGCCGTACGTGCGTGTCGACGACGATCCCTTGCGGCTCGCCCAGCTCGGCGGCAACGACGTTGCCCGTCTTGCGCGCCACGCCGGGCAGCCGGACCAGCTCCTCGAGCCGCGTCGGTACCTCGCCGTCGAACTCCTCGAGCAGCATCCGCATCGTCCCGCGCAGCGCCTTTGCCTTCTGGCGGTAGAAGCCGGTCGCGAAGATGTCGCGCTCGAGCTCCTTCTGCGGGACGGCGAGATAGTCCTCGGGTGCGCGGTACTTCTCGAACAGCGTCTGCGTGACTCGGTTGACGTTCACATCGGTCGTCTGCGCCGAGAGCATCACCGAGACGAGCAGCTCGAGCGGGCTGCGGAAGCGGAGTGCGATCGCCGCGTCGGCGTGCTCGACCGCGAGCCGGTCGATGATAGGCCCGATCCGATCCTTCTTCGGCCCGACGCGCTTGCGGGCCTCCTGCACATAGCTACGAGGCAACGGCCTCTGGGACCCGCGGGCGCAAGCGCGGGCCTGCGCAGACGAGATCGAGCGCCGGGCAGCCGGCGCAGGCGAAGTCGCTGGGAGTCGGCGGGAACTCGCCCGCCTGGATGCGAGCGATCGCGGCGGACAACTCGGCTTCGAGCTCCGCTACGTCGGCACGCGTGAAGACGGCCTCCACAGGCTCGTCCGGCCGCTCCAGGAAGTGGTAGACGACCTCGACCTCCTCGGCGCCCGCGCGGAAGCACGCGAGCGCGTAGACGAGCCGCTGCAGCCGGTAGTCGTGCTCGACGATCTCGTCCGGCGAGGCATCGCCGAGGGCGTTCGTCTTGTAGTCGACGACGAGCGCCCTGCCGTCGCGCAGATAAAAGGCGTCGATGAAGCCGTGCACGAGCACGCCGTCGTGCTCGAAGGTGAAGTGGCGCTCCTTCTCGACGCCCTCCAGCGCCGCGACACGGCGGGCGAGCTCGGAGTCGCAGTACGCGGCCACGAAGCCGCGAATCAACTCGTCCTCGAGCTCCGGCACGACCGGCGCGGCGAGGTCGATCTCCTCGAGGAGCGCGTGGACGGCGCTGCCGATCTCGGTCCCGGACCGCTCGCCGTCCCCTTCCAGCTCGATCGGCCGCTCGCTCATCCCGAGCCCGTAGCGGGCGAAGTACTTGTACGAGCACTGCTCGAAGAGCGAGATCGACGTGAACGAGAGCCTGCGCACACGATGGAGCGGCGGATCGGGGAGCGCCACTAGCGGCGGCAGCTCGGGCGCTGCTCGGGAAATCGCAACGTCCTCCAGCGCAGTGAACAGCGCGAGCTGCCCCTCCTCCGCCTCGGCCCCGACATCCGTCTCCAGGACAGCCGGCTCCTCCGGGTGGAAGCGGTCGAGCCTCACGAGCAACCGCGCGTCCCCGCGCACGAGCTCGACGGGCGCATCGCCGGTCTGGCCCAGCTCCTCGTCCGCGGCGAGGCGGTCGAGCACCCAGGCGATCGGCGTCGGCGTTTCGCGCTCGGAGCCGAGATCGACCGAGCCGGAGACGATCAGACGCTCCTTCGCCCGTGTCATCGCGACGTAGTAGAGGCGCAGGCGCTCGGCGCGCTCCGCCTCCTGCCGCGCCTCCTTCACCGCCTCGTAGTCGAAAGCGCCGCGCCGCTTCGCGGTTACCGGATCGGCGACCCGGAAGCCGAAGCGGCCATCGGGGAGGGCGAGGATCTCGTCCGGCGAGGGCGGCACCCGGTCGCGCCCGGCGTCGGCGACGATCACGACCTTGAACTCGAGGCCTTTCGCGGCGTGGATCGTGAGCAGGCGCACCGCGTCTGCGCCCTCCTCCTCGGCAACCGCCTCGAGCTGGTGCGCGCCGACCGCCTCCTGCTCGGCCACGAAGCGGACGAAGCCCTCTACGTCAGGCCCGCGCAGCTCCTCGTACGAGCGGGCGAGCCGCGCGAGCTTGCGCATGTTGGCGTAGCGCCGACGGCCGTCCCACTGGGCAAGCACGGCGAGGTCGTAGTCGTGCGCCGCGACGACCTGCTCGCAGAGCCGCTCGAGCGAGAGCCGAGGCAGCGTCTGAACGAGCCGGTCGTAGCGTTGGCGAAAGGCGCGCATCAGGCGCTCGTCGCGGTCGGCGAGGCCGGGCGGCAGGGAGTGCTCGAGGCCGGAGAAGAGCGGCCGCCTCGACGCGACCCGGCGCAGGAGCGCGAGCGCGTCGTTCGACACGCCGACGAACGGCGACGCGAGCACAGACAGGAGTGCGACGTCGTCGTACCGGTTCTGGAGCAGACGGAGGTACATGAGCAGGTCGACGACCTGCTGCTGGCCGAAGTAGCCCTTGCCGGTCGCGCGGTAGGTGGGCAGGCCCGCCCGCCGGAGCTCGTCCTCGTACCACTCCGCGTCGGTGCCGGCCGCGAAGAGGAGGACGATCTCCCCCGGCGTCGCCGCCCCCGTGTCCACGAGCTCGCGCACGCGGCGCGCGACGGCGCGTGCCTCTCCGCGTCGCCAGTGGACGCCGCTGTCCTTGTAGGTCTCCTTGTCGGTGACGAGCAGCTCGACAGGATGGCCGAACACGGGATCCGGGAACTCCGCCGCGGCGGCGAGCTCCTGGAACTCCCCGCCGAAGTGCGAGCCGAACAGCTCGTTGACGGCGGCGAGCACCTCGGGGCGGGACCTGTAGTTGAGCGTGAGGGAGAGCGGCTGCTCGACGGCCTCGCGCCGCTCGCGGAAGACCTGCACGTCGGCGTGCCGGAAGCCGTAGATCGACTGGAACTCGTCGCCGACGAAGAAGAGCTCGGTCTCAGGCGTCCGCAGCAGGTCGACGATCTCGGTCTGCAGGCGGTTCGTGTCCTGGAACTCGTCCACCAGGATCGAGCGGAAGCGGGCCTGCTCGCGCTCGCGAAGCTCGGGCTGCGACCTGAGGAGGTCGCGCGCCTCGAGCTGGAGGTCCTCGAAGTCGAGCGCCGACTCACGTGCCTTCGCCTGGGCGTACCGCGCGGCGAAGAGCGTCAGGAGCTCCTGCAGGAGCGCTCGATCGCGGGCAGCGGCCTCGTCGAGAGCCGCCTGCTCGACCGCGCCGAGCGCCTCGCAGTACGCGGCTGCGCGGTCGCCGCGCGCCTTGAAGCTGCCGAGGCCCATCAGCCGGTCCGGACGTGAGTCGCGTTCCAGCAGCTCGAGCAGCTCGGCGACCGCCCGCTGCTGGGCTTCCGTCGCGTCCGGATCGGCCGCGAGCGACCTCGCGGCGGTGCGCAGCTCGTCCACCTTCTCATCGAGCTCCGGCCGCGGGGCCACGGCGAGGTCGAGCTCCCGCCCCGCCGCGCGGAGCGTCTCGTAGACGCTCGTCAGCATCCGCCGCAGCCGGTCGCTGCCGTAGGTGGCGAGCAGCTCGAGGCGCTGCGGATCGTCCCCGGCGCAGAACTCCGCGAGCGCCTCGCCGAACGCCTCCGAGCGAAGCACGGCGGCCTGTGCCTCGTCGAGCTCGCGAAAGCGGGGGT
The DNA here is from genome assembly GCA_036497525.1 of Gaiellaceae bacterium. Lineage (GTDB taxonomy): Bacteria > Actinomycetota > Thermoleophilia > Gaiellales > Gaiellaceae > Palsa-739. The sequence goes on from DASXJG010000138.1 coordinate 4,936, forward strand.
CGAGGCCCGCGGCAAGGGGATAGGACCGGAGGAGGCGGGCGCAGAAGCCGTGGATCGTCGAGATCCACGCCCCGTCGAGCTCGCGCGCGAGGTCGTGGCGGCCGCGGTCGGCCAGGGCGGCGCGAATCCGTGTGCGCAGCTCGCCCGCAGCGCGGCGGGTGTACGTGATCACGAGGATCGAGTCGACGTCGAGCCCGCGCTCCGTGACCGCGCGGACGACGCGCTCGACGAGCACCGCCGTCTTGCCAGTGCCGGCGCCGGCGGAGACGAAGACCTCGCCCCCCGCCTCGACCGCGGCGACCTGCTGCTCGTTCAGGTCGTACGCGCTCATGGGCGCTCGATCCGGCACATCGGCCAGAGGTCGCACCACGTCGGGCAGTCGCCGCCGCGCGGGTCGTGGTGGGTGTCTCCCTCCTGGATCCGCCCGGCGAGCGCTGTCGCGGTCTCCCGCGCCGACTCGACGACGCCCCAGAACGCTTCCTCGTCCAGGTAGTCGCTCTTCACGTAGCCGGGCAGCGTCTCCGCTTCGCCGGCGCGCACGAGGCCGCGAGCGCGACGAGTGCCGGCGAGCGGCCGGTAGAGACCGCCGAGCGGCTCGAGCCCGACGAGATCGCGGAGGACGAGCATGTACAGCGGAACCTGCAGGCGCAGCTCCCGCTCGATCTCGGCTGCCGAGTGCGCGTGCTTGCCGGACTTGTAGTCCTGCACGATCCCACGGGCGCCGAAGGGGTCGACGTCGATCCGGTCGATCTTCCCGGAGAGGGTCATTCCGGGGCCGAGCTCGAGGCCGCGCTGCAGCTCGGGCGCCGCGCGGTCGTTGCCGAACGCAACCTCGAACCGGCGCGGAACCAGCGACAAGCCGGACTCGCACTCCTCTTCGACGACCGCCTCGAGATCGCGCCACAGCGACTGGTCGAGCTCGCGCAACTGCATCTCCGTGAGCTCCATCCGCACGCCCCCGAGGGCCTCGTCGAGGCACTGCCGCATCAACCGCTTCGCATCCTCGATGTGGCCGGGCTCCAGCTTCTCGACCCCGAGCTCCGCAGGCACGCGCGTGAAGAAGCGGCTCAGCGCCGTGTGGGCCACGGACCCGCGCTGCATCGCGTCGGGCTCGGCGTCGATCGTCCGCGGCGAGAGGAAGCGCTCGAAGAACCAGGCGGACGAGCAGTCGGCGAAACGCTCGAGCTCGGTCACGGAGAAGGAGGTGCGCGATCCGAGCTGCTCGAGCACGAGCGGGTTCGTGAGCCGCGTCGGCCGCTGAAAGGCGGTGAGCGCGCGTTCGAGCCTCCGCTCCCAGCCGTTCGCTCGAGCGAGTGCCTGGGCCGACTCCGCGTCGTGGGCGGCGAGCTCCGCGAGCGCTCGCAGGCGCTCTCGCTCGGTCGGTGCCTCCTCGAGCGGCCACGTCAGTGCCGAGAGCGGCCGCCGGCGGGTCCAACGCCGGACGTCGTCGCCGTCGAAGAGCGCAGCCACGTCGTGCCAGAACGGGCTCGCCTCGCGCGGGCTGCCGTCGTCGTCCGCCGCCTCGCGCACGAGATAGAGCCGCTGCGAGGCGCGCGTGCACGCCGTGTAGAAGAGGTACCGGTCGTTCTCGACCGGATCCGGCCGCTCGAGCCGCGCGCCTCCGTCGTCGAGCGCGCGCCGCGCGTCGTCGTCGAGGAATGGTGAGCCGCCGCCCCGGCGAGGGAGGGTCCCCTCCTCCAGCCCGAGGACGAAGACGGCGTCGAAGCGCCGCGTGCGGGCGCGCAGGAGGTCGACGACCGCGACGCGTCCGGCATCGTCGCCTGCGCGGCGACGAAGAAGGGCACGCTCGACGGCGGCGAGCACGTCCTCGCGGCTGAGCGCCCCGCTGAGCTCGCGCCAGCCCTCGAGCTCGTCGAGCAGGCGCCTCACCGTCTCGTAGGCACGCAGATCGAGCCGGCTCGCGGCGTCCGCCGGTGGATGCTCGAGGCCGTACGCGTTGCGGAGCATGCGCTCCGCGAGCTCCCGCACCGCCTCGACCGGGTCGGCAGCCGCCCGCAGCTCCGCGAGCGCGGGCAGCGGCGCGCCGCGCAGGCTCTCCGCCTCCTCGACGACGCGCTCCGGCGTCTGAATGGCCCGGCCCCGAAGGCGGCCCTCGACGAAGTCCACCGCGCGCCGCTCGAGCCCCGAGAACGGCGAGCGGAGGAAGCCAAAGAGATCGCCGCGAGTGCCTCCCGCCCACGCGAAGCGCAGCAGCGCCGCGAGCGCGTGCACGAGCGGCGTCTGCGTGAGGCGTAGCTCACCGTCGACGGCGTACGGGATGCCGAACGAGCCGAGCACCGTTTCGAGCGCGCCGCGGATCCGGTCGTAACCCGGCACGACGACGCCGATTCGCTCGGGCGACATGCCGCCGCGGGCGAGCGCGAGCACCTCCTCGCCCACGAGCTCGAGCGTCCCCCGGCTCCCGGCCCCCTCGAAGAAGCGGATGACGCCATCGAGCGGCGGCGCCTCTCCGGGCTCGTCCGCGAAGAGCGCCCGCTCGAGATGCGCCAGCGGCGGAGGCGCCACGGCCTCGTAGCGCGGCGGCAGCTCCTCCACGGCGCCGGAGGCGAGACCGGCGAGATCCTGGGCCGTCCGCCGCAGCGCCGCGAAGACCGGCCGTCCCGGCTCGTAGGGAAGAGAGACGGTGACCTCGGTCCGCGCGGCCAGCGCCTCGAGCAGCGCCCACTCCGCGCCGGTCAGATCCTCGAAGCCGTAGGCGAAGACCGGCTCGCCGCGCCAGGCGTCGAGGTCGGTCCGGAGGCGCTCGACGGCGTGGCTGCGCAAGAGGCCGCGATCCCAGCGCTCGAGCCGGTCGAGCTCGTCGCGGTAGCCCGCGTAGAGAACGCCCAGCTCGCCTGCCACGGCGTTCGGCGAGAGGAGCCCCTCGTCGAGCTCCTCGAGCGCCCGCTCGAGCGAGTCGACGAATCCGGTGTGCGCAGCGGATCGCGCGAAGCCGTCGAGCTTCGCGCCGTTCACGACGCGGCGGACGAGGACCGCCTGCTCCACCCGTCCAAGCTGACGGCGAGCATCCGTGGAGCCGGCCGCCAGGCGCCGGAAGAGGTCGTCGAAGGTGCCGATCGAGCCGCCGAGGAGCGCCTGGCTCCTCGCCAGCAGCTCGAGCTCGACGCGGTTGACGTCCGCCACGTTCGGCACGATGAGCACCGGCTCGACCCCGGCCGCGGAATCGAGCGCAGCGAGATAGCGGTCGAGCAGAAGCCCGACCTTGCCCGCGTTGGCAGGGCCCGCGATGAGGCGGAGCGGCACCCGCCTACGCTAGCGCGAGCGCGGGACGGTCTCTAGACCGGGGTCAGGCCGTCGTCGCGGACTTGGGCTTGCGGCCGCGGCGAGCGACAGCGCGTCCCGGCGTCCGGCCGGCGCAGTTGTCGCAAAGGTCGGCCGCTTTCGCACCGCGACGCGCGTCGGTGTACGTCACCCGCATCACAGCGCCCTTCCCCTCGTCGACCTCGTTCCCACAGCTGTCGCACACGAGCACCGTTTTCCGAGCCACCGTTCTCCTCCTTCGCAAGAGCGATTTCGAGCCGAAACCCTAGCGAAACTCGCCGCGCATTAAGC
>DASXJG010000139.1:0-10129 GCA_036497525.1 Gaiellaceae bacterium
CAACAACCGGCGACTGGCGGAGCGTCTCGCGCTGCGGCTCAACGAGGCGGCGGAGGAGGAAATAGCGCGCGCCCACCACGGCTCGCTGGCGCGCGAGCAGCGGACGCAGATCGAGGAGGACCTGAAGGCCGGCCGGATCCCGTGCCTCGTCGCGACGTCGTCACTCGAGCTCGGCATCGACATGGGCGCGGTCGACCTCGTCGTGCAGGTCGAGTCGCCGAAGTCGGTGGCGCGCGGGCTGCAGCGGATCGGCCGCGCCGGCCACTCGCTCGGCGAGGTCTCGCGGGGGCGGATCTTCCCGAAGTTCCGGGCCGACCTGCTCGAGTGTGCGGTCGTCGCGCAGCGGATGCGGCAAGGGCTGATCGAGGAGACGCAGATCCCCCGCAACCCGCTCGACGTCCTCGCGCAGCAGATCGTCGCGATCTGCGCCGACGAGGAGATCGAGGTGGCCGAGCTGCACAACCTGGTGCGTCGCGCGTATCCGTTCGCCGGCCTTTCGCGCGCGCAGCTCGAGAACGTGCTGGACATGCTCGCGGGCCGCTACCCGTCGGACGAGTTCGCCGAGCTGCGGCCGCGCATCATCTGGGACCGCACGGCCGGCGTCGTCCGCGGCCGGCCCGGCGCGCGGCGGCTCGCCGTCACGAACGCAGGCACGATCCCGGACCGCGGCCTCTTCGGCGTCTTCATCGCGGGCGTGGAGCCGCCGAGCCGCGTGGGGGAGCTCGACGAGGAGATGGTCTACGAGGCGCGTGCCGGCCAGGTGATCGTGCTCGGCGCCTCCTCGTGGCGGATCGAGGAGATCACGCGCGACCGCGTGCTCGTCTCGCCGGCGCCGGGCGTGCCGGGCGCGGTGCCGTTCTGGAAGGGCGAGGGCATCGGCCGGCCGTACGAGCTCGGCGAGGCGATCGGGAAGTTCGCGCGAGAGCTGCTCGCGCAGAAGGAGCCGAAGGTCGCCGACCTAGACGAGCGCGCGGAGCGGAACCTCGTGACGTTCCTCCGCGAGCAGGAGAAGGCCACCGGGGCGCTGCCGTCGGACAGGACCGTCGTCGTCGAGCGCTTCCGCGACGAGATCGGCGACTGGCGCGTCTGCATCCTCACGCCGTTCGGCGCGCGAGTCCACGCGCCCTGGGCGATGGCCGTCGGCGCGCGGCTACGCGAGTCGCTCGGACTCGAGGTGCAGTCGATCTGGTCGGACGACGGCATCGCCTTCCACCTGCCCGACGCGGACACGCCGCCTGCGACCGACCTGCTCATGCTCGACCCCGACGAGCTCGAGGAACTCGTGCTGGCCGAGGTGGGGCAGTCGGCGCTCTATGGCGCCCGCTTCCGCGAGAACGCGGCGCGTGCGCTGCTCATCCCGCGCCGCCGGCCCGGCGAGCGGACGCCGCTCTGGCAGCAGCGGCTCAAGGCCCAGGGGCTCCTCCAGGTCGCGCGGAAGTACGCGAGCTTCCCGATCGTGCTCGAGACCTACCGCGAGTGCCTGCAGGACGTGTTCGACCTGCCGGCGCTGAAGCGGCTGCTCGTCCGGCTGCGCGCCCGGGAGATCGACCTCGTGGACGTCGAGACCGCAACCGCGTCGCCCTACGCGTCGTCGCTCCTCTTCGACTACATCGCGACGTACATGTACGAGGACGACACGCCGCCGGCCGAGCGGCGTGCCCAGGCGCTGTCTCTCGACCGCGACCTGCTGCGGGAGCTGCTCGGGCAGGAGGAGCTGCGCGAGCTGATCGATCCGGCCGCGCTCGCCGAGGTAGAGACGTCGCTGCGCCCGTTTCCGCAGGATCCCGAGCGGCTGTCTGACCTGCTGCGCCTGCGAGGCGACCTGCGTAGCGGCGAGTTCGACGAGGCCCACGCCGCGATCCTCGAGGCGGAACGGCGCGCTATCCGCGTCCGGATCGCCGGGGAGGAGCGGCTCGCCGCCGCCGAGGATGCGGGCCGCTACCGCGACGCGCTCGGCGTGGTGCCGCCGTCGGGCCTGCCCGCCGTGTTCCTCGAGCCGGTGGCCGACGCGCTGCGCTCGCTCGTCGCGCGCTGGGCGCGCGGCCGCGGGCCGTTCACCGCCGCGGAGGCGTCGGCCTGGTTCGGCCTGGAGGTCCAGGACGAGCTTCGGGGGCTCGAGCGCGAGGAGAAGCTCGTGCGGGGCGAGCTGCGCCCGGGCGGCAGCGAGCGGGAGTGGTGCGACCCGGAGGTCCTCCGGCGGCTGCGCCGGGCCTCGCTCGCGGCCCTGAGGCGCGAGGTCGAGCCTGTGGAGCAGGCCGCGCTGGGCCGCTTCCTCCCGAGCTGGCACGGCATCGATCGCCGCGCGTCGCTGCGTGAGGCGCTCATCCCGCTGCAAGGGCTCGCGCTCCCGGTGCCGCTCTGGGAGGGGGAGGTGCTGCCTCGCCGGGTGCCCGACTACCGGCCCGAGCAGCTCGACCAGCTCTGCGCGTCGGGCGAGCTCGTCTGGGTCGGGGCCGGGCTCGACCGCGTTGCTCTCTTCTTCCGCGACGATGCGGCGTTGCTCGGACATCCGCCCGCGGCGACGCCGCCGGAAAGCGAGCTACACGATGCGATCCGCGCCGCGCTCTCCGGAGGCGCCCTTTTCTGGGACGGGCTCCTGGGCACGACGGGCCTCGACGCCGAGACCGCTCTGCCGGCGCTCTGGGATCTCGTCTGGAGCGGGGAGGTGACGAACGACTCGTGGTCGCCGCTCCGCGCGGAGCGCCGCTATCAGCCTCCCCGGCCGGACCGCCGTGCCCGCCGCTTCTCGCGGGGGCGGGCGCAGCGGCCCACGGCGACGCAGGGACGCTGGTCGCTCGCGGCGCAACTCTTCACCGGCGGAGAGCCCGATCGCCGCGCCCTCGCCGAGCTGCTGCTCGAGCGGCACGGCATCGTGACGCGCGACTCCGTCCGGGCCGAAGGGATCCCTGGCGGATACAGCGCCGTCTACGGCGAGCTGCGAGCTCTCGAGACGCTCGGTTCCTGCCGGCGCGGTTACTTCGTGGAAGGGCTCGGCGGCGCGCAGTTCGCGCTCGGCGGCGCCGTCGAGCGCCTGCGGGAGCTGCGGCCCCGCGACGGCGACGAGCCGGAGCCCCTCGTCCTCGCTGCGGCGGATCCGGCACAGCCGTACGGCGCGGTCCTGCCGTGGCCGAAGCGCGCCGGTGCGCGGGCCGCCCGGGTGGCGGGAGCCCACGTCGTCCTGCTCGGCGGCGGGCCCGCGCTCTTCGTCGAGCGCGGCGGCCGGTCGCTCGTTCCCCTCCGCGAGCCGGAGGAGGAGTGGCTGCGGCCTGCGCTCGGCGCACTGGTCGGCTTCGTGAAGCGTGGCGGCGCCAAGAGACTCGCGGTCGAGCGCTTCGACGGCGAGCCGGTCGCCGAGACGCCGGCGATGCCGCTCCTCGTGGAGGCCGGCTTCCTCGCCGGCCCTCGCCGCGCCGTCCTGCGCGCCTAAAATCGGTCCGCGATGTGGATTCTGCGTGAGCTCTCGCGGCTGCTCGTCCGGATCGTGGTCGCGGTCCTGATCGCGAGCCTCATCGCCGAGATACGCGCGCTCGCATCCGGCGGCGACTTCTTCCACACCTGGAAGATCACGCTCCTGTTGCTCGGCTGCGTCATGCTCCTCCTCGCCGCCGGCTCCGGGCGCACGACGGCCGCGGCACGCCGCGTCAACTGGACGGTGATCACCCCTGGACTGCCGCAGCCCATCTTCGCCCGGGTGGAAGGGCCACAGCTCACGGCGCCCGCCGTTTTCGTCGGCAGCGCTTTCGCGCTGTTCGCGCTCGGCATCTTCGCGTGAGTCAGGCCCGGGCCGCCGCCGGAGCCGGCGCGGGGCCGGCGGGAACGACGAAGTCCCGCGGTCGCACCAGCGCATATCCCGCCACTGTGCCCACCGCCGCCACGGCGACGCTCACCATCGCGATCGTGTTGAAGCCGGTGACGAACGCGTGGTGCGCGGCGTGCACCACCCTGTCGCGGTCGGCGGGCGGCACCGCGTGCAAGGCGCGGCCGGTTCCGCCTGACGCCACCGCCCGCGCAAGCTCGTGAACGTGCGACGACGCCGAGGTGCCCCCGACCAGCGTGGTGAGCGTCGACTCGATCTTCGACTGGAAGATCGAGCCGAGGCCGGCGATCCCGGTGGCGAGCCCGAGCTGGCGAGCCGTGTTGTTCGTGCCCGACGCCATGCCGCTCAGTTGCGGGCGGACCACGCCGACGGCGGTCGAGGCCAGCGCGGGGGTGGCAAGGCCGATCCCGATGCCGGCCAGAATCTGGCCCGGCAGCAGCGCGGTCCACCCGGACGAATCCGACAGGTTCCCGATCAGCAGCAGCCCGACCGTCACGAACGCGAGGCCCGTCCCGAGCAGCAGCCGAACCGGCACGTGTGCTGTCAGGCGACCGCTCAGCGGCGAGACCAGCAGGATCGGGCCGGTGACCGGCAGCGTCCGGAGCCCCGCTTCGAACGGCGAGAAGCCGAGCACGTTCTGGAAGAACAGCGTGATGTAGAGGAACATCGAGAAGATCGATGCCCCCAGCGCGAAGGCGACGATGGTGGCGCCCGTGAAGGCGGGCTTGCGGAACAGCGTGAGGTCGAGCAGCGGGTTTGGGGCGCGGCGCTCGACCAGCACGAACAGCACGAGCAGCAGCGCGGCGGAGGCGAAGCAGCTGACGATGAGCGCGCTCCCCCAGCCCTCTTCGTTGCCGCGGATCAGCGCGAAGACGAGCAGGAAGAGCGCGGAGCACAGGAGCGCCGCGCCGCGAACGTCGACGCCGCCGGCGGCTGGAGCGCGCGTCTCGCGCAACCGGAACCGCGCGACCACGAGCGCGGCCAGGCCGATCGGCACGTTGACGAGGAAGATCCAGCGCCACGACAGCCCGTCGACGATCGCGCCGCCCACGAGCGGCCCGATCGAGACTGCCGCTGCCGTGGTCCCGCCCCAGATGCCGAGCGCAGTCCCGCGTTCGCGACCCTGGAACTCCTGCGCGATCAGCGCCAGCGACGTGCCGAACATCATCGCGGCGCCGACCCCCTGGGCCGCGCGGGAGACATTCAGGAAGAGCGGGTCGGGAGCCAGCCCACAGGCGAGCGACGAAGCGCTGAAGACCGCGAGCCCGAGCATGAAGACCAGCCTCCGGCCGACCATGTCGGCCAGCGATCCCGCAGCCAGCACGAAGCCCGCGAGTGTCAGCGCGTAGGCGTCGATCACCCACTGGAGGTCGGTGAAGTTGGCGCCGAGGTCGCGCTCGATCGACGGCAACGCGACGTTCACGATCGTCACGTCCAGCAGCAACATGAAGATCGCAATGCAGCTCGCCAGCAGCGTCCACCACTTGCGCTCCACCGGGGTCCGAGCCTACACCGGGGTCGCGCGGGTCCGTCTAGCGTGTACGGGATGTTGAGTAATCGCTCTGCGCCGCCGGCGACGGTTACGCCGGTGCTGGTGTATCCGGACGTGCGGGAGGCGGTGGCGTGGCTGGAGGCAGCGTTCGGTTTCCAGGAGCGGGTGCGGATCGGTGAAGCGCACCGAGCCCAGATGCGCGTCGGTGTCGATGCGGCCGTCGTGGTCGCGGATGTCGGAAGTGATCGGGTCGTCCCGGACGGCGGCGGCATGACGCACCTGATCAAGGTGCGCGTGCCCGACGTGGATTCGGCGTTCGCCCGCGCCTGCGAACGAGGTGCACGCGTCGTCGAGGACGTGACGACCTTTGAATACGGCGAGCGCTCGGGCGTCGTCGAGGACATCGGCGGACACCGCTGGGAGCTGACTCAGACCGTCCGCGACGTCGAGCCCGAAGAATGGGGCGGCACCACAGTCAGTCCCTGGTGACGGGCTGTTCGCCCAGCTCCTCGCATTCGAGGCAGACCCAGTCTCCCTCGTGGTCACCGTGCGCGCTGAGCGCGGCGGGCACCATGGTCACGCCGCAGCGTGGGCAGATCGGCGGGCGGTCGTCGTCATCCACTCCGTGAGTATCCGGGCTCATGGGCTGAGCGAGTGTTCCGGACACGATCGAGGCTCATGGCGATAACTCTCCGGACGTTCGCAGACAGTGATCTCGACGCGCTCTTTGTCTGGGAGAGCGATCCTCGTGCGGTTCAGATGGCGGCGTTCACGCGGGCGGAACCGTCCGACCGTAGCGCCTTCGACGCCCACTACGAACACGTCCGCAGCGACCCGTCGAACACGCTGCTGGCCATCGAAGACGATGGGGAATTCGTAGGGACGATAGGCAGCTTCACGCTGGAGGGAGAACGGGAGGTCACGTACTGGATCGCACCGGAGCGGTGGGGGCAGGGTCTCGCGTCGCGGGCGCTGCAGACATTCCTTGCGGTCGAGCAGACTAGGCCGCTCTACGGTCGCGTGGCGGAACACAATGCCGCCTCGGCGAAGGTGCTCGCCCGGGCGGGATTTGTCGAGGTCGGCTCCGATGTGGGGTTCGCGCCAGGAGTCGGCGCGGAGATCGTCGAGCGCATCTATCGACTCGATCACTGACAGCGCAGCTCGGGTGCGACCATCAGTGGGCCAGGCTAGGTTCCGAGTGACAGGACGATCGCGCCGTCCGCTCCCGCGATTACCTCGCGCAGCGCTTGCGCCGCCTGATCGAGCGGACGGACGGACGCGATCGGCACGCTAAGGGTGCCGTGGGCCAGGAGCTCCCCGAGGGCGGAAAGCTGCCGACCATCGGGGCGGACGTAGACGTCGGCTACGGCGACGCCCCGTTCCTCGCGCGGCGGGTCGCCCGTGATGGTGGCGAGGCGGCCGCCGTCGGCAACCGCCTGCACCGTGGTGGCCGCCTGCCCAGGGGCAGCGTTGACGGCCTTGGGCGCGCCGCCGCCGGTGATCTCGCGAACGAGCGCAGGCCAGTCGCTGTGATAGTCGAGCACCTCCGACGCGCCGTAGTCGCGGATGCGCTCGGCCTTCTTCGCGCTCGCGGTCGCGATCACGCGGGCGCCCCGAGCCGCGGCGAGCTGAACGAGCAGGCCGCCCGTAACTCCGCCGGCTCCGTTGACGACGACCCAGCCGCCGCTCTCGATCCGGAGAGTCTCGTCGAGTGCCTGAGCGGCAGTGAGCGCCGGAATGGGAAAAGCTGCGGAGGCTTCCCATGAGGCCTCCGGTGGTCGGGCGGCGACGGCGGCCGCCGGCGCGAGCACCCTCTCGGCCCAGGTCCCGTGACGCCGGAGCGGCAGCGGATGTGTCATCACGTCGTCGCCCTCGCGCAGCTCGGTCACGCCGGAGCCGACCGCCGCGACCGTCCCGGCCGCCTCGGTCCCGAGCGCCATCGGGGCCGGGCCGCCGACCTGCCAGCTGCCGATCCTGACGAGGTCGTCCCAGTTGCCGATGCCGGCGGCAACGACGTCGATCAGGACCTCGCCTGCGGCAGGCGTCGCAAGCTCGTCCAGTTCGAGGATCTCGACGGGCTCGCCGAGTGCTGTGATCCCGGCCGCTCGCATCCTGTTCGGCGCACGTTACTGGCCTCGATGATGCGGCGTGCGCCGCCTTGGCAGCTCGCCACAGACGCGGGTAGGCGACAGATGACTCGCTTAGGCGAGTGTTCCGGAATGACCCCTGAGCGTTGGTGGCCGGTTAGTCCGGAGGCGTCCTTCTTTGCCGCATCCGTTCGCGGACGATGATCAGGCAGCCGACAAGTGCCAAGGTCGTGCCGGCGATGCCGCCGTGGGCGACGACGATGACACCACCGAGGATAAGAAGCAACGCCCCTGAAACTGTGGCGGCGGGGCCTCTCGTAAAGCGATCGAACACGGCACAAGCGACTCTAGTGACAGATCAGCGCGCGGACGGACGGCAGATGAAGCTGCCAAAGGGTGCGAGCTCGATGCGCTGGGCCAGTGTTCTGGAATGACCCCCGGGCGGCGACTCCCGACTCCCTCTACAGGTTCGCTAGCGGGAAGGCGCCGAACGAGCAGCGGACCCCGCTGCGCGCGGCGTCGGCGCGCGCGCGTATCAGCGCCTTGTCCGCCTTCCGGAGTTGCGGGAAGTCACCTGGCCCGGCACGAATCAGCAAGCGGCTCGCAGTTTGGAGGTCTGACTCGACCGCGGGCACGTGTTGGAAGAAGCCGAGCCGCCCGAGTCCGGCCACCTCGCGCCGCAAACCCATGAACATCGCGGCCGACTCGAAGCTCGCTCCGCGGAAAGCTCGATCGTCGTGCTTGCAGAGCGCGTTTGCCCGCTGAACCCAGCGCGGCGCCGGCGCGGCCTTCGGATGACCGGCTCCGCAGCCAGCGGCGGCTATCGCGGCGACAGAGAGGGCTAACACGAGGAGCAGTACGCGCATCCGCGCGAGTGTGCCAGGGGGTCGGAGGGGCTCCGTCGCCTGGGCCAGTGTTCCGGAATGACCCCTGAAGTCCGGTGCTTGCGCTCAGGGGCGTTGGGTGCGCTTACCCCGACTGACGGCGAGATCGACCTTCGTGCCGTCGGGAAACCGGTCACCGAGTGGCGTTGCGGTAGAGATCACGTGCCCCCTTGCGACTCTGCTCGAAAACAGCCAGGAGATGCGACCGGTGCGGCAGTACGACGCCTTGAGCGTCTTGCGCGCCTTCGAGAGGGCCTTGCCGCGGAGCTTGGGGACGACGCAGTTGTTGCCGCCAAGGAGCCGGGCGAGCGTCCAAGCGTGGCCGCGTGCCTCTCCCACCAGGATTTTTTGACCGGCTTGCAAGGCAAGGGCGGTCGAAGTCCGATTCCTGAGGGACACGATCCCACCTCGACCGAAACTCGGATCGAGTCGACCGTTGGGCAGAAGCCGAAGGATGGAGCCCTTTGCGGCGACCAGGATCTTCCCGTCCTGCTGGGCGGCAACCGCGGATGCCGGTCCCGTGGCGCCGCTGATCTCCGCCAAGCCGTGCTTCCCGAAGGTGGGGTCGAGCGAAAAATCGGAGTCGTAGCGGGCGACCAGCAGGCGTCCGCTGGGGTAGCAGCAGGCGTTGTTGGGGAGGCGGGCCCCTGCTACGAGAATCCTCCCATGTTGGAGGACGGGCGGTCCACCGAGGTAGAAGCGCTTGGGCTTCGCCGACAAATCGGGGGTAGTCGTGCTGAAGTCGAGCGAACCACCGGGGTCGTAGCGGGCGAGCGCCATCCCGTCGACGTACTCACCGTGGCCGTTGTAGCTGCCGGTTCCGGTCGCCACGATCTTGTCGTCCGGCTCAACGACGATTCCGGAGAGAGTGTCCTGACCGACAAACTCCGTCTCCACGATCCCGTCATCGCCGAATGTCGGATCGAGCGAGCCATCGGGCTTGTACCCGACAAGTGCAAAATTCGATGGCTCAACCACGTCACTGGTGAACCACGTCACTGATCCCGCGGCCACGATGTCGCCGTCGTGAAGGATGGCGAGAGTGTTTGCGCTGGCGTCCGCGGGGACGGCGTAGCCTCCTGATGGGAAGATCGTCGTCGTGGTCCCGTCCGTGCCGAAACTCGGGTCCGGAGAGCCGTCAGGGTTGTAGCGAGCGACCGCGAACTCGGAGCCGTCGAGCTCGGAGCCGTCGCTCATTGCTCCGGCAACGACGATCTTCCCATCAGGCTGCAGCGCAACTGCCGCAGCGTCGAACGCAGTTGCGACGTAGCCTCCGGCGCCGAAGCTCGGATCAAGCGAGCCGTCCAACAGGTAGCGGACGACTGAGCCCGAGGTCACAACGACGATCTTTCCATCCGGCTGGACAGCGATCCCTTCGCTTGTGGGGACCGCGGTGCCGCCGAGGGTATGGGTGACGACTCCGCCGTTTCCGAAGGACCGATCGAGGTTGCCCGCAAGCGGGAGATCCGCGGCCGAACTCACGCCCAGCACCCCGAGCGCAACGAGAGCCAGGCCGAGAAAGATCGCTACGCGTCCGACGAGAGCAGTCGCCGAGACCCCGCTCAAAGCAAGTCGTCTTCCAGACCCAGATCGCACCTTCAGATGATCACCCCCGCTCGCATCGGAAACAAGAGCCACCACACGCCTTTACCGATCCATGACGAAGGCTCGGGAAACAGAACCCTCGCATGGGCCAGTGTTCCGGAATGACCCCTGAGGGCGCTGCGACAAGCCAGCGTCAATGTTTCGGTAGCGCTTGATCTGCTCGGTAGCACGTGGGACGCTGGTAAATGACGCTGGCGGGAGCGCTGAGGCTACGGCCGATGATTGACGACGCCCCGCCGTAAGC
>DASXJG010000140.1:0-4877 GCA_036497525.1 Gaiellaceae bacterium
GCCGCCGTCGTCGCGCCCGGCGAGACCACGATCGGGAACGCCGCCTGTGAGCCGCACGTACAGGATCTCTGCCGCTTCCTCGGCTCGCTCGGCGCCCAGATCGAGGGCATCGAGTCGAACGTCCTCCGGATCCACGGTGTCGAGCGGCTGACGGGAGGGGAGTGGACGATCGCTCCCGAGCACGTCGAGGTCGGCAGCTTCATCGGCCTTGCAGCCGTCACGAACAGCGACCTCACCATCGACGGCGTCGTGCCGCACGACATGATCTCGATCCTCACGGCGTTCAAGCGTCTCGGGATCGAGGTGGAGCTCGGGGACGACTGGTTGCGCGTGCCCCCGCACCAGGAGCTCGTGATCCTGAACGACCTCGGCGATCAGGTGCCGAAGATCGAGGACGGCCCCTGGCCCGCCTTCCCGGCGGACCTGACGTCGATCGCGGTCGCCGTCGCGACCCAGGCGTGGGGGACGGTGCTCGTGTTCGAGAAGATGTTCGAGAACCGCCTGTTCTTCGTGGACAAGCTCGTCTCGATGGGTGCGCGGATCATCGTCTGCGACCCACACCGCGTCGTCGTCAGCGGCCCGTCTCGCCTCTACGGCCAGCGGCTGACGAGCCCCGACATCCGCGCGGGGATGGCGATCCTCATCGCCGCCTTGTGCGCGAACGGCCGCTCCACGATCGGCAACGTCGCGGAGATCGACCGCGGCTACGAGCGGATCGACGAGCGCCTCCGCGCCGTCGGCGCGCAGATCGAGCGCGTCGAGGCGTAGGCACCGGAGCCGTTACCCTCCGAGAGATGAGCAAGCAGGCTGCGGCAGGCGTGCGCGTCAATGTCTACGGGCAGGGCGAGGCGACGGTGGAGACGGGATTGCCCGTCCTCAACCAGCTGCTCGCGCGCCTCGCGGAGACTGCGCGGTTCGATCTCACCCTCGACATCGAGCCGGGAGACACGCAGGCAGAGGTCGAGGCGGCGGCCGCCGCGATCGGCCACGCCCTCGCGGGGCCGCTGCGGGCAGAGGACGCGCGAGGCCACGGCGCCGGCGCGCTCACCTCGGCGGAGGCGCTCGCCTACGTGGTGCTCGAAACGAGCGAGGAGCCGCTCTTCGTCACGAACGTCGACCTGACGCAGGCCCGCATCGGCGGCCTCGGGACGGACGTCACGCGGCGGTTCCTCGAGGTGCTGGCCGAGAACGCGGGGCTCGTCCTGCACGTGCGCCTTCTCAACGGCACCGACAGCAGTCACGTGCTCGAGGCGATCTTCAAGGCGCTCGGTGCCGCCCTGGCCGAGGCCTGCGAGAGACAGGAGGCGCGCCGATGAGCGACAAGCGCGTCGTCCGCACCGAGGCTGCGCCGGCTCCGTTCCAGGGCGCGCCGTACTCGCAGGCCATCGCCGCCGGCGGCTTCGCCTACGTCTCGGGCCAGCTCGGGCTCAAGCCGGGAGACACCGCGATCTCCGGCACGATCGGCGAGCAGACCGAGCAGGTCTTCGCGAACCTGAAGGCGATCCTCGAGGAAGCGGGCACGGGCCTCGACCGGCTGGTGAAGACGACCGTCTTCCTCCAGAACCTCGACGACTTCCAGGCGATGAACGAGGTCTACGCGAAGCACGTGGGCGAGCAGCCGCCTGCGCGGGCGACCGTCGAGGTGGCGAAGCTCCCATCCGGCGCTCTCGTCGAGATCGAGGCGATCGCTCTCCTCTGAGAGCGCCACAATGGCGCGGTGCGCCAGGAAATCGAGAATTACGTCCGCGATCTCGAGCTGGACGCCTACCTCGTCGGTGGCGCCGTCCGGGACGAGCTGCTCGGGCTGGACTCGAAGGACGCCGACTTCCTCGTGCCCGGCCTCGACACCGAAGGGCTGCGGGCCGCGCTCGCCCCGCACGGGCGCGTCGAGGACCTCGTGGTGGCCGATCGGCTCGTCGGCATCCGGCTCCACCCGCGTGACGGCCGGATCCGGAGCTTGACGCCCGCCGGGATCGAGTTCGCTCCGCCGCGTAAGGAGGTCTCGACCGGGCCGGGCCGGCACGACTTCGAGATCGTCGCCGACCCGGGGCTGTCGGTGGAGGACGACATGCGCCGCCGCGACTTCACCGTCAACGCGATGGCCCGCCGGCTCGACACCGACGAGCTCGTCGACCCGCTCGGCGGCCGCGCCGACCTCGAGGCCCGCCGTCTGCGCACGGTCTCACCGCAGAGCTTCCGCGAGGACCCATTGCGGCTCGTAAGAGCACTCCGCTTCGTCTCGCAGCTCGGCTTCGAGCCGGACGACGAGCTGCTCGAGCAGATGCGTGAGGAGGCGCCCGCGGTGAGGCTCGTCTCGGGCGAGCGCATCGGCGGCGGCCTCTCGGCGGACGGGATGGGCGAGCTTTCGAAGCTCCTGCTCGGCGCCGAGCCTGCCCGTGCGCTGCGACTCGCACGCGACACGGGCGTCCTCGTCGAGCTCCTGCCCGAGTTCGGCCCCTCGATCGGCTTCGACCAGGAGAGCCGCTACCACGACCTCACCGTCGACGAGCACACCTTCGCGGTCGTCCAGGCCGCCGCCGACCAGGGCTTCTCGTTGCCCGTGCGGCTCGCCGCGCTCTTCCACGATCTCGGCAAGCCGATCGTCGCCTGGCGTGGGAACGACGGACGCCTCCACTACTACCCGAAGCCCGGCTTCGCCGCCCACGGGCACGATCAGGTCGGCGCCGATCTCGCCTCGGGAGCGCTGCTCCGGCTGCGGTATCCGAACGCGCTGCGGAGGCACGTCGTGCGGATCGTGCGCCGTCACATGTTCCAGCCGGGAAAGGGCGACGCTCGCCGGGCACGGCGCTTCCTGCGGCGCAACGGCGAGGAGCTCGCGTTCGACCTCATCGACCACAAGCACGCGGACCTGCTCGGCAAGCGCGGTAGCGGCGGAGAACCGCCGCCCCTCGACGAGATCGAGCGGCTCGCCGCATTCCGCCAGGTGGTCGAGCAGGAGCTGTCGAGCCCGCACCGGCTGCGCGACCTCGCAATCGACGGAAACGACCTGATCGAGCTCGGCTTCCGGCCGGGACCGCACCTTGGGCGCATCCTTCACGACCTCCTCGACGCGGTCGTCGACGAGCCTGCACTGAACACGCGTGACCAGCTGCTCGCGCGGGCGAAGCAGCAGCTGTGATCCGCTGGGAAGCGGAGGGCTACGAGGTCGCCTTCACGACCCGCGTTGGCGGCGTGAGCGAGGGGCCGTACGCGTCGCTCAACCTTGGCCGCAAGAGCGGCGACGTCCCCGAGCGCGCCGACGAGAACCGGCGGATCGCGTGCGAGGCCATCGGCGCCGACCTCGGGAAGCTGGCGCTCAACTACCAGGTGCACTCGTCCCGCGTGCTGCGGGCGGCGCCCGCAATGCGCGGCGAGCACGCGGACGGCCTGTGGACCGACGAGCCGGGCCTGCCGATCCTCGCGATGTCCGCCGACTGCCTGCCGATCGTGCTCGCGCGCACCGGGGCGGAAGAGCCGGCCGTTGCCGTCCTGCATGCCGGCTGGAAGGGGCTCCTCGCAGGCATCGTCGAGGCCGGCGCCGCGGCGCTCGGGCCCGTCCCGCTGACGGCCGCGATCGGCCCGGGAATCGGCCCGTGCTGCTACGAGGTGGGGGAGGAGGTGGCGGCGCCGTTCCGCGAGCGGTTCGGCGACGACGTCGTACGTGAACGCCACCTCGATCTCTGGACGAGCGCCGAGCGCGCGCTCCGTGCGGCGGGGATAGAGCAGGTCACCCGCTTCGACCGCTGCACTGCCTGCGAGCCCGAGACGTTCTTCTCGCACCGCCGTGACCGGGGCCGCACGGGGCGTCAGGGGGTGATCGCCTACGTCACCGGCTGAGATCCGCGAGCGCTACGAGCGCATCCGGGAGGAAGTCGGCCCGGACGTGACCGTCGTCGCCGCGACGAAGTACGTCCCGCTGGAGGACATGGCCGCGCTGGCCGAGGCCGGCGTCGAGGTCGTGGGCGAGAACCGCGCCCAGGACCTCCGCGCCAAGCACGATCGCTACGGCGACGCCTTCCGCTGGCACTTCATCGGCCACCTCCAGAGCCGCAAGGCGCCGCTCGTGAGCGAGCTCTGCGAGCTGTGCCACTCGCTCGCCTCCGAGTCGGCCGCCGGGAAGCTCACGATCCCGGCGCTCGTCGAGGTCAACCTCTCGGGCGAGCACACGAAGTCGGGGGTGAGCCCAGAAGAGCTGCCGGCGCTGCTGGATGCCTATCCCGACGTGCGCGGCCTGATGACGATGCCGCCCGCGGCCACCGCCCCTGAGGCGTCGAGGCCGTACTTCCGCCGTCTCCGCGAGCTCGCCGAGCGACACGGGCTGCGCGAGCTCTCGATGGGAACGAGCCAGGACTACCGCGTCGCCGCCGCGGAGGGAGCGACCTACATCCGGGTCGGCGCAGTCCTGTGGCGGCGCTAACATCGGCGGCGCCATGGCGCTTTCCGACGTCTGGGCCCGTACCCTCGTCTACTTCGGCATCGCCGAGGAAGAGGACTGGGACGACGACGGCTACCTCACCGAGGACGAGCTCGCCGAGGAGCAAAACGTGCGCCGCTTCCCGGCGCGGACCTCGCGGCGGGACTACGACGACGACTGGACGGATCCCGAGCCCGACGCGCAGCGGACGAGCATCCTTCGCCCGCGCTCGGCGCAGCGTCCCGTGCGCAACCTCCAGCCCGTGCAAGCGCCCGGCGCGTCTCGCGTCCACCTGATCCTGCCGCGCAGCTTCAACGACGCCCAGCAGGTCGCCGACCGCTTCAAGAACGGCGTCCCGGTGATCCTCAACCTCCAGTCGGCGGACTCGGAGCTGTCGAAGCGGCTGATCGACTTCGCCAGCGGCCTCACGTACGCGCTCGACGGCGGCATGCAGCGAATCGCC
>DASXJG010000141.1:0-9635 GCA_036497525.1 Gaiellaceae bacterium
GTCCTTGATCTGGATGAAGCCCCGCGGATGGATCGAGACGATGTCGCCGGTGCGGAACCAGCCGTCCTCCGTCCAGCGGTCGGCGCATTCGGGCGCATCGAAGTACTGAGCGGCCACCCATGGTCCACGCACCTCGAGCTCCCCCATCTCCTCGCCGTCCCACGGCACGTCCTCGTCGCCGGCGCGTACCCGGATCTCGACGAACGGGAGCGGGATGCCGGCGGTCGCCTGGAAGTCCCAGCGCGTTTCGGCGTCCGCGTCGGCCAGGTCGTACGGGAGCGCGACGGTCGAGGCAACGGGGGACGTCTCGGTCATCCCCCAGCCCTGGCAGATGCGCAGGCCGTGCCGCTCCTCGAAGGCGGCGATCAGCGCGCGCGGGACGGCCGAGCCGCCGATCAGCATCGCCTTCACGGCCGAGAGATCCCAGCGGCCGGGCTCCTCGTCGAGCCGCGCGAGGATCCCCATCCAGATCGTCGGCACGCCCGCCGCCCAGCTGACGCGCTCCTGCTCCATGTCGTCGAGCAGGCTGTCGGCATCGAGGTGCGGCCCGGGGTAGACGAGCTTCGCGCCCTGGAGCGTCGCCAGATACGGGTAGCCCCACGCGTTCGCGTGGAACATCGGCACCACCGGCATGACGGCGTCACCGATGCCGAGGCCCAGCCCGAGCGGGTTGTTCGCGCCGACCCCAAGCGCGTGGAGGACGGAGGAGCGGTGTGAGTAGACGACGCCGCGCGGCCGGCCGGTCGTGCCGCTCGTGTAACACATCGCCGCCGCCTCACGCTCGTCGAGCTCCGGGTCGACCCACTCCTCGGGGTCTGCCGTGGCAAGAAGGTCCTCGTACGAGTCCTCGACGACCCAGACGTGCTCGATCGGCGTGCCTTCCCGAAACTGGTCGAGCAGCGGCAGGAGAGCCTGGTCGACGATGATCGCGCGGTCGCCGGCGTGACTCGCGATGTAGTTCAGGTCGTTCGGGTGGAGGCGGAGGTTGAGCGTGTGGAGGACGAAGCCGCCGCACGGGACGCCGAAGTACGCCTCGTGGTGCTGGTGATGGTTCCAGCACAGCGTCGCAACCCGGTCGCCGCGCTCGAGCCCCGCCTTCTGCAGCGCGACGGCGAGCTGCCGGGCACGGCCGAGCGTCTCGCGGTGGTTGGTGCGATGGAAGGACTTGTCTGGGAGGCGCGTGACGATCTCGCCGTCGCCGAAGAACGTCTCCGCCCGGCGCATCAGGTGCGTCAGCGTGAGGGGGAAGTCCATCATCAGACCCTCCATCCGGCTCATTCTCCTATGCGAGCAGGGCTTCCGCGACCTCGAGCCGGAGCTCGGCGGGGCGGCGGCCGAAGGCTTCGAGCCAGAGGGCGCGCTTGTAGAAGCGGTGCAGCGGGTGCTCCCACGTGAAGCCGATGCCGCCGTGCACCTGGATCGAGCGCTCGCACGCGGCTACCGCCGCCTCGGTCGCGAACGCCTTAGCCGCGGCAGCCGCGATCGGTGCGCGGTCGTCGTTCTCCGTAACGCACCAGGCGGCCCAGTAGACGAGCGACCGCGAGAGCTCGACGTCGGTGTACGTCTGCGCGAGCGGGTGCGAGACGGCCTGGTACGTGCCGATCGGCTTGCCGAACTGGACGCGCGTCTTCGCATGCTCGACGCCGAGGTCGAGCGCGCGCTGCGCGATGCCGAGGGCTTCGGCGGCCAGCGCCGCGCGCAGGCGGGGCGTCTCCTCCAAATCCTCGGGGAGACGGCGAAGCGGCCGTGATGGGTCGACCGTCTCGATGTCGCCCCCGCCTCCGAACACGTCGATCTCGCCCGTGACGTGCGCGAGATACGGGCCCGGATAGAGCACGTACCCCGTCTCCTCGAGCAGCAAGGCCTCCTCGACGAAGCCGAGCCCCGCCTCCGCGACGTCGAGCCAGCCGAGCTCCTCCAGCTCCGCCCATCGGTTGTCGGTCGACTCCCAGTTCCGGTCGAGCGGGAAGCGGTCGGCGAGCCAGGCGCGCGCCGCCTGCCTGAGCTCGAGCTGGTCCTCGTTGAGCGCGAAGTCCATCAGCGCGACCTCGGAAGGCCGAGGACACGCTCGGCGATGATGTTGCGGAGCACCTCCGACGTGCCCGCCTCGATCGTGTTACCGCGGCTACGGAGCTGCTGGTGGTTCCACCAGCCGTCGTCGAGGATCCCCTCGGGCCCGAGCACCTCGCGCGCCAGCTTCGTCAGCCGCTGGTTCGCCTCCGACCAGCGCAGCTTGACGCCCGACCCCTCCGGCCCCGGGACGCCGGTCCGTTCATACGCGCCGAGCGCGCGGTAGTTCGTGTAGAGGAGGGCTTGGAGCTCGATCCATTCGCGGGCGACAGCCTCGCGCAGGCGCGGGTCGAGCTCGCGCCCACGGGCGTCCTCGAGCAGCCGGCCGAACAGCGCGTCGAGCGTCGCCGTGAGCGCGAAGCCAAGGGTCGCGCGCTCGTGCAGGAGCGTCGTCATCGCCACGTGCCAGCCCTCGCCCTCGCCGCCGAGCCTATTTTCGACCGGCACCTCGACGTCGCTGAAGAAGATCTCGTTGAACTCCGCCTCGCCCGTGATCTGCCTGAGAGGCCGCACCTCGACGCCGCGCGCATGCATGTCGACGAGCAGGTACGTGAGGTTCTCGTAGCGGGGCGCATCCGGGTCGCTCTGTGTGACGAGGATGCAGAAGTCGGCGATGTGTGCGAACGACGACCAGACCTTTTGCCCGTTGACGACGTAGACGTCGCCGCGCCGCTCGGCGCGCGTGCGGGCGGCGGCGAGGTCGGAGCCGGCATCCGGCTCCGAGAAGCCCTGGCACCAGATCTCGTCGGCGGCGAGGATCGGCTGGAGGTAGCGGCTCTTCTGCTCCTCGCTACCGTGCGCGATGATCGTCGGCCCTGCCATGCCGAGCCCGATCACGCCGACGTGGGAGGGAGCCTGCGCCGCGGCGAGCTCCTCGTAGAGGATCGCCTGGAAGCTGTAGGGCGTGCCGGCGCCGCCGTACTCCTTCGGCCACGTCAGCCCGGCGTAGCCGCCCTCGTAGAGCCGGCGGCTCCACTCGCGGACGAACGGATCGTCGAACCGCTGCGCGCCGCCGCGTCCCCCGCGCTTCTCCTCGGGAAGGTTCGCCTCGACCCAAGTGCGTAGCTCCTTGCGGAATTTCGCCTCCTCCGGCGTGTCGCGGAGATCCACGCGCGGAGGCTATCCCGTCGCCGCAGCGGGGACGAGATCGCCCGGCGCTTCCCTGACGACGCGGCGCCGCTGCACCGGCAGGAGAGTCACGGCACCGAGGATCAGCGCGACCCCGAGCCACTGCGTCCAGCGCAGGTGCTGGTTGTAGGCGTAGATGCCGGCGATGACCGCGACCGCCGGGTACGTGAGCTCCGCGAGCGACGCGAGAGTGGCCGGAGTCCGCTGCAGCCCGTAGTAGTAGAGCGTCAGCGCAAGCAGGCCTGTGACGAGGGCGAGGTACAGAATCAGAGACGTGTCGTGCCCGTTCGAGTACGCGCTCGCGCCCATGATGGGCAGCAGGATCGCGCTTGCGAGGAGGCCGAAGAAGAAGCGCAGCGAAAGCACGTGCTGAAAAGCCAGCTCTCGCGACAGGTAGCGGCCGAGGACCGTCCCGAGCGCCCAGAGCACGGCGGCGCCCGTGGCCTCGGCGATCACCACGGCTCCGCCGGCCGACGGGTCGAACGGATTCGGCTGGTTGACGAGCCAGAACCCGGCGAGGGCGGGTAGGAAGAGCCACGCGAAACCCGGGCGCGGACGCTCGGCGAGCAGGAGCGCTGCCGCGCCGACGGCGACGAGCGGCTGCACCTTCTGGATCACCACGGGGGTGATGAAGTCGGAGTGTCCGATCAGCGCGTCGGTGAAGAGGATCGTGGCGACGGCCGAGGCTCCCGCGCCGACGACGACGGCAGCAGTGACGAAGCGCCAGCCGGCGGCAAAGACGGCCCGCAGCGCGGGAAGCAGGAGCGGCAGCGTGAGGGCCACGAGGATCACGTGCTCGCCGAACACGATCGTCGTCGCCGAAGTCGTCCCGCTCATCGTCTTGCGGATGATCGGATCCGTGCCCCACATCGCCGCGGCGACCGCGATGAGAACGACCCCGGGGACGGCGGCGAACCAGCGCTTCATCCAGGCGAGCGTACCCAGGGCAGCGTGTCCCACGTCTCGGGACGCCCCGGGCGCCAATGCGGGTGCGGCGCGTACGCCTCGTGCGGCGAGGGCGTCGACTCCTCGACCCCGGCGCCGTGGCGCAGCGCTGTCTCGTCGCGCGGATAGTGGAGCGTCTTGTCCTCCGGGCGCGAGCCGACCATCAGCAGTACGCACGGCTCGTCGCCCTGGCCTACGAAGATGTGGTCTACCCCGGGTGGGCAGTGGAAGAAGTCCCACTGTCGCAGCGGCCGCTCCTCACCCTCCACGAGCAGCAGGCACTCGCCGGCGAGAACCAGGAAGTCCTCCTGCGCCGACTCGGAGTGGTAGAGCCCGCCCGAACGGCCCGGCGGGAGCACGGCGACCGTCATGCCGAGTTGCTCGAAGAACTGCGGCTCGAGGTCGGGCCGGTCCCGGAGAACGCGCGGGCTCGACTCGAAGCTGCAGCGCGCGCCGAAGTCGTCGTTCACGACCCAGGCCGTGTCGGCGACGTTGACGACGAACCAGCCGGAGCTCGTAGGCGCGAGCCCGGAGCCGACTTCCTCGGGGTGGGCTTCCTCGGTCACGGCTCGAAGCGAAGCAGATCGTCGACGGTCTCGCGGCGGCGGATCACGCGGGCTTCTCCATTACTGACGAGCACGGCCGCCGGCCGCGGGACGCCGTTGTACGTCGAACCGAGCGCGAGCGTGTAGGCGCCCGTGGCCGGCACCGCGAGCACGTCGCCCGGCCGCGGCTCCGGCAGCTGCGCGGCCTCGATCAGGACGTCGCCCGACTCGCAGTGCTTGCCGGCGATGCGGTACACGCCGGTCGGGAGCTCCTCAGCCCGGTTCGCGAGCAGCGCCTCGTAGCGGGCTCCATACAGCTGCGGGCGCGGATTGTCGGACATGCCGCCGTCGATCGCGGCGTAGGTGACGCCGCCCGACTCCTTCACATGCCCGACCTGGTAAAGCGTCACGCCGGCGCGGCCGACGAGCGACCGCCCCGGCTCGAGGATCAGTTGTGTGCCCTCCGGAACGCGCTCGACAAAGGGCCGGACGAACTCCGCCACCGACGGAAGCTGCTCCTCCCGGTTGTGGCGCACGCCCAGACCGCCGCCGAGGTCGAGCACGCGCGGCTTCCAACGCAGCTCTTCGAGGAACCCGAGCAGCCGCTCGAGCGCGAGGACGCTCTCGTCGGGCCGTTCGAGCTGCGAACCGATGTGGACGTGCGCGCCCTCCACCACGAGACCGAGCTCGCGCGCGCGCTCGACCTCCCGTGCGGCCCCATCGGGGGCCAGCCCGAACTTCGACTCGTCGTGCGCGGTCCGGATCGAGCGATGCGTGAGCGCCTCGACTCCCGGCGTCAGCCGCACGAGCACGCGACGCACACCCGCCGCAGCCGCCGCCTCGGCCTCGCCGGGGGCGTCGAGGACGACGAGCGCGTCCGCCTCGGCCGCCGCGCGCAGCTCCTCCTCCGACTTGTTGTTGCCGTGGAACACGATTCGCTCGCCCGGAATGCCGGCGGCGCGGGCGAACGCGAGCTCGCCGAGCGTCGAGACGTCGGCGCCGACGCCCAGTTCCGCGAGCAGACGGAGCAGTGCGACGTTCGCGAAGGCCTTCGTCCCGTAGACGATCAGCGCGCCGGGCGCCGCTTCGCGGTACGCGCGCACCTGGCTCGCGATCGTCTGCTCGCAGTAGACGAGCAGCGGCGTCCCGTGCCGATCCGCCAGCTCGCCCGCGCGAAGACCGCCGAGGGTGAGCTCGCCGCCTTCGATCCGAGCGCTCTCTGGAAGGAGATCGAGCACGTTGCTAGTATCGGGAACCCAATGCAGGAGCTGCTTCTTACCTAGTCCAGGGAGACAAGCGCGGTGACCCGCGCCGACCTCCCGTGAACCTCTCTTCGGAGAGGTTTTTTCGTTCCAGAGGACGCTTTCGATGACACCGAGATACGAGCCCCACGAGATCGAGCCGAAGTGGCAGCGCGTCTGGGAGGACGAGCGGGCCTTCAACGTCCCGAATCCCGTCCAGGGCGAGCCGACGGTCGAGAACCACTGGTACCAGCTCGAGATGCTGCCGTACCCGTCGGGCCCGAGCCTCCACATGGGCCACGTCCTCAACTACACGATGGGCGACGTCCAGACGCACGTCCGGCGGCGCAGCGGCTGGCACGTCGTGCGGCCGATGGGCTGGGACGCGTTCGGGCTGCCGGCCGAGAACGCGGCGATTCGCGAGGGCAAGCACCCGCGGGAGACGATCGAGCGCAACATCGGGACGATGCGCGCCCAGATGAAGCGGCTCGGCTGGGCGATCGACTGGGACCGCGAGGTTGCGGCCCACCAGCCGACCTTCTATCGCTGGACCCAGTGGCTGTTCCAGCAGTTCGTCGCGCACGATCTCTGCTATCGCCGGGAGGGGCCGGTCAACTGGTGCCCGAACGACCAGACGGTGATTGCGAACGAGTACGTCGTCGACGGCCGCTGCGAGCGCTGCGGCGCCGAGGTCGAGCTGCGCAACATGACGCAGTGGTTCATGCGGACCACCGCGTACGCTGACGAGCTGCTCGAGTATGACCTGCCCGAGGGCGGGTTCTGGCCGGAGCGGACGAAGGCCATCCAGCGCAACTGGATCGGCCGCTCCGAGGGCGCCGAGCTCCTCTTCCGCGTCGAGGAGACCGGAGAGGACCTGGCCGTGTTCACCACGCGAGCGGACACGCTGTTCGGCGCGACCTTCTTCGTCCTCGCGCCTGAGCATCCCTTCGTCGAGGCGCACGCGAGCGACGAGGCTAAGGAGTACGCGCGCCACGCCGGCGCCCGCCCGGTCGAGGAACGCGCCGCCGGGGCGACGAAGACCGGCGTCTTCACGGGCTTCCACGCGATCAACCCGATCGACGGAGAGCGGCTGCCGATCTGGGTCGCCGACTACGTCCTCATGGACTACGGCACGGGCGCGATCATGGCCGTCCCGGCCCACGACGAGCGCGACGCCGAGTTCGCGGAGACCTTCGGCCTGCCGACGAAGATCGTGATCGACGAGGACGGGAAGCTCGTCAACTCCGGCCGCTTCGACGGGCTACCGGCGGAGGAGGGCGCCAGGGCGATCGTCGCCGCGCTGGAGGAGGAGGGTCGCGGCAAGGCGACCGTCCACTACCGCCTGCGCGACTGGAGCGTCTCCCGGCAGCGGTACTGGGGCTGCCCGATCCCGTTCATCCACTGCGGGAGCTGCGGCGTCGTGCCGGTTCCGGAGGACCAGCTGCCGGTGATCCTCCCGGACATCGAGGATTACGCGCCGAAGGGCAAATCGCCGCTCGCCGCCAACGAGGAGTACATGAACGTTGAGTGCCCGAAGTGCGGTGAGCCTGCGCGGCGCGACCCGGACACGATGGATACGTTCGTCGACTCGTCCTGGTACTTCCTCCGCTACATCGACTCGCACAACGACGAGGCGCCGTTCGACCGCTTCGTCGTCGACTACTGGCTGCCCGTGTCCCAGTACATCGGCGGCATCGACCACTCGACCGGGCACCTGCTCTACTCGCGCTTCTTCGTCAAGGCGATGAACGACTGGGGGATGGTCGGCTTCCGCGAGCCGTTCGCGCGCATGTTCCACCAGGGCTGGGTGCAGCTGGGCGGTCTGAAGATGTCGAAGACGCGGGGGAACGTCGAGGGCCCCGACCCCTTCGTCGACGAATACGGCGCGGACGCGGTGCGGCTCTACATCCTGTTCATGGGCCCGGCCGATCAGGACATGGAGTGGACGCCCGCCGGCGTCGAGGGGATCGTCCGCTTCCTGCGCCGGCTCTGGCGGGTCGTGCACGACGTCGCGGAGCAGGCTCCCTCGCCGGGCGAGCGTTCAGGGCCGCTGGCTCGCAAGGCGAACGAGACGATCGCGAAGGTAACGGACGACGTCCTGCGCCGCTTCCAGTTCCACACTCCGATCTCGGCGGCGATGGAGCTCGTGAACGAGCTGGGCGGCGCGCCGGACGCACCGGACGCGCGCTTCGCGGCGGAGACGGCCGTCTCGCTGATCCAGCCGTACGCGCCGCACGTGGCGGAGGAGCTGTGGGGTGTGCTCGGCCACGAGAGGCTGTGGGAGGCGCCGTGGCCGGAAGCGGACGAGTCGCAGCTCGTGCGGGATACGTTCGAGCTCGTGGTCCAGGTCAACGGCAAGGTGCGGGACCGGTTCGAGGTGGACTCGGGCCTGAGCGAGGAGGAGCTCGTCGCGCGGGCGCTCGAGTCGGAGCGCGTGCGGGCGCACCTCGACGGCGGCGAGCCGCGCAAGACGATCGTCGTCCCGAAGAAGCTCGTGAACTTCGTCGTCTAGCGAGGCTGCGGCCGGTCGACGTTCCAGTGCCGGCCGACGCCGGCGAACCAGCGCAGCTCGTCGTCGACCTGCCGCGGTGAGACCAGGAAGCGGGTGATTACCCGCTGGCCTCCCTCGAAGTCGCCGTACAGGATGTCGACGGCGACGCGATGCGGCTCCTCGACCGCACGGCGGGCGTCGCGATAGTCGTCGCTCCTGGGCTCGCGGAAGGCCCCCTGCCAGAAGCCGACGTCCTCGGGCGCGACGTAGAGGTCGCGACTGAGCATCGTGAAGTCCTCGAGCGGAGTCGGGGTGTTGTCGGGGCGGAGCTCGAGCTCGGGAAAGAGGTGCCAGCCGTGGAGGACGGCGATGCCGGTGCCGACGTTGCGGATGGCGATCGTGAAGTAGACGGCCTCGTCGGTGGCCCGCGCGTCGCCCTGGCCGCCGCGGGCGATGAGCCAGACGTCGTCGGAGAAGCCCACTTTCTGGGTGGGGTCGTCGGTGCGCGACTGGACGAGCAACGGGCGCTGGCCGGCGAGGAGCGACATCTCCGCGACGCGGGCAGCGCGATTGGCCGAGCGGACGGAGGCGAAGGTGGCGCCGGCGAGGACGAGTGTCCCGCCGGCCGTCGCGAGTGCCGAGATCGTCACCCAGTCCGCCACGCCGCGAGTCTACGGTCATCAAGTCGCGACGGACACGTCACGGGTTCGGCGGCAGGGTGGACCACGTGGACGTGCGCTTCCCAGCGCTCTCGCGGCGGCAGCTCTTCGGTGTCGCCGCTGCGATTGCGGTCCTGCTGATCCTCGTCGTGCGACATCACGGCGGCGGCAGCGCGTCGGCGCACATCGTCGCGCCCGTGCGCGTTGCGGCGCCGAAGCCGGCTGTCGCGAAGCTGCTCGTGATCGACGTCGCCGGGGCGGTGCGGCGGCCCGGGCTCTACCGGCTGCGGTCGGGCTCGAGGATCGACGACGCGATCGCGGCGGCCGGCGGGCCAACCGCCAAGGCGCAGCTCGACACGGTCAACCTCGCCGCGCCGATCGCCGACGGGGAGCAGGTCGTCGTGCCGGGACGCGGCGCGGTCGGCGCGGCTGCTGCAGCGGCGAGCCCTCCCGCCGCCGGCTCGTCGCCGACCGCGCCGCTCGACCTCAACACGGCGACGCTCGAACAGCTCGAAGCCCTGCCGGGAATCGGGCCGGTCACGGCCCAGAAGATCCT
>DASXJG010000142.1:0-45912 GCA_036497525.1 Gaiellaceae bacterium
ACGACGCCTCCGCATCGCCGCAAACATGAAAGACACTGAAGCGCTCCTCGACGAACTCCTCGCCTACCGGAGAACTACCAACGAACGCGGCTACGACACGTACAGCGCACCGTCCGGAAGCCACGACGACCTCGTCCTCGCCCTCAGCCTCGCCCTCTGGACCGCCGAAAACCGCAACCCAGCAACCCACCGCTACCAGATCAGCAACCCCGCCCGCTTGCGCCTACCAACAATCGACGTCACCCGCCGCGCGGGAAGCCTCTACCAGTGGCCGATCTGAGACGAGCATCGCAGCCGGCCGGGTGGAGAAACCCCTGATGCGATAGACCGTTGTCAGGAAAGAGAACCCCGACGACGATTCCCGGGGGCGATCCCGGGGGGTGATCCCCCGTAGGACTACGCAGCAACTACGCAGTCATCCCGCAGTTGAACCGCTCAACCACGCCGTTTCCTAAACCGCGTGCGCATGTTCGATTCATGCCGGGGGCATCCAAGAACTACCGGTGGGTTTCAAACGCGCTAGATACTTGCGGCTACGCGGCCGGTGCTCAGAATGCGTTCGCGGCCGACTTCCACTCCTGGAGGCGCTGCGCAATGAGCTCGGCCCGCTCGTTCTCGCTCCCGGTGTCGAGCACCTCGAGATCTGAGGGGTCGGCTCGAAGATAGACGCCGGCGGTCCGGGCGTTCAGCCCAGGGTCACGATCCGAGCGTGTCGTCCAGAACCCAGTGGCGCGGTCGGCGGCTTCCACCGTGATCTCGCCGGTGCCCTCCAGCTGCGGCGCATTCGGGTGCCGAGGGCGCTCGCCTCTCCAGAAGTAGAGGATGCCGGCCGGATCCCTGCGTTCCTTCGCGGCCTCGCTCCAGTAGCGGGCCGACACGGTGCCGTCCTCCTGCCAGGCTCGGCCGTTCACGCTCAGGCTACCGTCGCGATCCCGCGAGATGCGCAGTAAGCCCACCGCCGACGGTTCCTCCTCGCTCCGTACGGTAAGCGAGAGCTGCCACCACAGCCCCTCGACGGGGCCGCGGCGACCCTCGCTGTCTATCGCCTTGCGGAGCTTCTGGTTGATTGCGCGAACCTCTGCCGCGCCGATGGCGGGGTCATAGCGGACGGACGTCAGTCCGAGCAGGTCACTCGGCAGCTTCGAGCCGTCCGCGTGGAGGATGAACGTGCGCCGCATGCCGAGCGCTCCCCCGAACAGCCCGGCCTCGAAGACAACGTTGTCGCGCGGTGACGCCTGGCCGGACTCCGACGCATCGGTGGTCGTCCAGTCGTCCTGAGCAAACACGAATGCGGCGAAATCGACCTCCTGGGAGAGCTCGACGAGCCGCTCCAGGGTGGATCGCCCCGGGTTGAACGTGGTCGTCCACGGTTCGACGTCGGCGACGTCCTCGAGCCCGCGGGTGATCGCGTGGACCAGTTTCGTCTGCTTGCCCGACGACCCGAGGAAGACGCGCGGCTTGTTCATGAGCCCCGATCGGGTTCTCCCAGCGGCGCTTACCTGCGCTCTCGCTCCGAGGGCTCAGAGATCGCCTCGACGAGCTTGCCCGCCTTTTCGTTCTCGCTGAGGGCGATGTCGGCTTGCGCGACGATGCCGACGAGCCGGCCGTTCTCGACAACGGGTAGTCGTCGAACCTGGTGGCGGGCCATGAGTTGGAGCGCCTTGTCGAGGTCGTTGTCGGGCTCGACAGTGATGAGATCCCGGGAGGAGACGTCCCCGACCGAGCTCTTCATCCCGTCTGCGGCCTCTGCGACCACCCTCATCGTGATGTCTCGGTCGGTGATCATCCCGACAAGCTGCTCTTGGTCGGTTATCGGGAGCGAGCCGATGTGCTCCTCTCGCATCAGTCGCGCGGCCTCGACCACCGACGCCGATGCATTGATCGAGCGGGGATTCTCGGTCATCGTGTCGCGAACGCTCTTCCCCATGATGTCTCCTCTTCTCGTCGTTGTGCCGGGGGTGACGACATCGCCCGCCTCGGCTTCGAGGGTCTGGTCCTCGACCGTACACCCGGCGGGTCACAGATGCAGTCGCTCTCACCGCCTATGTAAACCGCTTGACGAAGTCGAGCGCCGTCTGCGCGACCTCGCGCCAGCCGTGGTCGATCGTGAGGGAGTGGCCCCGGTTCGGGATCTTCACGATCTCCGTCACGGCAGGGTTGCGTCGCTGCCGCTTGTAGGCGGCGTTCGCGATCGCCCAGGGCACCGTGTGGTCCTTCTCACCGTCGATGATCAGCAGAGGACCGCGATCGGGGTTCGTCGTGTTCACCTTCGACTCCGTCCACGGGTTGAGGTTCGCGTTGCCCATCTGCACGAGCGCGATCCCGGAGCCGGCGACGTGGTACGTGTCGTAGAGCTCCTTCGCCTCCTTGTCGTCCAGCGCGTTCGCCCAGCCGTACTTGAACTGGTCGAGCGTGAACGTGATCGCGCGGCCACGCGTCAGCGGATTGATCAGGAGCGGACCCACGCCCTTGAGCACGGAGGCCGGCAGAGGCAGGACGCCGCGGAAGACTCCGGGGTCGATCGCCACCGTGACTGCCGAGAGGCCGTGGCCCGCGACCATCTGCGCCAACAAGCCCCCGGTCGAGTGCCCGATGACCGCGGGCTTCTTGTCCAGGGCACTGATGATCTCGGTGGTCTGATCGGCGATCTGCTTCAGGGTTTTCTTGGCGAGGGCGTCCGGGTTCGCCCGGGCCTCTTCGACCGTTGCCGGATCGTCTGGCCAGTCCGGGGTCAGCGGTGCGTAGCCGGCCTGCTCGAAGAAGTCGGCCCAGTTGGCCCAGCTGCTCGGCAGCAGCCAGAGGCCGTGGATGAAGACGACCGGGATGTTGCCGGAGGCGTTGGCCGCCTCGACCTCACGGTCCTCTCGCTCGGAAATCGACGCGGTGGGCGCTTTCGCGCCCTCGACCTGGTCCAGCTCTTGCTGGGTGCTCGAGGTGGGGGACACGGTCGTGCTCATCTTGTCCTCCTCTTTGGTTCGGCGCACGGTCGACGACCGACCTCCTCCAGCGTGATCTGACCGATGAGCACACCGGCTTCCCCGGTGACATAGAGCCGCAGAGTTTCGCGGGTTGACATCGATCGCAGTCGGCGTGTCACACGCTCCCCTGTCGCCTGCGCATGATTCTGCGGACGATTGGCGGAAGACCGCGATTCTGTCACGTCGCGCGCAAGCCGAGCGGATCCGAGGAAGGTAGCCACGTGCAGATCGAGGAACTAGCACGACAGCGGTTCGGCTTTACCGGCTTGAGGGCGGGCCAGCTCCGCGCGGTCGAGGCGGCCGTTGCGGGCCGCGACGTCCTCGCGGTCCTGCCCACCGGCAGTGGGAAGTCGGCGATCTACGAGCTCGCCGGGATGATGCGCGACGGTCCGACCGTGGTCGTCTCGCCTCTGATCGCGCTTCAGGACGACCAGCTCGCCCACCTTCGCGCCGCCGGCCTGACGGCCATCGTTCTCAACTCGCACCAGTCGTCGCGCGAGCACGCGGCCGCGCTTGCCGCGAGCTGCGGACCTGATGCATTCGTGTTCCTGTCTCCCGAACAGCTTGCGAAGCCGGAGACACGCGACGTTCTGCGCCGTGCGCGTCCGGGGCTCTTCGCGGTCGACGAGGCCCACCTGATCAGCCAGTGGGGGCGCGACTTCCGCACCGACTACATGCGGCTCGGAGCACAGGCGGATGCGCTTGGCGTCCCGGTGCGGATGGCGTTGACGGCGACCGCAGCTCCGCCGATCCGAGCAGAGATCTCTCGCCGTCTCGGGCTGAGAGACCCGGAGGTAGTCGTGGGCGACTTCGACCGGCCGCACATCCAGCTGGCGGCCCGGCGCGTGCAGACGGTGCGCGACAAGCACCACGAGCTCGAGCAGGCGGCGGCCGAGCTCGACGGGCCGGGGATCGTCTATGCGGCGACGCACGCCGCCGCCCAGGACGCACACGACGTGCTCGCAGCCTCCGGGCATTCTGTCGCTCTCTACCACGCCGGACTTACACCCCGCGTCCGGCGCGAGGCGATGGCTTCGTATCTCGACGGCTCGGCCCGCATCATCTCGGCAACGGTCGCATTCGGGATGGGCATCGACAAGCCCGACGTGCGCTGGGTGCTCCATGTAGACCCGCCTGCGTCGCTCGACGCGTACTACCAGGAGTTCGGGCGGGCGGGCCGGGACGGCGACGCCGCCGTGGCGCGTCTCGTCTACCGGGTCGAGGACTTCGGCGCCGCTGCTCACTTCAGTCCCGGCGGCGTGTCACGTGCGGCGGTGGCGCGCGTCGCGGAACTGGTTGCATCCGGAGCGGAGGTCGCTCCGACCCGTGAGACGACTGCCGCGCTCGTGCGCCTGGCCGATCTTGGTGCGGCGGCCTGGGATGCGGACGGACGCGTCCGCTGGACAGGCGACTGGACCGTCGATCGCGCGCTCGCCGCATCCACCGCCGAGACCAGGCGGGAGAACGAAGTCTCCCGCTCCCAGCTCGAGATGATGCGGCGGTACGCGGAGCACGGCGGCTGCCGGCGCTCGTTCATGCTCACCTACTTCGGCCAGGACTACCCCGGTCCGTGCGGCAACTGCGACAACGACCTCGCCGGCGCGGTCGCTCCGATAACGGCAAGCGAGCCGTACCCGGTCGGCGGGCGGGTACGAAGCGAGCGCTGGGGCGACGGAACCGTGCAGCGCTATGACGGCGACCAGATGACCGTCCTCTTCGACGATCACGGCTACCGCGACCTCTCCGTCCCGATCACCCTCGAACGACGGCTGTTGCGCGGGCTTTAGCTTGGCGAGGATGGGGTGGCGACCCCATGGCTCCGCCGGCTCCGGGTCGCGACGCTGCGAGCGAGCCGAACAGGAGGAGATGGAGGAGTGGATCGGCCGATGATGTCGCGACTGGCGCTCGTCGGGGCCTGGCTGGCGGTTGCCATACTCGTGGTCGTGCTCGTGGCGACCCTCTTCGTGGCCGGCGCCGAGTAAGCCGACCCGAAAGGAGATTGCGATGCGAAACCCGCTCAAGGGGAAGAATCCGCTGGCATCCCTCTTCACACATTCGAGGCGAGAGGATTACCTCGTCCGGCATGTGCTGCGTGAGCACGCCGACGGGAAGCCGCTCAGTGAGATCCTGGAGGATCCATACGTTCTCGCCTGGTCGACGCCGACGGACCGGAGGCGGCTGCTCGAGCGCCCGGAGCTCGTCGCTGCGCTTGGCGAACAGAGCGTGGCGGAGCTGAAGCGCATACTTGCGGAGGGGGCATCGCAGCTCAGGTGAACGCGTTGACGGCTCGCGCCACGACCAGCCCGAAGAGCGCAAGCGCAACAGTCGACTGGACGACCATGACGTACTTCGCCCGCAGGGTGAGCGGCATCACGTCGGTCGGGCTGAACGCTGTCGCATTCGTGAAGCCGAGGTGCAAGTAGTCGAGGAAGACCGGTCGCCAGCCGGGAGGTGCGAGCTCCGGGCTCATCTGCTGCGTGAAGGCGAAGTCGATCGGCGTGACGTTCCGACTGCGTGCGATCGGCCCGCCGCTGTCCATCAGCCAGTAGAGCATCCCGAAGGCGAGGTTGTTCCCCAGCCAGACGAGCGCGCCGGCCGCGAGGAGCTCGGTCGGGGATTGGCTGACACCGTGGCCCCTGATCAGGTCGTAGACGAGCAGTGCCGTCACCCACAGAGCAGCCGCGACCAGGACGACGACGATCGTCACCGCGATGCGACGCACCCACGGCGTTCGCCTCGCGAGCCGGGCAGGGTCACCCGCGACGAGCGCTACCAGCAGCGCTGCCTCGAGCGTCGGCACGAGCCAGGGCAGACGCACCGCCGACTCGCCGGGTAGCCACAGCCGAACCGCGATCGTGAACCCGATGTAGACGACGAGCGCCGCGGCCGGCGGCCAGCGCGACTCGCCAAGAGGCTCAGCGGAGCTCACCTCACTACGGTCGCACATCGTGTCATCCGCCGAGCCGAGCGTCTCTCGACGAGGACCTAGACGTAGCCCTGGGTGCGGCCGTACTCCTCCGCGACATAGAGCGGCACGGTCCTCGACCACGCCTCCTCGACGAGGTCCCGCATCTCGTCGGCGTCGATCGCCTCGAGGCGGACGTGGATCCAGTTGAACCGCATGTCGCCCGGCCCCGGCAGCTCGAACTTGTGCGGCTCCGCATCGACTGCGGCTTGCCGCATCTCTCTCGGGAAGCCGCAGCCCATTCGCTCGCCGTCCTTGGACAGCGCGAGCCACACGATCTGGCCCACCCGGAACTTGATCCGACCGTGCACGAACACCTCGTAGCTACGAGGAAGCGTCTGCGCGATCGCACGGACCTGATCGGAGGTGACCGTTAGTGCATCTTCCTTTTCCTGACCACGCGATCCGGGGCGAACCTCGCACAGCCCTCACCGCCTGTCAAGGCAGCGCGTACGCGCCGTCCTGGTAACTCCCCAACGTTGCGGCCCTGGTCGTGCGAAGCGGGCTCGGCCCGGCGGGCGGGTTCGGTGTCGGCCGCACGGGAGGTGGCAACACCGTCGGCCACGACCTCGTCGTCCCAGGCAACGCGAACACCGTCACGGCGACCGGCAACTCGGTCGGGCACCACCTCCGCTTCAACCGCTAGCTCGCGCCGGCCGCGCAGGAGGGGTCGGATATGAGACTCTTCCGTGGTCGCGCGCTCGGTGGCAGAGCCTCACAGGGAGCCGGGCGAACGGTCGACCGAGAGGAGCTCCATGCCTGACGTCGGGTTCGCGCAGGACATCCGGCCGCTGTTCAACGACCGTGACATCGGCTCGATGTCGTCGCACTTCGACCTGTCTTCGTACGACGACGTTCGGGCGAACGCGGACAGCATCTACACGCGGCTCGCCGACGGCAGCATGCCCTGCTACGGGGCGTGGCCGGCCGAGAGCATCCAGCGCTTCCGCGACTGGATCGACGGCGGGTTCGAGCCGTAATGCTCAAGTGGCTGCGATCGTGGCGCGGTGAGAGCAAGGAGGCCGCCGAGGACGACTCGGGCGAGGACGTGTACGAGACCGAGGAAGAGCTCGACCGGGAGGCCGACCCGGCGGGCGAGATGCCGAGAATCAAGACCGACGAGATCTGAACAGGAGGGCCGGCGATGTCATTCGTCTCACGAGGATTCCGGGGTCGCAGGCAACCGGACGCGGACTCCGCGCGGGTCCCGCCCGGCCAGTACGTGACAACCGACTACCCGGTGCTCTCGGCCGGGCCGACCCCGCACACCTCACTGGACGTGTGGGACTTCTCGATCACGGGTGAGGTGGACCAGGAGAAAGGCTGGACGTGGGCCGAGTTCCAGGCGCTCCCGAGCGAGGAGGTCACCGTCGACATCCACTGCGTGACCAAGTGGTCGAAGCTCGACACGCACTGGCGCGGGGTCTCCATCGACACGCTCCTCGCCGGCGTGGGCACGGCCGCCGAGCACGTCATCCAGTACGGCGACGGCGGCTACACGACGAACACACCGCTGGAAGACGTCACCGGCGGCAAGGCGTGGATCGTCTACGAGTACGACGGCGAGCCTCTGCCGGCCGAGCACGGCGGGCCGGCGCGCATGCTGCTGCCGCACCTCTATTTCTGGAAGAGCGCGAAGTGGATCCGGGGGTTGCGGCTCCAGAAGGAGGACGAGCCGGGCTTCTGGGAGACCAACGGCTACAACAACTACGGCGACCCGTGGAAGGAACAGCGCTACTGGGGCGACTGAACTGGCAACTCGCGGACGTCCTCGACGTCACGCCGGAGACGGATCGCGTCAAGACGCTCGTGCTCGACGTCCCCGGCTGGCCGGGGCACCGCGCGGGTCAGCACGTCGACGTTCGCCTGACCGCGGAGGACGGCTATCAGGCCGAGCGCAGCTACTCGATTGCCTCCGCGCCGAACGGCAAGCACCTCGAGCTGACCGTCGAGTGCCTGGACGACGGCGAGGTCTCGCCGTACCTGACCGACGAGCTTCACGCCGGCGACAAGCTCGAGCTACGCGGCCCTGTCGGCGGCTATTTCGTCTGGGAGCCTCCGGTTGGAGGACCGGTGCTGCTGGTCGGCGGCGGGTCGGGGGTCGTGCCGCTGATGGCGATCATCCGGGAGCGAGCCGCTACGGACAGCGACGTCGACATGCGGCTGCTGCTCTCCTCGCGCACCTGGGACGACGTCATCTACCGGGAGGAGCTCGAGCGCCTCAAGGGCGGTGGGCTCACCGTGACGCACACGCTGACTCGCGCGCACCCCGAGGGATGGAGCGGGTATGCGCGGCGCATCGACGGCGAGATGCTGGCGGAAGTCGGCCCCGGCCCCGGCGACCGGCCGCACGTCTACGTCTGCGGCCCGACCCCCCTGGTCGAGGCCGTCGCGACGGCGCTCGTCGCTCTCGGGCACGAGCCGTCGCGCATCAAGACCGAACGATTCGGACCGACGGGAGGCTGAGGGATGGACGCACTCATGCTCGACGGCAACGCGGTCGCCGGACTGCTGCAGGAGGTCTTCGAGACCGAGATGACGACGGCGACCGGAACGTGCGCCTTCTGCGGGTCGAGCATGCAGCTTGGCGCCGTCCACGTCTTCCGCAGCGCCGGTGTCGTCCTCCGCTGCCCGACCTGCGGCAACGTCCTCGCCAAGATCGTCAAGAGAGAGGCGGAAGCGTGCGTCGACTTAACGGGGCTCCGCGCGTTGGCGTGAACGGCTAGGTGGCGCTGGCACCACCTTGCCTTTGCGAACATGAGGCCGACCCAGTCGAAGGAGAGGACCACATGGCTTCCACCCAACAGCAGGCGCATCTCCCGACGCTCGACCATCATCACCGCGAGGAGGCCGGGCACGAGCTGCAGGCGACGCTCCTCGAGCTCGTCGATCTCTCGCTGATCGGCAAGCAGCTGCACTGGAACATCTTCGGGCGGCCCTTCAAGCCGCTCCACGAGCATCTCGACGAGCTCGTCGACTCCTGGCGCGATCTCTCCGACACCGTCGCCGAGCGCGCCGTTGCTCTCGGCGTGGCCCCCGACGGCCGCGCCGCGACGATCAGCGCCGGATCGGGGATCGACGCGGTCGACGCCGGCTCGCTCGACACCGACACAGCCACCCGCCAGCTCGTCGAGCGCCTCGAGGACGTGACCGAGCGGATTCGAAGCCGTATGGACCGCCTCGGTGAGATCGACCTCGTCTCCCAGGACGTGCTGATCGACGTCGTGCGCGACCTCGAGAAGCAGCTCTGGATGCTCCGCGTCTCGCTTCCCGCCTAGCGGCCGGCCGTGCAGGAACTCTCCGTGGGCTAGCCAAGAACAGGGTCCGGCGCTACCGTTCGAGCAGGTCGAATCGCCTCGGTCGGCCGTCGGGGGAACGACGATGAAACTCCGAGTGCCCGCCATCAGCGGCGCCCGCGCCGGCAGGGTCCGGCTCCCCGCCGCGCTCCTGCTTCTTGCGCTGCCGCTCG
Organism: Gaiellaceae bacterium; assembly: GCA_036497525.1. Lineage (GTDB taxonomy): Bacteria > Actinomycetota > Thermoleophilia > Gaiellales > Gaiellaceae > Palsa-739. Next base: position 9,413 of record DASXJG010000142.1, read on the forward strand.
CCGCCGCCGTCTGGGCGTTCGGAAACTACTCCGCTCGGCATGAGCGCGGCACCGTCGACGCCCGGCTCGTGCAAAGCCTCAACTCTGCGAGCAGCGCGTACGAAGATGTGATCTCGACCGCAGGCATGGCCTCCAGCAAGCTCGCGGCCGAGCCGCGTGTGAGGCGCGAGGTCTCTCGTGGCGGCCGGCTCCGGGTTTTCGCCTGGCGAATGCGTCCGAACGGCGACCGCCGTCGCTGGCACGGGCCGATTCCTGCCGGCGTGGCCGTTCGCAAGGTCGACTTCACCTCCGGCGGCAAGACGGTCGGGAAGGTTGTCGTCTTCGTCCCGCTGGATGGGACTCTCGTGGCTGCGTTGACGCGGAGAGCCGATCTGGGCGCCCGCCGGCGGCTGGGCTTTGCGCGCGGCGACAGCCTGGTCGGCGAGCGGGGGACGCTGAGGATTCAGTCCGGGGTGCCCGGCTCGAGCGCCGGCGACATCCACGCGGGCGGCGTCGGCTTCAGGGCGGTCGCGGAGGATCTCGGCCGCGCACCCAGCCCGAGCAAGCTCGTCGCGCTGGAGCGCAGTTCCCTCGTCGAGTCCAGCGCGAATGCCGCTCGGTGGCGCGTCATGGGCGTCGGCTTCGGACTCATCGCGGCCCTCCTCGCGCTTGCATATTTCGTCTCGCCTGCGATTGCGCGCAGTCGCGTGTCGAGGCAGGAGCGCGACCAGGCCGAACGTGTCCTCGAACGCGTCGGTGACGGCGTCTTCCTCGTCGACCACGACGGCGTGATCCGCCTCTGGAACCCGGCGGCGGAGGCGATCACCGGCCTGCGCGCGGAAGCAATCTGCAAGCGTCCCGCCGGGGAGACGATTCCGGGCTGGGAGGCGATCGCCGCCAGGGTGCCCGTGGCGAGTCGGCCCGGCGATGCCGACGACGCGTCGAGCCCGGAGACCGTGCCCCTGGACCTCGGCGGGCGGGAGCTCTGGCTCTCGATCGTCGGCGTCACCCTGCCCGAAGGCACCGTGTACGCGTTCCGGGACGTCACCCGCGAACGTCGGCTCGAGGAGCTTCGCTCGGAGTTCGTCGCCACGATCTCGCACGAGTTGCGGACGCCGCTGGCCTCGCTCCACGGAGCGGCCCTCACCCTGCGCAAGCATGGGCCGGACCTGCCCGGCAAGACACAGCAGGAGCTGCTCGACATGATCGCCGTCCAGTCGAGGCGGCTCGCCGACCTCGTCGACGAGATCCTCGTCACGGGCCAGCTGGACAGCGGCTCGCTCCGTGTCGTCACCGAGCCGTTCGATCCGGAGGACCTCGTATGGGCGGTCGCGGAGACGGCGCGGCACAGGGTCGACGACGAGACGACGATCGACGTAACGGTCCCGGCTGTGCTGCCGAAGGTGGCGGGAGACGCCGAGCGCACGCGCCAGGTGCTCACCAACCTGCTCGACAACGCGATCAAGTACTCGCCGCAGGGCGGGCGAATCGAGCTCGGCGTGGAGGCCGACGAGGCGCATGCTCGGTTCATCGTCCGCGACGAGGGGCTCGGCATTCCGCTCGGCGAGCAGAAATTGATCTTCGACAAGTTCTACCGCCTCGATCCGCACCACCGGCGCGGGATCGGCGGCAGCGGTCTCGGGCTCTACATCTGCCGCGAGCTCGTCCGCTCGATGCACGGCAGGATCTGGGTCGACTCCGACCCCGGCGAGGGATCGACGTTCACCTTCGAGCTCCCGGTCGTCCGCCTCGTCGCCGCGCGAGCCTGAACCGCCGTCAGCCGTTCAGCTTCGCCGGGGATCGCCCTCGACCGCGCCGTGCGCCTCGCCGTAGTCCGCGAGGAGGTCGAGGAACGGCACCGAGTCGAACGACTCAGGGCCGAGCACGCCGGCTCCCTGCCAGCTACCGGCGGCGAGCAGCTCGAGCGCGACCACCGGGTTGATCGCGGTCTGCAGGACGACGGCCTGGTGGCCGTACTCGCGCATCGTCCGCTCGTTGTCGGCGACGTGGTAGAGGTAGACGGCGCCCCGGTTGCCGTCCTTGCGCCGGCCGGTGACGAGCGTCCCGGCGCACGTCTTGCCGCGCATGCGGTCGCCCAGCGTCGCCGGGTCCGGAAGCGCGGCGGCGACGACGTCCCGGGGCGCGACGTCCACGCCGCGCACGCGGACCGGCTCGGTGGAGTCGAGGCGGAGCTTGTGCAGCGTCTTCAGCACGTCAATGAACTCCGTCCCGAGCCCGTACTTGAAGGTCACGCGGCTGCACTCGATCGCGCGCGGTACGAGCACGACCTCCTCGTGCTCGACGTTGACGCACTCGACCACGCCGATGCCCTCGGGGAAATCGAACAGCTCCGGCTCGGAGAACGGTTCGGTCGTGAAGAACCCGCGCTCGCGCTCCCACACGATCGGCGGGTTCAGGCACTCCTCGATCGTCGTCCAGATCGAGAAGGTCGGCGCGAAGTCGTAGCCCTCGACCACGAGATCGGCTCCGTCGCGGACGGCCACCTCGTCGATCTCGTCGAAGAGGTGATCCGCCGCGTAGCGCGCGAACACGTCGGCGAGACCGGGCTCGACCCCAATCCCGACGAGCGCGAGCAGCCCGCGCTCGACCCAGCGCTCGTGCGCGTCGAACTGCTCCTGCCCCAGCAGCACACCGGGAGCGGAAAGCGTCATCGCCATGTCGAGATAGGTACAGCCGTGCTCGAAGGCGGCCTCGAACAGCGGTGGGTTGAAGCGCGGGTCGGCCGCGTTCAGCATCGCGTCGGCGCCGGTCTCGCGGAGGAGTCCGACCAGGGATTCGCGATCGCTCGCGTCGACCTGGGCCGCGGCGAAGCGGTCGTCGCCCTCGCGCTCTACGAGTGCTTGCGGACGCGCGGGGTCGAGGTCGGCGAAGGTCATCCGCTCGAAGAATCCCCGCCGCTTGGCGACCGCCGCGACAGCTCCGCCGACGCCGCCGGTTCCGACCACGAGCACCTTCACGCGGGCGATTCAACCACGGCGACGCGCCGAGCGCGGTCGAGGCTCAGCTGAAGCCGGTGTCGTTCTTGCCGCGTGGCTCGACGTAGAGAACGCTCGCCGCGTTGATCCAGACGTCCTTTCCGCCTCGCTGCTCGAAGCAGAGGAAGCCCGTCGGTGCCTGCGCGAGCCGCTCGCCAACCTCCTTGGCGTCGGGCTCGAGGGTGAGGCTCGTCCGTTTGTCGCCGCCTTCGAAGATCACGGTGCAGGGCATGGCCTGAATCTATGTCGGCATCCGATGGACACGACTTGATAGGGGAAAGGTGGCGCCTCAGCGTGGCGCGAGCGCGTAGATCCGGCCCAGTCCGACGAGGTACAGGCGGCCGAAGCCGGCCACGGCAGGCGAGTACTCCCCGTCCGGCCATTCCTGCACGACGCGGCCGCTGCCCGCGGAGAGCGCATACGTCCGGTGGCCGAAGCTCGAGAAATAGACGAGGCCCCCGACGACAGAGGCTGCGCCCGAGATCGGCGCGCCGGCGTGAAAGGCCCAGCGCAGCGAGCCGGAGCCGGCGTCGATCGCGTAGAAGTCGTGGTCATACGAGCCGACGAGGACGAGGCCGCGCCAGACGGCGGGCGAGGCGTAGACGTAGCCGCGGGTCCCGAGGCGCCAGACGAGCTCTCCGCTCGCGGCCGAGAAGGCGTAGACGTAGCCGTCGAGCGACCCGACGTAGACGCGCCCGCTGCTGACGGCGGCGGTGGAGTAGAAGTTGCCGAAGCCGATGTCGCGCCAGCGCAGCCGGCCGGTCCGCGCGTCGAGCGCGAAGAGCCGGCCGGCGTAGTTGCCGATGTAGATCCGACCTCCGCCGAGCGTAGGAGACGCCTTGATCGGCGCGCCGGTGTCGAAGCGCCAGCGCAGCCGGCCGGTCCGTGCGTCGAACGCCTCGACGCGCCCGTCCTGGTCGCCGATGTACACCATCCCGTTGGCGACGAGGGGCGACGACTCGCAGGGGCCGATCGCCCGCCGCCAGCGGATGCGACCGGTCGCGGGAGAGAACGCGAGTAGCTCGCCGTTGCGCAGCGGCGACGAGCAGCTGGGGTGCGCGATGAAGGTGGCGAAGACGAGGTGCTCGCCCAGTGCCGGGGACGACCAGCCGCAGCGATGGGCGTTGTACCGCCAGCGAACGTGACCGGTGGCCGGGTCGAGCGCGAAGAGCCGGCCGTCGAACGCCTCCTCGAACAGGCCGCCGTAGCCGAGCACGGGAGGGAACTCGAGCAGGGCCCGGCCGTGGAACGTCCACTGCCGGCGGAAGGGCGGTCGCAGCCGCGGCGCCGAGACGGCGCGAACCCGGGCGCCGCCGACGCCGTACATCGGCCAGGGCAGCGCAGCGCTCTGTGCAGGCGGCGGCGCCACCGCCGTGGAAGGCGGCGCCGGGGCCGTGGTCGGCAGGGTCGGCTGCGGCAACGGCCGGCCGCTGCCACACGAGGCTAATGCGCCCGCCGCGAGGATCAGCCCTGCGGCGGCGAGACGCCCGGCCATTGTGGCTCCCCGCTCAGGTGGGTCCAGAGGTTGGACATGAGCCGCGAGACGGCCGGCCAGTGGGCGCTCGCCCCGAAGTTGAGCGCCCCGGCGTCGAAGACCGTCGAGTGGCCGCGCCGGTAGATGGTCATCTCCGCCGACCGGCCGCGCCCGAACGCGTTGCGGATCACCGCGAGAACACGGGCCTGCGGCGGCGATGCGTCGCTCGGCTGGTCGATCTCGATCCCGTACCGGCCGAGGAGGCTGCCGTCGTCGAGGTCGGTACCGGCGAAGAGCCACGGGGCGGCCGCGGTGTCGACGATGTGGTACGGCCGGTTCGGATAGCGGCCGAGATTCCAGCCGTCGTACTGCTCGCCGACGAGCGCTGCCTCTGGCCGGCCGACGTCGCGCCACCGCATCCGCCCCCAGATCGTGTCGTGGCCGGGGCGCACGGCGTAGAAGAAGTTGTTGGCCGAGAGGAAGGCGAGATTGCCGCCTCCGTCCCGGTAGCGCTCGATCAGGCGGTACACGCGGTCCGCGACGTACTCCTCGTGACCGGCGAAGACGATGAGCCGGTACCGGTTCAGCTGCCGGACGTGCGAGAGGCGCTCGAGATCGTCGTCGGAGACGAAATCCGCGTGGTAGCCGCTGCGCCAGTACCAGCGCAGGAAGCCGAGGTCGAAGCGCCAGAACTGCTCCGGCAGGCCCGTGGGAACACGGCCGCCGCGGACGTCGGTGCCCGCGAAGGGGCGGTCGAGGTGGATCAGGTGGACGGCCGGGCTGAGGTACCAGCTGTCGCCGTCAGTCACGTTGTAGGCCTGCCACGTGTTGGTCGGCTCGACGACGAGCACCGGCTGGGTGCCGAGCTTGCGCGGGCGAAGCACGAACGGGGCGTAGTCGGTGTGTCCCGGCCAGGTGAGGCGCGCGACATAGTCGCCGCTCGGCCAGCCCGAGCCGAGCCGAACGTGCACGAGCCATGCCCCGCGGCGACGGCGCACCTGCCGCGGCACGGTCACCGCCCGGCCGAATGTCGTCCGGTCCCAGCCGAGCGATGCGGTCCCCGGCTCGACCGGTGCGCCGGCCAGGTAGAGCTGGAGTGTTGCCTTGCTCGTCCCGCCGCCCGTGATCCTCAGCGTCGCGGTATGCCCGGCCACGTAACTGCGCGCCTCGAAGCCGGCGAGGAGCGGCGACGTGCCGGCAAAGGTCGGGCCGAGCACCATCGCGTAGACGAACACGAGAGCCGCTGCGACCGCGACTCCGGACACGAGGGAGGCAGCCGCCATCCGCCGTCTCCGCCTGCGCCGCGAGCGCGCGAGCCGGCCTTCGTGGAGCGGGTTGGCGGTGGGGTGCACGCCGCCACCGTCGGGTGCGGCGCCAACCGACGCCTAACGAACGCCTAACGCCTGTTAGGAAAGCCGCCTGCGCGAGTGCTAGAACCTTCCGACGTTGGTCGAGTTCGCCATTCTCGGTCCGCTCGAGGCTCGTGACGACAAGGAGCCAATCTCGCTCGGCGGCCCGAAGCAGCGGGCGCTGCTCGCGATCCTCCTGCTCGAGGCGGGTCGCGTCGTCTCGGTCGATCGCCTCGTCGACGCGCTCTGGGCCGACAATCCGCCGGCGACCGCGGTCGCGTCGCTCCAGAACTTCGTCGCCCAGCTGCGGAAGGCACTCGGTTCCGAGGTGATCGAGACCCGCCAGCCGGGGTACCTCGTCCGGCTCGACCCCGAGCAGCTCGACGTGGCCCGCGTGCGAACCCTCGTGGACGAGGCGCGGGCGAGCGAGCCTGTGCGGCGCGCGGAGCTCCTCGACCAGGCGCTGGCGTTGTGGCGGGGCGACCCGCTGGCCGAGTTCGGCTACGAGACTTTCGCGCAGGAGGAGATCGCGAGGCTCGAGGAGTTCCGGCTCACGCTGCTCGAGGAGCGGGCTGAGGCGAAGCTCGCGATCGGCGAGCACGCGGACCTCGTCACCGAGCTCGAGGCGCTCGTCCGCCGCCATCCTCTCCGCGAACGGCTGCGCGCCCAGCTGATGCTCGCCCTCTACCGCTCAGGACGGCAGGCGCAGGCGCTCGAGGCGTACCGCGAGGGACGCGAGCTGCTCGTCGAGGAGCTGGGGCTCGAGCCGAGCCCGCTCCTGCGCGGCGTGCACGCCTCGATCCTCCGGCAGGAGACGTACGCACTCGACCGAGGCGCGATCCCTGAGGTCGAGCACTTCGAGGAGGTCGCCGCGGCGCTCCTCGCCGGGAAGGTGACCGTCGTGGTCGGCTCCGACTCGGAGCCGCTCGCGTCGGAGCTCGCCCGCCGCTTCGGCCTGGAGGCGGCGACGCCGGAGCTCGCGCGCGTCTCCCAGGCCGTCGCCGTCCTCAACGGCTCGGGCCCGCTCTACGACACGCTCCACACGCTCGTCGAGGGAGACGGGCAGCCCACGCCGGTGCACCGCTTCCTCGCGCGTCTGCCGGGGCTCTTGCGCGACCGGCACACGGGACAGCCGCTGCTGGTCACGACCGGGTACGAGCTGGCGCTCGAGCTGGCGCTCGAGGAGGCGACCGAGTCGTACGACACCGTCTGCTATCTCGCCTCGGGGGAGATGCGCGGCAACTTCTGCCACATCTCCGCAGGAGGCGCTACGACCGTGATCGAGCGCCCGAACGCCTACACCGCCGGCCTCGACCTCGACCAGCGGACCGTGCTCCTCCACCTTCAGGGCCGGATCGACCAGTCGCCTGAGCGCGCCTGGGAGAGCTTCGCCGTCACCGAGGACGACTTCATCCACTACGGCAACGTCGTGCGACGGCTGCCCGTGGCGCTCGCGGCGCGGCTGCGCCGGACGCACCTGCTGCTGCTCGGCTACACGCTTTCGACCTGGACGCTGCGGGTCGTGCTCGACCGGCTCTGGGGGAGCGACCCGCTGCCGTACCGCTCGTGGTCGGTCAACGCAGGGCCGCAGCCGCTCGAGCGCGAGTTCTGGCGGCGGCGTGACGTCGAGGTGATCGACATGGCGCCGGCGGCCTACGTCGCCGAGCTGGAGCGCGCGCTGGAGAAGGCGGCAGCTCGATGACGCCCGTCCCGGACAGCCCGTACAAGGGCCTGGCCGCCTTCGAGGACTCCGAGCTCGACGCGCTCCTCTTCTTCGGTCGTGAGCGCGAGATCGGGGCCGTGGCGGCGAACGTGCTGTCGAGCCGGCTGACCGTCCTCTACGGCCCGAGTGGCGTCGGCAAGAGCTCGCTTCTGGCTGCGGGCGTCGCCCGGCGGCTGCGCGAGCTGAGCGGCGCGCCGGTCGTCGTCCACGACTCGTGGGCCGAGGATCCTGCTGCGGGGCTGGTCGCGTCCGTGCGGGCGGAGTGCGGCGAGCTCGGCCCGACGGCGGGGCTCGTCGACACGATCGCCGCGGCGGCGCAGCAGCGCGGGGAGCTGCACCTCCTGCTCGACCAGTTCGAGGACTACATGCTCTACCACGGCCTCGAGGGGCCGCTGAGCGCGGCGCTGCCGGAGTTGCTCCGCCGACCGGGGCTGCGCGTCAACGTGCTCCTCGCCCTCCGCGACGACGCCCTCGCCGAGCTCGACGACTTCAGCGGCCGGATCCCTGAGCTGTTCGGGAACCTGCTGCGGCTCGACCGCCTGGACCGCGAGGCCGGCCGCGCGGCGATCCTCGGCCCGCTCGAGCGCTACGGGGAGTTGGCCGGCGAGCAGTTCACGGCCGAGGACGCCCTCGTCGAGACGGTTCTCGACGAGGCGTCTACCGACGAGGGCGTCGAGGGCCCCTACCTCCAGCTCGTGCTGGAGCGGCTGTGGGAGCGCGAGCGGGCCGAAGGCTCGCGAACGCTCCGGCTCTCGACCCTTCGAGCGATCGGCGGCGCCCGCGCCGTCGTCCGCGAGCACGTCCAGGGAGCTCTCGAGAGGCTGACGCTCCCGGAGCAGGAGGCCGCCGCGCGCGTCGTGCGCCAGCTCGTCACTCCGTCCGGTCGCAAGGTGTCGCACGAGCCGGCCGACCTCGCCGAATACGCGCACGTCGACGACGCGCAGCTGCGGAGCCTGCTCGAGACGCTGTCGCGCGAGCGGATCGTCCGCGGCGTCAACGGCACCGGCTCGCCGACCCGGTACGAGATCTTCCACGACGTGCTCGGGCCACCGATTCTCGCGTGGCAGGCCGAGCACCAGCTGAGGCGAGAGCGGCTCCGGGCGAAGCAGCAGAGACGCCGGCTTCTCTTCGTCGTCGGCGCCAGCCTTGCCGCACTGGCCGTCGTCGCCGCGATCGCGGCGTACGCGCTCGTCCAGCGCAGCGACGCCCAGACGCAGACGCGCCACGCCCGCGGGCGCGCGCTCGCGGCTCAGGCAGCCGCCGAGATCTCCACGAACCCGCAGACGAGCGTCCGGCTGGCACTCCAGGCCGTCGCGCTCGCGCCCGGCCGGGGGACGGCGAACGTCCTCCGGTCCAGCCTCGGCGCGATGCGCGAGACCGCGATTCTGCGGCTCGGCGGGAATATCGTGGCCGCCGCCTTCGCACCGCAGGGCGACCGCCTCGTGGTCGCCAGTAGCAACGGGAGGCTTGCCCTCTACGACCGGAGCGGCCGCCGGGTGGCGGCGCTGCCGCGACAGAGCCCGCTGACGACAGCCGCGTGGAGCCCGGACGGCCGCGTCTTCGCGGCCGGGTCGACCGTCAACGCCACGATCTGGCGCGGAACCCGAGCGCCGATCACGGTCCCGACCGGCGCGCCAGTGACCGCGCTCTCCTTCGACCGCACGACGCTCCTGATCGGGAGCGGGACGCATATCCGTCTCTTCGATCTGGCGACGCACCACACGAAGACCCTCGATCTTCCCGGCGCAGTCGTCGCGGCTGCGCTCGACCCGACCGGCCGCGTCTTCGCAGTCTCGTTCCGCCACGGCAAGGGAACGACCGCGGCGATCGTCAGCGCGGACACCGGCCGCACCGTCGCACCGCTCCGCGAGGACGGGATCCGGTCGTTCGCGTTCAGTCCCGACGGGCACCTCCTCGCCTCGGGCAGCTACGACCGCACCGCACGCCTCTGGAACGTCGGGACCGGCAAGCTCCTCCACGTCCTCGAGCATCACGGTTACGTTCTCGACGAGAGCTTCTCGGAGGACGGGTCATCGCTCGTCACGGCGGCCTCCGACGGAGGCGGCTACGTGTGGGATGTCGCCAACGGGCAGCGCAAGCTCCTACTCGTGGGAGCCACCGGTCCCGCGACGGCCGCCGCTTTCAGCCCGGACGGGAGCGAGATCGCGTTGGGGTCGACCGACTGGCTCGCGCGCCTGTACTACAGCGAGGACGGCCGGCTGCTGGCGCCGCTGGCCGGCCACGGGGCCGCCGTCACCACCGTCGGCTTCGATCCGAGCGGCCGGACACTCGTGACCGGCGGCGCCGACGGGACGGTGCGGCTCTGGGACGCGCTGCCCGAGGGGACCCTGAAGACGATCGACAAGCGGCCCTCCTCCGTGCAGGCGTTCTTCGCCGGCGACGATGCGGTTACCGTCGCCGGCCGGCAAGCGCGCATCCTCACGACGTCCGGCCGTGTCCTCAGGACGGTGACGCTGCCGGCTCCGATCACGGCGACCGCCGCGAACGAACGCTTCGTCGCGCTTGCGGATTCCGCGGGCGATCTGACCATCGCGTCTCCAAGCGGCGAGCAACCTCTCGAGCGCGTTCCCGGCGTTACCGCACTTGCCTACGCCGGAAGCACGCTGCTCGTCGGTTCGGCCGACGGCAGCGTCCGAGCCGGGAAGCTCCATCTGCACGTCCCGGGACCCGTTCGCTCCCTCGCTGCGGGTGGCGGACGCTTCCTCGTCCGGCTCCCGACCCAGATCCGGATCTATGCGGATGAGGGCAAGCTGGTCAGCACGATTCACACTGCTGCCGAGCACGCTGCACTGTCTCCGGGCGGTCTCGGCGTCGCGACCACGAAAGGCGCGGTGGCGCACCTGTGGGACGCGACGACGGGACAGCTGCTCCGCACGCTCGCCGGACACCGCTCGCCCATCACCGATGTGGAGTTCTCTCCCAACGGCCTCGACCTCGTGAGCGTCAGCCTCGACCACACGGGTCTGATCTGGAGCGCCCGGCGCGGCCGGCTCGTCCGACACCTGATCGGCCACTTCTTCCCCGTCTACTCCGGCAGCTACAGCCCGGATGGGCACTGGATCGTGACCGCGAGCCAGTTCACTGCCGGCCTATGGGAGACCGCAAACGGGAAGCTGCTCTTCTACCTCGGCCGGCACGCGAAGCCGCTGACCGGGGCGAGCTTCAGTCCGACCGGCGACTGGATCCTCACCGGCAGCCAGGACGGGACGGCGCGCGTCTACCACTGCCTCATCTGCCAGCCGCTGTCGGGGCTCGAGGCCACGGCCGCGGCACGGCTCCGAGCACTGCGCTGAGCTACGCCGAAGGTGCGCAGCGCGGCTCGTGCCACGCCGCCAGCTCCTGCAGGAGTGCGTGCAGCGACGCCCGCTGCTCGGCGTCGAGCGGAGCCAGGAACTCGTCCTCCAGCCGCTCGGCGAGCGCGCGGACCTTCGTGAGCGCACGCTTGCCGTCACTCGTCAGGCGGACGAGGTGGCGGCGCCGGTCGTCGGGATCACGCCTGCGCTCGACGAGGCCCTTCTCCTCGAGCTCGTCGAGGAGGCCGACCAACGTTCCGCGGTCGTAGCCGAGCGAATCGGCGATCGCCGCCTGGGTCTCGGGCACGCCTTCGTCAAGCAGGGCGAGGATCGCGTGGTGGTACGGGCTCAGCCCGGCCTTTTCGTACTCCTCGAAGGACTTCTGCTTCGCGTTGAAGCCCAGCCGCTTGAGCAGGACCAGGCTCGAGGCGCGCAGCTCGGCGGGCAGGCGGCCCTGGATCTTTGTCTCAGTCTTCATAGAAGTTTCCATCTCCCGGAATATGGTAGCGCGACCAAGCGTTCCCCTCGTGTATAGTTGGTGATGTCAACGATTGGAGGAAGTGCTTGATTCCCACGTTTCACCGGGTTTCCTCACCTAGGCGCTGGAGCGCCCTCGCTCTCATCGTCACCGCGCAGTTCATGGTGATTCTCGATGTGGCGATCGTGAACGTCGCTCTGCCCTCGATCAAGTCCGATCTGGGCTTCTCTCAGACAGGCCTCCAGTGGGTCATCACCGCCTACGCCATCCTCTTCGGCGGCACACTGCTGCTCGGCGGCCGCCTCGCCGACCTGCTCGGCCGCCGGCGCATGTTCATCGCCGGCCTCGCCCTGTTCGCGACGAGCTCGCTCCTCTGCGGTCTTGCCTGGTCGTCCGGGTCGCTGGTCGCCTTCCGCGGGCTGCAGGGGCTCGGCGGGGCGCTGCTCGCGCCGGCCGCGCTCTCGCTGCTCATGACGACGTTCGCCGAGGGACGCGACCGCAACCGCGCGCTCGGGATCTACGGCGCCGCCTCCGGTAGCGGCGCGGCTGCCGGCGTCCTGCTCGGCGGGGTCATCACCTCGTACTTCGGGTGGTCGTGGATCTTCTTCATCAACGTCCCGGTGGGCGTCGCTGCGATCGCGCTCGCGCCGCTCCTCCTGCGCGAGAGCCGCGCGGAGCTGGCGCACCGGCACTTCGATCTCGCCGGCGCTGCCTCGATCACGAGCGGGCTGATGCTCCTCGTCTACGGCCTGACGCGCGCCACGACCGACGGCTGGGGCTCGCCCGTCACGGTCGGTCTCATCGCCGCCGCCGCGGCGTTGATCGCGGCGTTCATCGCGATCGAGTCGCGCTCGCGGTCGCCGCTCCTGCCGCTGCGTATCTTCCGCCGGCGGGCGCTCACGGGATCGAACGCGGCGATGGCGATCGTGGGCGCCGTTGCCTTCTCGGAGTTCTTCCTTCTCACGCTCTACCTGCAGGACGTCCTCCACTACTCGGCGGTGCAGACCGGCGTGGCCTTCACCGCCTTCGCCCTCACCGTCGTGGTCACCTCGAACATCGCGCAGGCGGTGGTCGGGCGGTTCGGCGTCCGGGCGACTCTGGCGGGAGGGCTCGCGCTCTCGACCGTCTCCGTCGCTCTTCTGACGCGGCTGCCGGTCGACGGCCACTACTTCTGGGATCTCTTCCCCGCCTTCGTGCTCGGCGGCGCCGGGATGGGCTTCTCCTTCGTGCCGGTCACAATCGCCAGCCTGACGGGCGTCGAGCGCGCCGATGCGGGCGTGGCCTCCGGTCTCGTGAACACCAGCCGGCAGATCGGCGGCGCGATCGGGCTCGCCCTGGTCAGCACCATCGCGGCAAGCGCCACCTCCGACTACGTCAACGCGCACGGGCTCGCAGCCCCGACCTCGGCCGCGACCGTTCACGGCTTCCAGACCTCGCTCGAAGTCCTCGGCGGGCTGCTGGTCGTCGGGATCCTCGTCACCGCGGTTCTCCTGCGGCCGGTCAGAGAACGCGCGCAGGACGTCGAGGCGCCGGCGCTGCAGGAGGCGGCATGACGCGGGGCGACGACCCCACGACGCGCCGGCACCGGGTCGACGAGCTGCTCCAGCAGATCGACGACCAGCGGCGGCGGCAGCTCTTGCTCGAGGCGTCCGGTGCATATGCCCCGAGCCTCGAGCGGGAGGTCGAGGAAACCCGGCAGCAGCTGGCCGAGCTCGTGCGCTAACGCGCTAACGTGGCCGAATGCGGGCCACGAGCGAGTACGAGCGCAAGCTCGACGCTCCCAGCGGGTTTCGGCTGCCGCCGCTCGGCGGCAGCCCGCTGGAGCCGCGCGTCTTCTCATCCGTCTACTACGACGTGCCCGGAAGGTCGCTGGCGGCGGCGGGCATCACCCTCCGGCGGCGCACCGAGCGCGGGCTCAGCGTCTGGCAGCTCAAGCTCCCTGGCGAGGATTCACGGCTCGAGCTCGAGTTCGAGGGTCCGAGAAAACCTCCGGGGGAGCTGCTCGACCTCCTGCACGCCCACCTGCGGCACGGGGCGCTCGAACGCGTCGCCGAGCTGCGCACGCGCCGGCGCGGCGAGCTCGTGGCGCGCAACGGCACGACCGCCGAGGTAACCATCGACGAGGTGGCGGTGATGGATGCTCGGCGCGTCCTGGACAGGTTCGTCGAGGTCGAGGTGGAGCTCCGCAAGGGCAGTCCCGCGCAGCTCGACGCTCTCGCGGAGGAGCTCGCCGAGGCGGGCGCCGAGCCTGGTGCGGGCACAGCCAAGGTGTTCCGCACGCTCAACCGCGGGCCCGAGTCTCCTTCTCCGCGGACACCGTTCGAGGCCCTGCGGGACCGGCTGCGCGAGCAGCTCCGCGAGATCGAGCGACACGATCCCGGCACACGGCTCGGGCGCGATCCCGAGAGCCTCCACGACATGCGGGTGGGCGTCCGGCGCTTGCGCGCCCTGCTGCGCGCCGGGAAAGAGCTCGTTGCGACCGACACGACGGAGCTCGACGCCCGGCTCAAGCAGCTGGGGAGGGTGCTCGGCGACGTGCGCGACCTCGACGTCCTCCTGGAGCGTCTCGAAGGCGAAGCGGCCGGGCTCGGCGGGGAGGACGCCAGGAACGCACGGTCGCTGTTCGACGCGCTTCGCACGGAGCGCAAGCGCTGCCGGCGCCGCCTGATGACCTTTCTCCGGTCCACCGGCTACCTCTCGCTCCTCGACGAAACCGCTCAGACGCTCGAGGAGCTCGAGCCGAGCGAATCGGATGCCTCCCTCGATCAGCTCGCCGACAAGGCGTTCGGCAAGGCCGCGAAGGCCGTGCGGAAGCTGCCCGACGAGCCGGCCGACGAGGAGCTGCACGCGGTGCGCAAGAAGGGCAAGCACGCGAGGTACGCCGGCGAGCTTGCGGAGCGGAAGAAGTTCGTGAAGCAGGCCAAGGTGCTCCAGGACGTTCTCGGCGAGCACCAGGATGCGGTCGTCGCGACTGAGCGGCTGCACGCGCTGGCCGCGCAGGCGACGCCGGAGCAGGCACTGGCTGCCGGCCGCCTCGTCCAGCTGGAGGAGACCCGTCGAGCCGAGGCACGGGAGGCGTGGCCGAAGGCGTGGAACAAGCTCGCGAAGACGCTGTGACCGTTCGCGCCGCCGGCGGTCTCGTCGTACGCGGCGACGGCAAGGTGCTGCTCGTGCATCGGCTGAAGTACGACGACTGGACGTTCCCGAAGGGGAAGTGCGACCCGGGCGAGTCGGACGAGGCGTGCGCCCTGCGTGAGGTCGAGGAGGAGACGGGCCTCCGCTGCGAGCTGCAGGAGGAGCTCGGCAGGACGAGCTACCGCGACGCGAAGGACCGGCCGAAAGTCGTTCGCTACTGGCGCATGCGCGCGCTGGACGGAGCGTTCGTTCCCCACGACGAGGTGGACGACATCCGGTGGGAGGAGCCGGACGGGGCGGCGCGGCTGCTCAGCTGGGACCGCGACCTGCCGCTGCTGGAGGAGCTGTGACGAGCGTCCTCCTTCGTCACGCCTCGGCCGGGCACCGAGCCCGCTGGGACGGCCACGACGTCGGGAGACCCCTCGATGACCGCGGTCGCCGTCAGGCGAGCGAGCTCGTCGAGCTGCTGCGCCCCTTCGGCGTTCGCCGGGTCGTCTCGAGCCCCTATGTCCGGTGCGTCGAGACGGTCGAGCCGCTCGCGGCCGCGCTCGGCGTGCCCGTGGAGGAGGACGAACGCCTCGCCGAAGGCGGGGAGGGCAGCGCGAACGAGCTGCTGAGCGAGGACGGCGTGGTCTGCTGCACGCACGGTGACGTCGTCGAGGCGCTGGTGGGCCGCGGCCTGAAGAAGGGCGCTGCGGTCGTGCTGCGCGACGGAGACGTCGTGCAGGAAATCCCGGCGCCGTAACGAGGAGCTACGCGGCGAGCGCTTCGCGCGAGGCGAGCACGGCTCCCTCGCGGATCCCGCCGGCGCAGACGCGCAGTGGGACTCCGAGCTTGCGCTGCACCTCGGCCAGCAGGATGACGCCGGCGGGCAGGATCTCGGCGCGGGCGCGGTCGACGCCGAAGCAGGCGGCGATCTCGCGCGGCGAGCCCGTCTCGACGAGCCGCAGCGCCTCCGCCAGCTCGGCTTCGCCCAGCACGGTTCCGACGAGCCGCCTCGCTGCGCGGGCGCTGCCGCCGACGGCGAGCGCGGTTTCCGCCGTGGGGGGCTCGAGAGACGCGAGTGCCGACCTCGCCTCGGCTTGCATGTCCCCGGCGCGTGCGGTGAGGCGGACGGAGCCGAGGTCGACCGACTCGATCCAGTTCGGCTCGGCGTCCGGGCTGCCGACGGCGATCTCCGTCGAGGCGCCGCCGATGTCGCAGACGGCGATGCGCGAGGGAAGCGGAACGCCGGCGGTGAGGACGGCGCCGCGGTACGCGAGCGTGCCCTCCTCCGCCTTTGTCAGCACCCGGACCGGCACCCCCGCTGCCCGCGTCAGCGCCGCGACGAGGAGGTTGGCGTTGGCCGCCTGGCGACCTGGGGCCGTGAGGAAGACGTCGAGCGAGACCACGCGCTTGCGCCGCGCCATCGCCGCCATGCCGCGCACCGCCTTCGCCGCGGCCGCCAGGTGGACCGCCGAGACCGCGCCATAGCGTTCGATCTCCTCGCCGAGCGCGAGGCGCACCTTTGCCTTGTCCAGCGGGACGAGCCCGTCCCCGTTTGCGTCTGCGACGAGCAGGCGGGTGGTGTTCGAGCCTACGTCGATGACCCCGATCCGCATCTCCACGCATCGTAGGTCCGCCATCGGCGGGTACGGCAAACATGCCGTGACGAGACGGATACGGTCCGGTTACAGGACGGTTCAGTGAGCCCGGGCGAGCGAGAGCCGCCGCCGGGCGCGCCGCATCAGCACCTGCTGGCCCGAGCGCGGGCGCTCGTCCTTCTTCGGCTGGACGCGACGCCACTCCCCGCTCGAGTCGAGCTCGAAGGACGACGCGGTGTCGCGCCACAGCGCCTCGAGCGTCGCGGCGATCTCTGCCTGGAGCGCCACGTCCTCGACCGGCGTCACGACCTCGACGCGGTGGTCGAGGTTGCGCGGCATCAGGTCGGCGCTGCCCATGAAACAGGTGCTTCGATCGGCTGCGTCGAAGACGAAGAGCCGGCTGTGCTCGAGGAACCGTCCGAGCACGCTCCGCACCTTGATGTGCTCGCTCAGGCCGGCGACTCCCGGGCGTAGGGAGCAGACGCCCCGTACGAGCAGGTCGACCCGCGCTCCGGCCTCCGAGGCGGCGTAGAGCTCGTCGATCACCTGCGGGTGCGTCAGCCCGTTCACCTTGATCCGGATACGCGCCTTCTTCCCGGCCGCGGCCGCCTCCGCGACGGCGCGGATCTCCTCCAACAGACGCTCCCGGAGCGTGTACGGCGCGACGAGGAGCTTGCGGAAGCTCGCGGGCCGCCCGAATCCGGTCAGGTGGTTGAAGAGGTCGGCGATGTCGTCCGCGATCTCCTCGTCGGCCGTGAAGAGGCCGAAGTCCTCGTAGGTGCGTGCGGTGACGGCGTTGTAGTTGCCGGTGCCGAGGTGGACGTAGCGGCGCAGCCGCCCGGCCTCCCGCCGCACGACGAGCGTCATCTTCGCGTGGATCTTGAGGCCCGGAAAGCCGTAGACGATGTGGACGCCCGCCTGCTCCAGCGCGCGCGACCACTCGATGTTGCGGCGCTCGTCGCCGCGTGCCTTGATCTCGACGAGGCAGACCGTCTGCTTGCCGCGCTCCGAGGCGTCGATCAAGGCAGGAACGAGCGGCGTGTCGTCGCTCGTCCGGTACACGGTCGACTTGATCGCGATCACCTCCTCGTCGACTGCGGCGCGGTTGACGTACGACTCGAAGCTGCTGGCGAACGAGTCGTAGGGATGGTGGACGACGAGGTCGCCCGCCCGGATCGCGGTGAACTGCTCCGATGCCGACTCGATCGAGTTCCACGGCGGGCGCGCGACCGGGAGCCACGGCTCGTTCTTCAGATCCGGCCGGTCGAGCTTCGACAGCTCGGCGAGATCGGCAAGGTCGAGGAACCCGTCGAGCGGATACACGAGATCGTCCGCGACGCGCAGCCCCTGTTGCAACCGCTCCCGCATCGCCTGCGACATCGACTCCGAGACTTCGAGCCTCGTGACCTCGCCGAAGCGCGCGCGGCGCAGCTCGAGCTCTACCGCCTCCAGCAGGTCGTCGGCCTCGTCCGAGACCTCGAGATCGCCGTCGCGCGTGACGCGGAAGACCGACCGCTCGAGGATCTCCATCCCCGGAAACAGGTCGGGTAGGTAATGCGCGAGCACACGCTCCAGCGGCACGAAGCGGCCGCGGCCCCCCACCGGGAAGAAGCGCGGCAGGCCTTCCGGCACCTTGACCCGCGCGAAGCGCGCCTCGCCGGTGTCGGGATCGGCGACGAAGAGGCCGAGGCTGATCGAGAGCGCCGAGATGTAGGGGAACGGCTGTCCCGGGCCGACGGCAAGCGGCGTCAGGACGGGGAATATCTCGCGCTGGAACCTGCCGTCGAGCTCCTCCCGCTCTTCCGGGTTGAGCTCCTCGACGTCGGAGATGACGATGTTCTCCGCGGCGAGCGCAGGGCAAAGCTGATTGCTCCAGAGGTTCGCCTGGGTGCGGTAGAGGTCGAAGACCCGCTCGCGTGCGTCGACGAGCGTCTGCTGAGGCGTCCGGCCGTCCGGCAGTCGCCTGCTCACCCCTGCCGCGGCCTGGCCGGTCAGCCCTGCGATCCGGATCATGAAGAACTCGTCCAGCATCTCCGCCGACACGCTGAGGAAGAACAGCCGCTCGAGTAGCGGGTTCGTCTCGTCGCGCGCCAGCTCGACCAGGCGACCGGCGTAGTCGATGAACGAGAGTTCGCGGTTGATCAGCCGTTCGGTGGCGGCTGTGGCTCGCTTGCGGGCGCGGACCGTGGCCATCGGTACGAGCCTATCTCCCGGCCGGCTTCGGCCGCATGTGGCGGTCCGTGTCCCGCGGTCCGGTCACCACTCCGTCTCCGGCTCGTAGCCGCAGAGTCGCCCACCGGCCGGAGCAGGACATCGAGGATCGCGCAGTCCATCGACCACCCGAAGCAAAAGGGGGAAAGAACATGGCGAGACGGATTCGCTGGATCCTGCCGTTCCTCGTCGCCGGTGTCGCCGCCGCCGCCGTGGCCGCGACCGCAGCGTCCACACACGCGAACCCGCCGGCCGGCGGAGGAACAGCGACACCGATCAAGCACGTGGTCGTGATCTTCCAGGAGAACGTCTCCTTCGACCACTACTTCGGCACGTATCCGTTCGCGACGAACACGGACGGCAGCACCTTCACGGCGGCCAAAGGCACTCCGGCCGTGAGCGGGCTCAACTTCTCGCTGCTGGCGGCGAATCCGAATGCGGCGAACCCGAAGCGGCTCGACAGCTCGGCGACCGGGCTGTCCGGAAGCCCCGGCGGCCAGCTGACCTGCGACCAGGATCACAACTACAGTGACGAGCAGCAGGCCTTCGACGGCGGCAAGATGGACAAGTTCGTCGAGAGCCTGGGCAGCACGTTCGGCAACGCGCCCGGCACGTCGACTCCCTGCAGTTCCCTCAAGAACGTCGTCATGGACTACTACGACGGGAACACGGTCACCGCGTTGTGGAACTACGCCCAGCGCTACGCGATGAGCGACAACTCCTGGGAGACGACCTTCGGCCCTTCGGCTCCGGGGGCCATCAACCTGGTCTCGGGCAACACCGGAGGCGTCGACACCGGTCACGAGGCCAATGCCCCGTCGGTCTCGACCTCGACGTCGCCCAACGGGGACATCACCCCGGACGGCAAGGGCGGCTACTCGCTCACGAGCGACGCCCAGCCGTACTGGGACGACTGCTCGACGCGTGACGCCGTCGCGCTGAAAGGCAAGAACATCGGCGACCTGCTGAACGAGCGCCACATCTCCTGGGGCTGGTTCCAGGGCGGCTTCGCTCCGACGACGCCGTTTGCCACGGCCGCGGCGGCGCCCGAGATCGGACACCCCGGACAGCCGACGGCGACCTTCATCCCCGACGAGTTCAAGGGGAGCTTCACCGGCAAGGTCACGCCTGCGGGTGCCTCGAACCAGGCGCTCTGCAACTCGGTCCACGCCGTGGGCGTCGCCTTCGGGGCGAACCTGTCGAACATCCCGACCAGCGACCCATACGGGACGAAGGACGACTACATCGCGCACCACGAGCCGTTCGAGTACTACGCCTCGACGGCCAACCCGCATCACCTGGCGCCGACGAGCGTGTCGGCCATCGGGCGGGACACGCAGAGCTACGTACGCGGGGTGCCGCAGTTCGACACGGCGAACCACAACTACGACACGAGTGACTTCGACGCTCTCGTCCAGGCCGTCGACGATCACGCGCCGAACACGGACCTGCCGGCGTTGAGCTTCATCAAGGCGCCCGGCTACGAGGACGGCCACGCCGCCTACTCGGACCCGAAGGACGAGCAGGCGTTCGTCGTCCACATCGTCAACGAGCTCGAGCAGTCGCCCGACTGGTCGAGCACGGCCGTGATCATCAACTACGACGACTCGGACGGCTGGTACGACCACGCCTTCCCGGGCGTGATCAACCCGTCGCACTCGGTCGCCGACAACCTCACGAACACGACGTTCGACGTCTCCACGAACGGCACGTCCGGGGAATGCGGCAACGCTCCGGATCACGGGCCGGGAGGCGCGCTCGCCGGCGAGCAGGGACGCTGCGGCTTCGGGCCGCGCCTACCGATGATGGTCATCTCGCCGTGGTCGAGGACGAACTTCGTCGACTCCAACGCCAGCGACCAGTCCTCGGTACTCGACTTCGTCGAGTACAACTGGCACCTGCCCGGGATCGCCGGATCGTTCGACCGGATCCTCGATCCGCTCGACCACCACGAGGGCGTCCAGTTCGACCTCGGCGGCATGTTCGACTTCGGAGTGCCGCCGAACACGACGCCGTACGTCCTCGACCCGACCACGGGCAACCCCTAGAGAGCGAAATGCGTGGAGGGCCGCCCGCTCGGTGGCCCTCCACGCAATCAGTAGGCTCGTCCCATGGCCGTGCCCGTGCCTGCAAGCCGTGCCCTCTCCTCGTCGCAGCTCGAGACGCTCGCCGAGCACGGCGTACGGCGCACCGCGCAGGTCGGCGACGTGCTGTACACGGTCGGCGACGCGACCTACCCGTTCATCGCGATCGAGGAAGGCGAGGTGGCGATCCTCGACGCCGCCGACAACGAGATCGTCCGTCATGGGCCATCGGGCTTCCTCGGCGAGCTGAATCTTCTCTCGGGCCAGACCGTCTTCGTCACCGCGGTCGTGAAGCAGCCGTTGCGCTACATCGAGGTCGAGCGCGCCGAGCTCCGCAAGCTGCTGTTCGACGACGCGCCGCTGAGCGATCTGCTGCTGTCGGCGTTCATCGAAAGGAGGGAGGCGCTGCAGCGCGTCGAGGGCATCGGCGTCGAGATCATCGGCCCACGCTCGTCGGACGCGACGATGCGGATGCTCGGCTTCCTGCGCGCCAACCGACTCCCGTTCACCTGGCACGACCAGGCCCCGGACGGCGGCGAGGAGCCGCCGGTCGTGCGCTTGCCGGGCGGAATCGAGATGAAGCATCCATCGACCGGCGACGTGCTGCGCGCGATCGGGGTCGGGGCCGAGCTCGAGCGCCACGAGGACGTCGACCTGCTGGTCGTCGGCGCCGGCCCGGCGGGACTCGCCTCGGCGGTCTATGGCGCCTCCGAAGGACTCGATACGCGCATAGTCGAGAGCACCGCGCTCGGCGGCCAGGCCGGATCTTCCCGCCGGATCGAGAACTACCTCGGCTTCCCCGCCGGAATCAGCGGCACCGAGTTCACGAGTCGCGCCGTGTCGCAGGCACGGAAGTTCGGTGCCCGGCCGGCCACTCCGTTCCGCGCGATCGGGCTCGAGCCTGGCAACGGACGCCATGTCGTGCAGCTCGAAGAGGGACACGAGATCGCGGCCAGAGCGGTCATCCTCGCCACCGGCGCCGAGTACCGGCGACTGCCGCTCGAGAACCTCGCCGAGTACGAAGGCATCAGCGTCTTCTATGCCGCCGGGCCGCCCGAGGCGCAGCGCTGCGGCGCCTCGCGGGTTGCGGTGGTCGGCGGCGGCAACTCCGCCGGCCAGGCCGCCGTCTGGCTTGCGAAGGGCGGCGCGCTGGTGACTCTCCTGCACCGCCGCGCCGACATCGGCGAGACGATGTCCGACTACCTCATTCATGAGGTCAAGGACGCCGGCGTCGAGATCCGCGATCGCAGCGAGATCGCCGAGATCCACGGGCGGGACGGCCGCGTCGAGGCGGTCACGCTCAAGGACGGGGAACGCCTGCCGTTCTCGTTCCTGTTCCTCTTCCTCGGCGCAAGCCCGTGCACCGGGTGGCTGGGCGACGCGGTGGCGCGGGACGCCGACGGCTTCATCCTCACGGGCGATGCGGCCGGTGCCGCGAACCTGCTCGAGACGAGCGTTCCGGGAATCTTCGCCGCGGGCGACGTGCGATCCGGCTCCACCAAGCGCTGCGCCGCCGCCGCCGGCGAGGGCTCAATGGCGGTCCAGTTCGTGCACGAGCATCTCGCCGTCCAGCCGGCGGAGGTGACATGAGCTCCGGGCCGTGTAGCCACCTCGACCAGGTCACGGTGCGCGAGCTTCCCGCGTCCGTCGACGGCTGCGAGGACTGCCTGCGGATCGGCAGCAAGTGGCTGCACCTGCGCATCTGCCTGACGTGCGGACACGTGGGCTGCTGCGACAACTCTCCTAACCGGCATGCGACGGCCCATTTCCACGAGAGCGGGCACCCGATCATCCGCTCGCTCGAGCCGGGCGAGGACTGGAGTTGGTGCTACATCGACGAGGTCGCGCTCGGCATCCCCGTCGCAGGCGAGACGCGTATCCCGCCTTCGCCGCTCGGAGGGTGAGCCAGCCTCCCTACACGGGTCACTGTCTCTGCGGGGGCGTGCGCTTCGAGGTCGCCGAGGAGCCGCTCAGCGCGGGCTACTGCCATTGCACGCGCTGCCAGCGGCGTACCGGCACCGCGGCGTCGGCCCAGGCGAGGCTCGCGCCCGGCTCGTTCCGCCTGCTCGAAGGCGAGCAGCTCATCCGAGAGTACGCGCCCGGCGACGGGTGGCCGAAGTGCTTCTGCTCGGTCTGCGGCAGCGCCCTCTGGAGCAAGTACCCGGACACGGGGGAGGTCGGAAGCGTGCGGCTCGGCCTCTTCGACCCGGGCCATGGCATCCGGCCGCAGTGGCACACGTACGTCGACTACGCCTGTGAATGGGAGCCGATCCCCGACGACGGGCTCGAGCGCTTCGCCGAGGGCAAGCCGCGTTAACTACTAGACGGGGCCGATCGCGTCGAGATCGCGCTGGGCCGGGTGTGAGGGCCGGCCGAAATAGAACCCCTGCGCCTGCTGACAGCCGAGGCGGCGCACGATCGTGTGCTGCTCGGACGTCTCGATGCCCTCCGCGACGAGGTTGAGCTCGAGCGCGTGGCCGAGGTCGATGATGCCCTTGAGCAGCACGAGGTCGCCGTCCTTGCTCTCGACGTTGGCGGTGAAGCTCCGGTCGATCTTGACGACGTCGATCGGGAACTGGCGCAGGTACGAGAGCGATGCGTAGCCCGTCCCGAAGTCGTCGAGCGCAAGGACGACTCCGAGTCCCTTGATCGTCTCGAGCGTCCTCGCCACCCGCTCGTCGGAGGTGAGCAGCGTGCTCTCCGTGAGCTCGAGCGTGAGCAGGCGCGGCGTCAGCGCGGACTTGTCGAGGGCATGCCGGACGTGGCGCAGAAAGTCGGGGTGATGGAGCTGGCGGGCGGAGACATTGACCGACATGTGCATCTGGCGTCCGTGGAGGCGGCAGAGACGCGTCGCCTCCATGCACGCCTCGGTGAGGACCCACTCGCCGAGGGCGACGATGAGACCCGTCTCTTCCGCGAGCGGGATGAACTCGCCCGGCGGGAGCTCGCCCTCGGTCGGGTGCTCCCAGCGGACGAGGGCCTCGTAGCCGATGATCTCGTGGCGGTCGAGATCGACGACCGCCTGGTAGTCGAGCCGAAACTCGCCCCGGGCGATGCCCTCCCGCAGCTCGCCGATCCGTTGCGACCGATCCATTGCCGCACGGTCGAGCTCCGGGTCGAAGAACGCGTAGCCGAGATCGGGATGCGCTTTCGCCCGGTACATCGCGATGTCGGCTTCACGCAGCAACGTCTGGTCGTCGCCGCCGAACGCGATGCCGATGCTCGCGCTCGTGTAGAGCGGCCCTGTGCCGCTCTCGAGTGGCCTGGCGATCTCGCCGAGCAGCCGCTCGGCGACTCCCACCGCGTCATCGGGCGTCACCGGCTCGGTCAGAACGACCGTGAACTCGTCGCCGCCGAGCCGCGCAGCGGTGTCGCCGGGGCGCACCGACTGCTCGATGCGCCTGCCGATCTCCTTCAGCACGTCGTCGCCGAGGTCATGGCCCCACCGGTCGTTGATTCCCTTGAAGTTGTCGAGATCGATATAGAGAAGGCCGGTGGCGTGGCCGTCGTCGTGCCGGAGCTTGATGGCGTGACGCAGCCGCTCGTGGAAGAAGGCGCGGTTCGCGAGCCCGGTCATCGGGTCGTAGAGGGCGAGCTGCCGCAGCTGCTGCTCCGCTTCGCGCTCGCGCGTGATGTCGAGGAGGTAGCCCTGGAGGTAGAGCGGCTTCCCGTGGTCGTCGAGGACGATGACGCCTTCGTCGCGGAGCCAGATGATTCGGCCGTCCCGGGCGATCAGCCGGTACTCGATGCTGAGGGGCTCGCGCGTCTCGTGCGTGTGCGCGTGGGCGGCAAGGACGCGTTCGCGATCATCCGGGTGGAGCAGGCGGGCGAAAAGGTTGGTGTCGGTCTTCCATTCGTCGACGCCGAAACCGAGGACAGGCTCGATCTGAGGGCTCGTGAAGATGTTCGAGCTGACTGCGTCGAGCGCGTCGACGTAGACGACGAGCGGTAGCTGCTCGATCAGCGTGCGGTAGCGACGTGCGACCTCCTCGGTGGAAAGGTCATCATCGCCGTAGTCGCCAAATACCGCAGGTGCCGCGGACACTTACACGAAATCGGTCTTTTCGGGGGATCCCGCCTCCCCCGGACGGGGTAACGGCCGGACCTGACGCCCCGCCGCCCGCCGAAGCGGGCAGCGGGGCGCGCCTCGGCCGCTACGAGACCGGAACCTTGGAAGGGTCGGGCACGATCCGGATGTACGGCTTCGGCTCCTCCCACTCCCCGAACAGCTCCTTGGCCTCGTCGTTCGAGACGGAGCCCGCGATGATCACGTCGTCGCCGCGCTGCCAGTTGACGGGCGTCGAGACCTTGTGTGCCGCAGTGAGCTGGAGCGAGTCGATGACCCGTAGCACCTCGTCGAAGTTCCGGCCCGTCGTCATCGGATAGACGAGGATCAGCTTGATCTTCTTGTCCGGCCCGATCACGAACACGTTGCGGACGGTCTGATTGTCCATGGGCGTTCGCTCCTTGGCGTCGCCCTCCACGCCCGCGGGCAGCATCCCGTACAGCTTCGCGACCGTCAGGTGAGGGTCGCCGATCAACGGGTAGTTGGGCGCCGTGCCCTGGGTCTCCTCGATGTCGCGCGCCCACGCTTCGTGGTCGCTCTCCGAGTCGACCGACAGGCCGATGATCTTGACGTTTCGCTTGTCGAACTCGGGCTTGATGCTCGCCATGTAGCCGAGCTCGGTCGTGCAGACGGGCGTGAAGTCCTTCGGGTGCGAGAACAGCACCACCCAGGAGTCGCCGATCCAGTCGTGGAACGAAATCGTTCCTTCCGTGGTCTGCGCCTCGAAGTCGGGTGCAGTGTCGCCGATCGTCAGTCCCATACTCTCCTCCTTTTGTAGCGACCCTAACGCTCTCGATTACGGCGTCGCAATCGGGGCCACCTCAAGTAAAACGTCAGTAAGCCGGGAACCTTCCGCTTGGCTCGCGTCTCCCATCCCGATCATGCTCCGGATGTGACTCGCGGTCAGCACTCCAGCCTGTTCCGGGAGGTCAACGACCGCATCTACGAGCTGCTCTCCTCCGCGGAGCCGGACCTGCCGGGCGAGTTCCTCTGCGAATGCGGCTCCGACTGCGACCACCGCGCGCTGCTGCTCCCTGCCGACTTCGCCGAGCTGCGGCGTGCCGGCCGAAGCGTCCGCTCGCACGAGTGCGTCGACGGCGTTCCCGTTCCGGCCTAGCTAGGCGACTGCAGCCGGTGCGCGGTCGGGCTTCCGCTCGAGCCGGAGGCCCGTCTCTGGGTCGAAGTAGTGGAAGTGCGACGGGTCGACCGCGAGCCGCAGGGTCGCAGCGGGCCGCGCCGCCGTCCCGGGATTGACGCGCGCCGTGAAGAGCGAGCCCTCGACGGCCATGAGCGCGTCCTCGTCGCCGGCCGCCTCGCGCACCTCGCTGACCTCCACGCGCGGGGCCGCCACCGAGAAGATCACATGCGTGTCCGCGCCGAGCTCCTCTACGACCTCTACCTGGACGTCGATGCGCGGGAGCGAGGGGTCGGCGTAGGCCGAGTCCTCGAACGCCTCGGGACGGATGCCCGCCACCACCTCGCCGTCGGCCGGCGCGCCGGCCGCGGGGAGCGGGATCGCGTAGCCGCCGAAGCGGAGCTCGCCACCCGCGACCTCGGCCTCCACGAGGTTCATCGCCGGAGAGCCGATGAACGCCGCCACGTAGAGATTGGCCGGCCGTGCGTAGAGCGCCTGAGGCGCGTCCACCTGCTGGATCCGCCCGTCGCGCATCACCGCCACGCGATGGCCGAGCGTCATCGCCTCGATCTGGTCGTGCGTGACGTAGATCGTCGTCGTCGAGAGACGTGCATGCAGCGCCGAGAGCTGGGCGCGCATGCTCACGCGGAGCTTCGCATCGAGGTTGGAGAGCGGCTCGTCCATCAGGAAGGCCTTCGGCTCGCGCACGATCGCGCGGCCCATCGCCACCCGCTGCCGCTGACCGCCCGAGAGTGCGGCGGGCCTGCGGTCGAGCAGCTGGTCCAGGCCGAGGAGATCGGCGGCGCGCGTCACGCGCTCGCGGATCTCCTGCTTCGGCGTCTTCCGCACCTTCAGCCCGTAGCCGAGGTTCTGCCGCACGGTCATGTGCGGGTAGAGCGCGTAGCTCTGGAAGACCATCGCGACGTCGCGGGCGCGCGGAGGCATGTCGGTCACGTCCCGCTCGCCGATCGTGATCGTCCCCGCCGTCACCTGCTCGAGGCCCGCGACCATGCGGAGCAGCGTCGACTTCCCGCAGCCCGACGGCCCGACGAGGACGAGGAACTCGCCGCTGTTGATCGTCAACGAGACGTCGTCGACGGCCACCACGCTGCCGGCGAAGACCTTGCGGACGTTGTCGAGGACAATCTCAGCCACTCGGACGATCATGGAGTCTATACCGCATTGTCCAATCGAAAGCAATGGCATTGACCACTTCGCGTGCTCCCTCTATAGTCGCAGCACGGTGGAGGTGATCGGAGCCCACGGCAAGGTGACCAAGCAGAGCGCGGCGCGGCAGCAGGTGCTCGAGCTCGTTCAGCGGCTCGGCGTCGGCACCGCGATCCCCTCCGAGCGGCAGCTCAGCGCGGACCTCGGCGTCTCGCGCCTGACCGTTCGCGCCGCGCTCGACGAGCTCGCGCGCGAGGGATACCTCGTGCGCCGGCGCGGCAGCGGCACCTATGTCCAGCAGCCCAAGATCTCGCAGCAGCTCACGATGACGTCGTTCAGCGAGGACATGCGCAGGCGCGGGATGCTCGCGAGCAGCGAGACGCTCTCGCTGCGCCGCGAGCTCGCCGGCGCAAGGCTCGGACGTTTCCTCAATGTCTCACCGGGAGAGGAGATCGTCGTCGTCAAGCGGCTTCGTCTCGCCGACGGAGTCTCGATGGCGATTGAGACGCTCCACATCCCGGCGAGCGTCGTTCCGGGCGTCCAGTCCCGCGACCTCGAGGGCTCGTTCTACGAGCTCCTGCACGATCGCTACGGGATCGAGATCGCGACCGCGACGCAGACGATCGAGCCGACGGTGACGAACGAGGAGGAGTCGGCGGCGCTCGGCGTCCCGCTCCACTCGCCGGCCTTTCTGTTCGAGCGCACGAGCCGCGACCGGACCGACCGCACACTCGAGTTCGTGCACTCGATCTACCGCGGCGACCGCTACCAGATCGTCTCCGAGCTGACGCCCTCGTAACCATCCCGTCACCCCCTCTTGACAAGAGTGGTCTGGTGTGGGAGATTTGCGACGTGGCCGATTGGTATAGACCACTCGACGCACAGCAGGGCGTCTCGCGTCCTTCGGCCACAGGCTTTTCGGACGCCCCTCTCGCGCGTCGACGACTCGAGGGAGACTTGGCATGAGATACCGGGTTCTCGCGGTGGTTGCCACCGCGATTGCGCTGGGGGTCGTCGCCGCGACGGCCACAGCGAGTGGGCAGCGGGCGAACGCCCATACGCTCACGGTCTGGCTCCAGGTGGATGCCCAGAACGGTTGGGCGGACATCGTCGCGTCCGCGAACAACACGTTCGAGAAGGCGAACCCCGGCTGGAACGTGAACGTCCAGTACCAGCAGTGGGGCGACCATCTGCAGAAGTTCGATGCAACGATCGCCGGCAACGACACGCCGGACGTCATCGAGATGGGCAACACCGAGATGACGAAGTACATGGCGGCCGGGGCGTTCACGCAGCTGACGGCGTCGAAGTTCGACAATTCGAAGCAGTGGCTCACCGGCATGCGGGCCTGGGGCACCTACCAGGGCAAGCTGTTCGGCGTTCCCTACTACGCCGGCTCGCGTGTGATCACGTACCGGAGCGACCTGTTCAAGAAGGCCGGCTTCAAGAAGCCGCCGACCACCATGGCGCAGTTCCAGAGCCAGCTGGTCAAGGTCGGCAAGATGCAGAAGCACGTCAAGGGGTTCGCGCCGCTCTACGTCGGCGGCGAGGACTGGTACACGGCGCTGAGCTTCGTCGCCGACTACGGCGGCTCGATCGCCAAGTTCTCGAACGGGAAATGGCACGGGACGCTCAACTCGAAGAAGTCGCTCCAGGGCCTGACGCGGTTCAAGGCGTTCTTCAAGGCGACGCAGCCGCGGTCGAGCGCGACGCTCGACGGTACGGCTCCGTTCCCGTACACCGTCTACTCGCAGGGACGGACCGCGGCCAACTACGGCCCGGCCTGGTACACGTGCTGCACCGGCAAGAAGTACACGAAGGCCACGAAGCAGTTCGTGATGCCGAGCCATGTCAAGGGGAAGGCGATTCCCGGCTTCCTCGGCGGCTCGACCCTCGCGATCCCGGCGCAGAGCAACTCGAAGTCGCAGGCCAACCAGTGGCTCGCCGCGTTCACGAGCAACGCGAGCGAGAAGGCGCTCGAGGTGAAGGGCAACATCCCGAACGCGACCAACCTGCTCACCAACGCGATCAACGAACGGGCTGCCGTGCGGAGCTGGTTCGTGCCGCAGGCGAAACACTGGGTGGACGTCGAGAACGGCAACATCCTGAAGACGATGCTCGCCCAGATCCTCACGGGACACCTGACGGTCAAGCAGGCCGCGACCGTGGCGAGCGACAACATCGCGCAAACCCTCAACGAGTCCTAGGGCTCCCCTGAGCGGGAGCGAGCCCACCCTGCTCACAACCGCCGCCGCGACAGCCTCAGGGCCGTCGCGGCGGCGGCGCTTGACCCGGAGCCGCATCGCAGGCGGCTCCGTGCCGTACCTCCTGATCGCCCCGGTCGTCCTCGTGCTGGCGGCGATCCTCGGCTATCCGATCTACTACCTCGTACGGCTTTCGTTCCAGAGGTACGACCTGTTCGCGCTGCTACAGCACCACGGCACCTACGTGGGGCTGGAGAACTTCACGAGCGTCCTCCGCGACCCGGTCTTCCAGCACACGCTCATGCGGACGATCGTGTTCACGGTCGCGAACGTCGGGCTGACGATGGTGCTCGGAACGCTGATCGCCCTGCTTCTCGTCCGAATCTCGACCTGGGTCCGGATCCTGCTCACCACGGGGCTCGTGCTCGTCTGGGCCATGCCGCCGGTCGTCGCCGTCCAGGTCTGGAGCTGGATCACGAACAGCGAGAACGGCGTCCTCAACTACGTGCTCACGGAGCTGCACGTCGGCAACTACTTCCAGCACAACTGGTACGAGACGCCGTTCTGGCAGCTCACGATGGTCACCACCCTCATCGTCTGGGGCGCGATCCCCTTCGTCGCCATCACCGTCTATGCGGCGCTGTCGCAGGTCCCGCACGAGCTCGTCGAGGCGGCGGAGATCGACGGTGCCCGCGCCTGGCGCGTCTTCAAGGACGTGACGATGCCGGTGATCATGCCGGTGCTGCTCATCCTCACCAGCCTGTCCATCATCTGGGACTTCGGCGTCTTCACCCAGCCGTACCTGCTCATCGGCCAGGGCCATCAGGACCCGACCAACTACCTGATGAGCGTCTACCTCTACATCGAGGGCTATACCAAGACCGAATTCGGTCGCGGCGCGGCGATCTCGATCCTCATGCTGGCGATCGTGGCCGTGCTGAGCGTCGTCTACATCCGGCGGATGCTTCGGGCCGGTGATGAGGCGTGAGACGCCGCAGTCTCGGCTGGGACGCTCTCGGGCTCGTGCTGTTCGTCGCGCTCGTCTTCCCGGTCTTCTGGATGATCTCGACGGCGTTCAAGAGCAACGACCAGATCTACAGCTTCAACCCCGTCTGGTTTCCGCGCCATCCGACGCTGAGCCACTTCACCGACGCGATCCACCGGCAGTACTTCTGGACTGACGTCAAGAACAGCGTCATCGTCGTGGTCGTGACGGTCGCGCTGGCGCTCGTGCTCGCGTTCTTCGCCGCGCTCGCTCTCGCGAAGTACCGCTTCACGGGGCGCAAGCTGTTCATCGTGCTCGTGATCGGGATCCAGATGCTGCCGCCGGCGGGGCTCATCATCCCGCTCTACATCCTGCTCGGCGACGTTCCCGTCCTGGGGATCAACCTCGTCAACAAGCTCGCCGGCGTGATCCTCGTCTACCTGACCTTCGCCCTTCCCTTCTGCGTGTGGACGCTCCGAGGCTTCCTCCTCGGCATTCCGAAGGACCTGGAGGAGGCGGCGATGGTGGACGGCTCGACCAGGCTCGGCGCCTTCGTCCGGATTCTGCTGCCGCTCGTCGCCCCCGGCCTCGTGGCCACGTCGGTCTTCGCGTTCATCTTGAGCTGGAACGAGTACATCTTCGCGACCACGCTCCTGCACGATGGCAAGACGCAGACGATCACCGTCTGGCTCTCGTATCTCTACGGCGGGAACCGGTTCGTCGACTGGGGCCAGATCATGGCTGCCTCGACGTTGATCGCGATCCCGGTCGTGATCTTCTTCCTCCTCGTCCAGCGCCGGATCGCCTTCGGCCTTACCGCGGGCGCAGTGAAAGCGTGAACTGGTCATGACCACTCGCGCAGGCTGCTCGTACTTTGGCGTCAGGATCCCGCGCCACGTCCGGCGCGACATGGCCGACCTCGCGGCGCGCGGCTACACAGGCGTCCTGCACACGTTCTCGGAGAACGACTTCGCCTACTACCGCGAGACGATGGCGGAGATCGTCGCCGCCTCGCACGCCCAGGGCCTCTACGTCCAGGCGAGCCCGTGGGGGCTCGGCCGCACGTTCGGCGGCGAGGCCGAGAGCCGCTGGGTCGCATTCCATCCCGAGGAGTGCCAGGTGCTCGACGACGGGCGCCGCGTGGCCGCGGCCTGTCTCAACAGCTCCGCCTATCGGGAGTTCTGCAAGGAGTGGGCGGACTGGGTGCTCGAATGCGGCGTCGACTCCGTCTTCTGGGACGAGCCCGCGTGGGTCGTGCCCGAGCACGTCGGCGTCGACGACCCTGCGCGTTGGACGTGCCGCTGCGACCGGTGCGCCGAGCGCTTCGGCGGGCCGGTTCCCGCGGAGCTGACCGCGGAGGTGACGCGATTCCGCCAGGAGTCGGTCGTCGGCTTCCTGCGCGAGCTCGTCGGCCACGTCGTGTCGCAGGGGGGCGCCAACACGATCTGCCTTCTGCCCGCGACGAAGGGAACGCAGGGGCTCGCCGACTGGGACGAGGTCGCTTCGATCTCGGGTCTCGCGACGCTCGCCACGGACCCCTACTGGAAGAACTGGGACGAGCCGGCCGGGCCGTTCGTACGGCGCTTCGCGCGTCTTCTGCGCGAGACGGCCGACAGCCACGGCGTCGGCGCGCAGCTCTGGGTGCCGAGCTTCGGCCTCGGTCGCGACGACATTCCCGACCTCGAGGCTGCGCTCGTGGCGGCGCGCGAGGAGGGGGTCGACGATCTCTGGACGTGGGGCTACGAGGCGTGCCGGCACATGTCCCATCTCGCGACTCCCGACGCGCCACTCGTCTGGGAGGCGGTGAGCGCTGCCCTGACCGCGGGGTCCCAGACGACCGAGGCCGCGCGCTCCGACTTCGCCGACCTCGACCTCCGCTCGACCCGCGACCTCGTCCGGCTCCTCAACGATGCGGACGCGACTGTTCCCGACGCGGTCGCCGCGGCCGGCGACGCACTCGCGGCCGCGATCGATGCGATCGCCGAGCGGCTGCGGCGCGGAGGCCGCCTGATCTACGTCGGCGCCGGCACGTCCGGCGCACTCGCCGCTCTCGACGCAGCCGAATGCGGCGCGACCTTCGGCTCTCCCCCGGGAGAGGTCGTCGCCGTCGTGGCCGATCGGGACGCGGACGAGGACGATCGCGCTGCGGCGACGAACGCGTTGCTCGAGCTCGCCCTCCGGCCCGAGGACTGCGTCGTCGCCGTCAGCGCGAGTGGCTCGACTCCGTTCGTGCTCGCGGCGCTCGAGGCCGCGCGCGACGTGGGCGCGCTGGGAATCGCGGTCGCCGGTGCCCGCGGCAGCAAGGCCGCGGCCCTCGCCGACCACGAGGTCGTGGTGGCAGTGGGCCCCGAAGTCGTCGCCGGCTCGACGCGGCTCAAGGCGGGAACCGCGCAGAAGCTCGTCCTCAACACGATCTCGACCGTGACGATGATCCGGCTCGGCCGCACCTACGGCGGCCTGATGATCGGCGTGGCGCCGGGCAACGAGAAGCTTCGGCAGCGCGCCCGCCGCAACGTCGTCCTTGCGAGCGGCGCGCCGGAGGAGCGGGTGGACGAGGCGCTCGAGGCGGCTGCGGGGGACGCCCGGGTGGCGCTCGTCGCGCTGCTGGCGGGTGTGGACGCGGCTGCTGCTCGCGAGCGGCTCGAATCGTCGGGCGGCTCGGTGCGGAAGGCGGCGGAAAGATGAGGCTGGGGGTCGAAGCTGCACTCGTACGGGGCGAGCTCGTGGCGGGCGACGTCGACGTCACCGACGGCGAGGTCGTCGCGGTCGGCCTGGCGGGCGGACCGCGGGGCCGCATCGCGGTTCCCGGCTTCGTCGACCTGCAGGTGAACGGCTACGCCGGCGTCGACTTCCTCTCCGCCTCGACGGACGACTACCTACACGCCGGTGAGGCTCTTCTGCTCGCGGGCGTGACGGCGTACCAGCCCACCTTCATCACGTCGGCCGAGGCGTCGACGGTCGAGGCCGTACGCGCGCTGCCGCACGGAGGGCCCGGGCCGCGCGTGCTCGGCGCTCATCTCGAGGGGCCGTTCCTCTCCCCGGACCGGCCTGGGACGCACCCGCTCGAGCATCTCCGCGCTCCCGACGTCGCGCTGCTCGACCGGCTGCTCGACGCCGGCAATGTGACGGAGATGACGCTCGCGCCCGAGCTGCCTCGCGCAGCTGCGCTCGTCGGGCGGCTGCGTGAACGCGGCGTCGTCGTCTCCGCCGGGCACACGAACGCGACCGCGGACCAGGCGCACATCGGCTTCGACATCGGCATCACCGGCCTCACCCACGTCTTCAACGCGATGCGGCCGTTCCGCTCGCGCGATCCCGGCGTGGCGGGGGCTGCGCTGACCCGGCCCGACGTCGTCGTGCAGATGATCGTCGACGGCTATCACCTCGCGGACGAGACCGTGAGGCTCGTGTGGGCTTGCGCCGCGGGACGGGTCGCGCTCATTACCGACGCCATCGCCGGCGCGGGTGCGGGAGGCAACGGCACCTTCCAGCTCGGCGACGTCGAGGTCGAGGTGGGTGAGGGGACGGCGCCGATGCGAGGGGACGGGACGCTCGCCGGGACGACGCTCACGATGATCGACGCGGTGCGGAACCTCCACGCGCTCGGCGTCCCCTTCGAACAGGCGGTCGGAGCGGCGACGGAGGTGCCCGCGCGGTTCCTCCGCCGTGAGGACATCGGCTTGCTCGAGCCCGGCGCGCCGGCTGACGTCGTCGTCCTCGACGACCGGCTGGAGATCCAGGCCGTCCTCTGCGCGGGGCGGAGCGATGTCGTGGCTCGAGACTGAGCTGCGCGAGCAGCCCGAGGCCCTGGAGCGCTTGCTCGAGCGCCAGACGGAGGCTGCACGGTCGGCGGCCCGGCTCTTCCGCCGGAGTGACATCCGCTACCTCCTCATCGCCTCGCGCGGCAGCTCGTCGAACGTCGCGCGCTATGCGCAGTACCTGCTCGGGCGCGCGCACCGCGTGCCGGTGATGTTCGCGACCCCGTCGCTCTACACGATCTACGGCCAGCCGCCGCGCCTCGACGGCGGCCTCGTGATCGGGATCTCGCAGTCCGGCGCATCGCCCGACGTCGTCGCCGTGCTCGCCGAGGCGCGGGACCAGGGCCGGCCGACGCTCGCGCTCACAAATGACCCCGACTCCCCGCTCGGGCGCACGGCCGAGGCGGTGCTGCCGCTCGAAGCTGGACACGAGCATGCGGTGGCGGCGACGAAGACGTACGTGAACTCGCTCGGCGCTGTCGCGCTCCTCTTCGCGGAGACGTCGGACGACGCCGCCGCGCGCAAGGAGCTGGCCGGGATGCCCGAGGCGCTCGCGGCTCAGATCGAGCTCTCGCTCGGCGAGGCGCCCCAGCTCGACGAGTATCGGGATGCGGTCGGGCTGACCGTCGTCGCCCGCGGCGTCAACTACGGCACCGGCTACGAGATCGCGCTCAAGATCCGCGAGCTCTCGGGGATCGTCACCGAGGCCTACTCGCCGGCCGACCTGATGCACGGGCCGATCGCCGCGATCCGGCCCGGCTGGCCGGTCGTCGTCGTGGCGCCGAGCGGACCGGCGCGGCCGAGCGTCGAGGAGATCGTTCCGCCGCTGCGCACCCGCGGCGCGCGCCTGGTGGCGATCTCGGACGTGCGCGCCGTGCTGCGGCGGGCCCAGACGAAGCTCGTGCTCGCGCCGGGAGTACCGGAATGGCTGAGCCCTCTCACCGCGGTCGTGCCGGGGCAGGTGACGGCCATGCGCCTCACGAGCCTCCGGGGCCTCGACCTCGACAGCCCCGCCGGCCTGCGCAAGGTCACGCTCACGCGCTAGGCGGCCCCGGAACGACGAAGCGGCCGCGCCCTCGGAGGCGCGACCGCTTCGACACAGGTGGTGTCTACTTGCTAGCCGGCCTGACGAACGATGACGTGGAACGCCTTCGCCATGGTCGGGAGGGTCGTTGCCAGATTCGTCCCGCTCGCGAACCTCAGCGGGGCCTTGAACTTGACCGTCCCCTTGGTGCCGTCCGCGACCGTGGTCTGCGTCTGGCCGTTCTGGTTCGTGACCTTCGTGCTCGCCAAGACCGTGAACGTCATCGGCACGCCCTTGAGCGCCCGGCCGTGATAGTTCGAGTGCGTCGCGGTGATCGTGACCGAGCCGTCCGTTGTGCTCGTGGCCGCGATGTAGTTCGAGAGCGTCCCCTTGAGCACGTACATCACCTTCGGGGCCGCGTGGCTGTGGTTCGTGTGCGTGGCCGGCGGCTTTGCGAACGCGACGCTGGTCGGAATCGCGAGCGCCACTGCCACGAAAACGATGAGCTTCTTCATATCGGGTTTTCTCTCCTTAGCCTCGCCCGTTGGAATCAGCAAGCGAACTGTTCCCCCAGGATGTCAACTACAACGCAGATTCTTGTAAGCCCAGCGTAAATCGGCTCCAGCGGCGTCGGCCTTGATCCCGATTTCCGTTGCGGTCATCGGGTATCTGCCGGCGAGGCTTCAGGGCTGTTGGGCCAGCCATTCATACCTTCCTCACATGAATTTCTCCTCCGGCACCCGTAGGCTGACTCGAGTGACCAGGCTCCGACTGCTGAAGCGGGCGGCCGAAAGGGCTCACACGGACGAGCTTGGCTCGCTGTTCGTCGTCTCGCTGCCGCGCTCGCTGTCGAGCCTCCTCTACGTCGCAGCCGCGCGTGCGATCGGCCTCGCCGAGCCGCCCTGGACGAGCGACGGAGAGATCCTCAACCGGGACCGCGCGCCCAGGCGGCGCCAACATCTCGCCCCCGCGGACGAGCGCTTCACCCTGCTCGGCTCCGCTCCGGATGCATTCGCAGGCCTGACGAGCTATCTCGACCGCTCGGCCGTTCGCCAGGGGTTCGCCTACAAGGACGTCGTGCAGCCGTTCGTCATCGGCGGCTGGGAGGGCCTCGGAGACTTCCGGGTTCTCAAGGTACGGCGGGACGTGGCGGAGGTCGCCTACACGATGCTGAAGCGGGAGTGGCTGTATCCGTCTCACGCGGCGAGCGTGTTCGACGCGCATCCCTGGGCCCTCGTCGAAGGGCTCGTGCGCGCGGAGGCTGTGCTAGACGCGCTGCCCGGCGAGACGGTCGATTACGCCGACGCCGTTCTCGACCACGAGCCGCTCGAGGCTGCGCTCCGCCGGCTCTATCCCGATGGGCCGTTTACCCCGGTCGGCTACATCGACCGCCGCTTCGCCCGGACCCGCCGCCGTCTCGAGGCCGAGCGCCGGAACTCGCTCGTCTTCCGCCGGCTCGAATGGATCGTGTCGGCCGTCCGCGAGCGGCTGCGCTCGGACGATCCGCGCGAGGAAGTAGCCGAGGCGCTGCCTTAGGTCGTGGCCGGCGCGGCCGGCCGCCGCAACACGAGGAGGCCGGCGATGCCCACGATGAGCGTCGGCACGATGATCAGCGCCCGGTAGAGAAGCACCGCCGCCACGACGT
Source organism: Gaiellaceae bacterium (assembly GCA_036497525.1). Classification (GTDB taxonomy): domain Bacteria; phylum Actinomycetota; class Thermoleophilia; order Gaiellales; family Gaiellaceae; genus Palsa-739. The sequence continues at coordinate 45,723 of DASXJG010000142.1, forward strand.
GCGCGTGCGGCGCGCCGAAGCCGACCAGCGTGCCGATCAGCCCCAGCTCGACGACCCCGATCCCGCCCGGCGTCAGAGGCAGCGAGCTGATGACGCGGCCGATCGCCCAGGCGAGGAACGACTCGCTCCACGACAGGCTCGCGTAAGAGATGCCGACCGCCCTCAGCGAGAACTCGAACACGAGGAAGGC
>DASXJG010000143.1:0-3202 GCA_036497525.1 Gaiellaceae bacterium
GGCGAAAATCAGGCTGTGCCGCCGGCGCACGCTGCTCGCCCGCTGAGCTGCGTCCTCGGTCGCCCGAATAGCTGCGCTATTCGAGCTCCCTGCGTCCTTGTCAGCGAACGACCATCGCACGCCGACGACGAGCGGCTTTCCGCCAAACCCTCCTAGCGATTTAGGATCCTCCCTGGTGAGCGCGAGGCAGGCCCCCGACCGCAACATCGCGCTGGAGCTCGTCCGCGTGACCGAGGCCGCCGCGATGGCGGCGGCGCGCTGGATCGGCCGCGGCGACAAGGAGGACGCCGACCAGGCCGCGGTCGACGCGATGCGCTTCGTGCTCGACAGCGTCGCGATGCGCGGCGTCGTCGTGATCGGCGAGGGGGAGAAGGACAAGGCGCCGATGCTCTACAACGGCGAGGAGGTCGGGAACGGCCAGGGACCGGAGGTGGACGTCGCGGTCGACCCGCTCGAGGGGACGCGGCTGACCGCGCTCGGGCAGCCGAACGCGATCGCGGTGATCGCGGTCGCGGAGCGCGGGACGATGCTCTTCCCCGGAGCGGCGCTCTACATGGAGAAGATCGCCGTCGGCCCCGACGCGATCGACGCCATCGACATCGAACGGACACCGACCGAGAACGTCATTTCCGTCGCCGAGGCGCTGGGTAAGACGCCCCGCGAGGTGGACGTGGTCGTGCTCGAGCGCGACCGTCACGAGGAGCTGATTGCGGAGTTGCGCGACGCCGGCGCGCGCGTGCGCCTGATCCGGGACGGCGACGTGGCGCCGGCGATCGCGGCGGCGCAGCCCGGGACGAGTGTCGACATGCTCTACGGGATCGGCGGAACGCCCGAGGGTGTGATCTCGGCGGCTGCGCTCAAGTGCGTCGGCGGCGGCATCCAGGGTCGGCTCTGGCCGCGCAACGACGACGAGCGGCAACAGCTGCTCGACGCCGGCCTCGACCCGACGCGCGTCCTCCACGCGAACGATCTCGTCTCCGGCGAGGACGTGTTCGTCGCCGCCACGGGCGTGACGACGGGATCGCTCCTTCAGGGCGTCCAGTACACCCGCGGCGGCGCGATCACCGACTCGATCGTCATGCGCTCGCGATCGGGAACGGTGCGGCGCGTCGTCGCACAGCAGTCGCTCGCGAAGCTGTCCGAGCTCACGGGCTTCGAGTACACCTAGGAGGGCGCGAGCCAGGCGTCGCAGATCGCGGTGACGTGACGGATGTCCGTCCCGCAGCAGCCCCCTAGGACCTCGAGCTCGGGCAGGTCACTACGAAGCGCGACGTACCGCTGGGCGAGGTCGCCCGGATCTCCGAAGTCGAGCTCCTCCGCCTCGTCGAGCTCTGCGTGGCTCAGCGTGGACGCGTTGGCCCGCAACCCGCGGATCCGCGTTCGTGATTCCCCTTCGGGCAAGGCATCGGCGAAGTGGGTCGGGTGGGCGCAGTTGATGACAAAGAACTCCGCTCCGCCGTCGGTGGCGTCGTCCACCGCGAGGATCCCCTCCTCGATCGAGTCGCCGTTCGGAAGCCGGCCGTCCGTTTCGACGGTGAAGCCGATGACGATCGGGATCCCCGCTGCTGTCGCCGCACGCGTGATCCCGATCGCTTCCTCCGGGTAGGTCAGCGTGAGCGCGGTCGCCTGCATACAACCGGCGTCCGCGAACGTCCGAAGCTGCACGGCGTGGTACCGCTCCGCGTCCCCTGCATCCATCAGGAAGGTGGGGTTGTAGGCGTCGCTGCGAGGTCCTATGGACCCTTCGACGACGGCGCCGTCGCGCTCAGCCGGCCGCAATACGTCGTCGCGCACCTCCTCGACGAACGCGACGGCGCGCCTGTTGACGTCCGCAAGGTCGTCGCCCTCGTATCCGAGGAGGCGTCCCCAGTCGGCGTTCGCACGCCATGTGGGCGCAGAGAGCACGAGCGGGACGCGACGGTCGCGGGCGAGCGCGAGGAACGGCTCGTAGTAGCGCCGGAGCGCGGCGCGCCCCTCATCGCTGTCGACGAGCGGAAACGCCGCGAACTGCGGGAGCTCGAAGCCTTCGTCGAAGACCAGGACCGTCTCGAGTCCGGCGTCGGTCAGCCTCATCAGACGCCTACGGCTTCGCGCTCCATCTCTGGCGCGTACGTGCCGGTGCGCGCTGCGGCGTTCATCTTCGCGCGGTGGTAGTACGCGCGCTGGCCAGCCTCGACGTTCTCCGCCTTGCCGCCCCACGCCTTCAGTGCCGGGGCCTGCAGTGCGCGGCCGTAGGAGAAGGACAGCTGCCAGGGATGCGGCCCGCTGGCGTTCATCGCGTTGAGGTGCGCGGTCGCGTCCTCGTCCGACTGGCCGCCGGAGAGGAAGACGACGCCGGGCACCGCTACCGGGACGTGCTTCGAGAGCGTGTGCAGCGTTGCCGCCGCGACGTCGTCGACACCGGCGCGATCGCCGGCCTCGTACCCGGACAGCACCATGTTCGGCTTGAGCAGCGTCCCTTCGACGTCGACGCGCTGGTCGAACAGCTCGGTGTAGACGGCGGCGAGCACGCGCGAGGTGACGAAGGCGCTTCGCTCGATCGTGTGCGTCCCGTCCTGCAGCACCTCCGGCTCGACGATCGGGACGATCCCCGCCTCCTGGCAGAGCGCGGCGTAGCGGGCGAGGCAGTGCGCGTTCGTCCAGATGCAGTACTCGCTCGGCATCGTGTCGCTGATCGAGTACGTCGTCCGCCACTTGGCGAAGCGTGCGCCGAGCTCGCGGTACTCCGCAAGGCGCTCCCTCAGCCCGTCGAGGCCCTCGGTCACGGTCTCACCTTCGGCGTGCGCGAGCGGCTTCGCGCCCTGGTCGACCTTGATCCCCGGGATGATCCCCTTCGAGGCGAGCAGCTCGGGGAACGGCGTGCCGTCGTCGGCCTTCTGGCGGATCGTCTCGTCGAAGAGGATGACCCCGCTGATGAACTCCTCGGCGCCCGGCGTCGTGAACAGCAGGTCGCGGTAGGCGCGGCGGTTCTCCTCGGTCGACTCGACGCCGATCGTGTCGAAGCGCTTCTTGATCGTGCCCGTGCTCTCGTCGGCGGCGAGGATCCCCTTCCCCTCGGCGACGAGTGCGGCGGCGGTCTCGTGCAGCTCGGTGTTCGACATGGAATCTCCCTGGCTCGCTGTCTCGGGCTCCATTATGGCCGGGGTAGAATCCGGGCAGCCGGCGGACGTAGCTCAGTTGGTAGAGCATTGGCTTCCCAAGC
>DASXJG010000144.1:0-12232 GCA_036497525.1 Gaiellaceae bacterium
AGGTCCGTGTGGTGCGGCGTCCGCGAGGCGCGCCAGCCGAAGCCGCCCTCGATCGCGCCGACGTTGACGATCGCCTTGGCGCCGCGGTACTCGTTCGACGGGTCGTTCTCCCACGCCGGGATCCACTCGAGCACCGCGTCGAGCACCTGGCGCGCGCGGAGAATCGAGTTGCGGTCGCGCCTGCCCTCGCTGAACGCCGTGTGGATGAAGTCGCCGTGCACGCGGATCCGGAGCCACAGGGCGCCGAAGTGGCCGAGCACGACCTTGCCCTCGGTCGGCTCGCCGAGCAGGCACATGTCGGCGACGCCGCCGTGCGAGACGAGATGACGCGTCCCCGCCGCGTAGCCGCGGTACTGCGCCCCCTGCGCCTCGCCCTGCTGCGTCTTCTCGATCTCGCCGCACACCGCGGCGATCAGGACGTCGCCGCGCAGCCGGACGCCCGCGTCCTGCAGCGCCCGCACCGCCTCGACGTAGCACGCGACGGCGCCCTTCATGTTCGAGATGCCGAGCCCGTAGAGCCGGCCGCCCCGCTCGAACGCCTGCGGCTGGAAGCCCGGGACGCTGCGCAACCACGGCTCGCGGCCGGAGTAGGACGTGTCGAGGTGGCCGTTGAACATGAGCGACTTGCCGCCACCCGCACCGGGCCACGTGCCGAGCGCGTTCGCGCGCCCCTCCTCGACCTGCTGCCACTGCACCTGCAGGCCGAGCGACTCGAACAGGTCGACCATGAGCCGCGCCGCCGCCTCCTCGTCGCCGGTGAAGCTCGGCACGTCGACTAGCCGCGAAGCGGTATCGACCAGCCGGTTGCGGTCGACGCTCACCACGCGTCGTAGCCGCCGATCAGGTCGCCCGCATCGACCCCGAGGCCGACGAGCTGCGCGGCGGCAAGCGACGACGAGTAGCCCTGCGCGCAAACGAGGCAGAGGCGACGGCCCCCGAGCTCCTCGTCGCGCCACTCCGACGTCTGGTCGGCGCGCCAGGGCAGCACCGAGTACGGGACGTGCTTCGCGCCCGGAATGATGCCGGCGCGCTCGCGCTCGTCCGCCGAGCGAATGTCCACGACCAACAGATCCGGATCCGCCCTCACCTCATCCGGCGCGTACCGCCGGATCCCTGAGCGCGCCTCCGCGAGCATGTCGTCTACCCGCGAAATTGCGGCAACACCTTCTCGCCGAAGAGCCGGATCTGCTCGTGCCGGTTCGCCCCCCAGAGCTCGAGCATCACGTGGGTGCAGCCGGCGTCGCGGTACTCCTCGATCGCCTCGATGCAGTCCGACGGCGTGCCCGCGATCGGCCGGCACTTGTCGAGGAGCGCGTCCGAGACCTCCGCCTTGGCAGCGAGCCGTCCGCCCCGCTCCATCGCCTCGGCCACCGGCCGGATCTCCTCCTGCTCGATCCCCGCGAGCTCGAGCAGCGTGTCGGCCGCGCCCTGGATGTTCTGCACCTTGTTCGCGAGGTACATGCCGGCGATCTCGCGCGCGCCGTCGCGGCCCGCGTCGCGGTCGGACTCGTCGATCGACGCGACGACGGTGCAGCCGACGTCGATCTCGCCGCCGACGTTCTGGCGCGTGTAGCGGACGAAGGCAGGCGTCGTGATCGACGGGGTGAGGCACCCGTCCGCGATCTCGCCCGCGAGCGCTTGCATCTTCGGCGCGGTCGCGGCCACGTAGACCGGCGGCACCTCGCGCGGCGCATGCGCGTCGTCCGCCATCGCCGGCACGTCGGCGCTCCACGTGTCGCCGTCGTAGTCGAACCGCTCGCCGGAGAGGACGCCCCGCGCGATCGTCACCGCGTCGCGCATCGGCCCCAGCGTCTTCTTCGTCTGCGTCTTCGTGTTGTTGAGGAAGATCTTCGACGTCCCGAAGCCGAGGATGAACCGGCCGGGGCCGGCCGCCTCCTGTACGACGCGGGCGTCCATCGCGGCCTGCACGGGATGCCGCGTCGACGCCGCGATGATCCCCCACCCGATCGTGAGGCGTCCCGTCTGATGCGCCATGAGCGCGGCGACGCCGGTCGAGGAACGGGCCTCCATCCCGTGCTTGCGCCACCAGGGGTACGCCTCGGCGAGCCAGATGGTGTCCATTCCGGCCTCCTCCATCGTGCGCGCGGAGGCGAGCATCTCCTCGAGCGGCTCCATCGTGAGCTGCATCACGCCGATGCGGAGAGGGGCCGTCACGCGCTCTGGCTCTGAAGCGCTTCCTGCACCTGCTTGTCGAGCGCCGTGAGCACGTGCTTCACCTGCTGGTTCACGATCGGCTGGAGGACGCGCTGGCCCATCGAGCCGACCGGCCCGAGGACCTTGACCTCGGCGCTCCACGCCATCGACGTGGCGCCGCCGTCCGCCTCGGAAAGCGTGAACGACGTCTCCATGTTCATGATCGCGCCGACGCCGTTGCCCTTGATCGCGAGCTTCGCGAAGTCCGGCTCGCGCTCCTCGACCTTCTCCATGTCGACCTTCATTCGCAGGCCTCCGAGGCCGAGCGGGATCTTCACGTTCGCGGTCCAGTGCCGGTCGTCGTGGACGTCGAAGCTCTGGACGCCCGGCATCGTCTTCGCCATCGCCTCGGGGTCGTTCAGCACCTGCCACACGATCGCCCGCGACGCCTCGAACCTGCGGTCGCCGGAGACGTTCATGCCCGCGCCTCCTGCAGCAGCCGCCAGACGCGCTGGTACGGGTTGTGGCTGTCCGTGACGATCGCGCCCGTCGCGTCCTGGATCGCCGCGCAGACCGCGTGGATCCCCGCGCCGCCGCCCTCGCCCATGCCCTTCGTGCCGAGTGGCGTGAACGGCGACGGGCTCTCGATCGCGCCCGTCGCGAGCGGCGGCATGTCGAGCGCGTGCGGCACGTGGTAGTCGTAGAAGTTGGGCGTGAGCAGGTTGCCGTCCTCGTCGTACTCGAACGTCTCGTGGACGGCGGCGCCGATCGCCTGCGCGGTCGCGCCCATCACCTGGCCCTCGACGATCTGCGGGTTGATCCGCTTGCCGCAGTCGTCGACGGCCGCGTAGTCGACGATCTCGTACGCGCCCGTCTCGGGGTCGACCTCGACGACGGCGACATGCACCTGCGCGGCGTACGTCAGCGTCAGGTTGCCGAACTTCCGCTCGACGTCCGGCACCTCGAACGGCGGCCGGTAGACGTAACGGCAGTTCAGCGTGACGTCGAGATCCTCGGGTAGCCCGGCGTTGTTCGCGTTGATGATCGCGCCGCACGCCATGAAGGGGAGGAACGCGTCCGGACTCTCCTTGATCCGGACGCCGCCGTCCGCGAGCTCGAGCGCCTCCGGCGGCACGCCTCCGAAGACCGCCCCGGCGAGCTTCTTGATCTCGGCTGCGAGCATGTCCGTCGCGCCCTTCACCGCGCTGAGCCCCGTGACCGCGAACTGGCTCGCGTACGTGCCCGAGAAGCCGGCGTGCGAGTTCCAGTAGCTGTCGTGACCGGCGCGGACGTGCACGTCGTCGGGCGAGCAGCTGAGGATGTCGGCGACGACCTGCGACGCCGTGGTCTCGTGCCCCTGCCCCTGCGGTGTCGTGCCGAGCGTGACGACGATCTCGCCGAAGATGTCGAGCTTGACCGTCGCCACCTCGTTGTTGCCCGAGAACTGAAGCTCGGGGTTGATGAGGCGCGACTGGCCAAAGTTGTTCGTGCCCGAGTCGAGCGTGGACCCGATCCCGACGCCGAGCACCTTCCCCCGCTCCGACGCCTCCGCCCGCCGCTCGGCCATCGAGTCGTAGCCGACGAGCCCGAGCGCGAGGTCGAGCATCGCGGCGTAGTCGCCGGAGTCGTACACGCAGCCGTTAGGCGTCTCGTAGGGCATGTCCTCGGCGCGGATGTAGTTCCGCTTCCGCACCTCGACCGGGTCGAGGCCGAGCTCGCGCGCGACGATGTCGATCACGCGCTCGGTGAACCAGAGGTGCTGCATGCGCGAGTAGCCGCGGTTCGGAGAGACGGGCGCCTTGTTCGTGGCGACCTGCGTGAACTCGAGCTCGATGTGCCGCCAGCGGTACATCCCGGGCGTCACCTGCGCCCAGATCACGCCGCCGAGCGGCTCGTAGCGCAGCCACGCGCCGGCGTCGTCGAGCGCCTTCGTCCGGAAGCCGAGCAGCGTGCCGTCGTCCTTTACCGCCACCTCGGTGTCTCGGAACCAGCGCTCGTTCCCGTGCGACATCGAGAGGTGGAAGTCGGTCCGCCACTCCGTCCACTGCACCGGCCGGTTGAGCTTGCGCGCGAGCAGGCAGCACACGACGAGCTGGGGGTGCGAGGTGATCTTGTTGCCGAAGCCTCCGCCGATGTCCTGGGTGACGAAGCGGAGCTTGTCGAGCCCCACCTGCATCGCCGGGCCCATCATGATCGCGGCGAACCCTGGGAACTGGTTGTTCGTGTGGATCGTCCACTGCCCGACGCCGCGGTTGTACTCGACGAGCGCGCCGTCGCATTCGAGCGGCGTCGAGTTGAAGCGGTGGAAGTGGAGCTCGGGGATCTTGATGACGCGGTCGGCCTCGGCGAACGCGGCGTCGAGATCCCCCCACGAGTAGAGGCCGGCCCACATCAGGTTCCCCTCGGCGTCGTCGTGGAGGACGGGCGCGTCGGGCTTCTGCGCTTCGCGCGCGTCGACGACCGCCGGCAGCGGCTCGAAGTCCACCTCGACGAGCTCGGAGGCGTCCCGCGCGAGCTCGCGCGTCTCGGCGACGACGGCGACGATCGGCTCGCCGACGAAGCGCACCTTGCCGACCGCGAGGGAGAAGTCCTTGATGTTCGCGCCCGGCGCGCTCGAGATCTGGAAGAACGGCTCGGTGAGCGCCGCGACCTCCTCCCCGGTCAACGTCCCGTAGACGCCGTCGACCGCCTCGGCCGCGGAGACGTCGACGCGGGTGATGTGCGCGTGCGCGTACGGGCTGCGGACGAAGTGGAGGTAGCCCATCCCGTGGCGCTTGACGTCGTCGACGAAGACGCCCTCGCCCTGCAGGAGCCGCTTGTCCTCCTTGCGGCGGACACTCTGGCCGCCCCAGCCCTTCTGCACCTCGACCGGCGCCGGTGCGAGCGTGGTCTCGCTCATCTCCGTCTCGCTCACTTCGCCACCGCCTTCACGGCCTCGACGATGTTCCAGTAGCCGGTGCAGCGGCAGATGTTGCCCTGGAGCGCCTTCTTGATCTCGTCCTCGGACGGGCTCGGGTTCTCGCGCAAGAGCGCGGTCGCGCTCATGAGCATCCCCGGCGTGCAGTAGCCGCACTGGAGCGCGTGGTGCTCGTTGAACGCCTGTTGGAGCTGCGTCAGCTCGCCGTCCTCGCTGAGACCCTCGACCGTCTCGATGCTCGCGCCGTCGGCCTGGACGGCCAGGAGCATGCAGCTCTTGGCGAGCACGCCGTCGACGATGACCGAGCACGCGCCGCAGTTGCCGGTGTCGCAGCCGACGTGGCTGCCCGTGAGGTCGAGGTCGTCGCGGAGGAAGTGGATGAGCAGCTTGCGCGGCTCGACGTCGCGCTCGTAGGCCGTGCCGTTGACGGTGACCGTGACGTCCATCAGCGGGACAGCGCCTCCGCGGCAGCGCGCTCGGCGAGCACGGTGGCGAGATGGATGCGGTACTCGCTCGAGGCGTGGACGTCGGACGGCGGCGTCAGGTCGGCGGCGCGGACGGCGTCCGCGACTCCCTCCGGCCCGGCGGCCGTGACGAGCACCGGCACCGCGTCGACGCAGCCGAGCACGACACGGAGGTCGCCGTTCACCGACGCCGCCGCGTTGCAGATGCAGGTCCCCTCGGCACCGAGCGTGACCGCCGCGAAGCCGTCCTTCTTGCCGGCCGGGATCGAGATCCGCGTCAGCAGCTCTCCCGGCCCCGCGGCCGTGAGATAGACGCCGAGAAAGAACTCGTCGGCGGCCACCTCCCGCTCGCCGTCTGAGTTCGCGATCGTCATGCGCGCTCCGACCGCGACCATGAGCGGCGGCAGGTGGTTCGTCGGGTCGTTCGAGCAGAGGTTGCCGCCGATCGTGCCGCGGTTCCGCACCTGGACGTCGGCGATCTGCGCGCAGACCTCGCCCAGGATGGGTCTTGCCTTCGCCTCGGCCGAGGCCGTCAGCTCCGAGCAGGTCGTCATCGCGCCGATCGTGAGCGTCCCGTCGCCGGCGAGCTCGATCCCGCGAAGGTCGGCGAGCCCGTTGAGGTCGACCAGCATGTCCGGCGAGGCCGCACGGGCCTTCATCACGTTGATCAGCGTCTGGCCGCCGGCGAGCGCGCGGGCGCCGTCGTTCGCGGCGAGCAGCTCCAGCGCCTCCGCCACCGACCCCGGTTTTGCGTACTCGACCTCGCGCAGCAGCATCGTTGCGATCCTATCCCGGTCGGGGCACCGGCTATGCGTGGATGCGGGTGCCCGCCTCTCGCAGCGGCCCGCCGGAACGGCCGGCCCGCACTGCGAGGATCTCGGCGAGGATGGAGACTGCGGTCTCTTCCGGCGAGGCCGCGCCGAGGTCGAGCCCGGCCGGCCCGTGGACACGCTCGAGGTCGTCCTCAGCCACACCTTCCTCGACGAGCAGCCCGCGCCGCCGCTCCTGGTTCCTGCGCGATCCGAGCCAGCCGAGGTAGAACGCCTCGGTCGCGAGTGCGGCGCGTACCAGAGGAAGGTCGAACTTGTCGTCGTGCGTCAGGACGACGATCGCGGTCGCCGCATCGGGTGAGATGTGCGCCAGCGCCTCGTCCGGCCAGAGCAAGAGGAGCTCGTCGGCGCTGGGGATCCGCTCGGGCGTGGCGAAGCGCGGCCGGGCGTCGGCCACGATCGTCCGCCAGCCGAGGAGCTTGGCCGCGGCGCAGAGCGCTTCTGCGGTGTCGGCGGCGCCGTAGACGAAGAGACGCGGAGGCGGAACGCTCACGTCGGCGAAGACCGTCCGGCCTTCGTGCTCGAAGACGTGGCTCCGGCCGCGGCGGCGCGCCGTCTGCTCGAGCTCCGGGTCGTTCAGCTTCTCTCCGACGTCCTCGCCCGCGACGACGGTGAGCACGACCTCGGCTTCGCCGTCCCGGTACGGCTCGACGAAGACGTCGATCTCGCCGCCGCACGGCAACCCGACGCCGAACGCCATCTCGTCGGTGATCCCGTATGTGATCAGGCGTGGTTCCCCGCCGGCCAGCACGTCCTGTGCGGCCAGGATGACGTCGCTCTCGACGCAGCCGTTCGAGACCGAGCCTTCGATGCTGCCGTCGGCGCGGAGGACGAGCTTCGACCCGACCGGCCGCGGGGCGGAGCTCCGGGTTGCAACCACCGTCGCGAGTGCGGCCTCGTGCAGCGAATCGTCCATGCCGCTTCAATCTAGCCATGCGGGAGCATCGAGACCGTGAGCGGCTGCGCGAGACGTTCGGCTCCGTCGCGGCGCAGTACGACCGCGCCCGGCCGGAGTATCCCGCGGCCGTCTTCGACGACCTCGCGGAGCTGGCGGCGCTCGAGCCGGGCTCGCGCGTGCTCGAGATCGGCCCGGGCAGCGGCAAGGCGACGGCGGAGCTCGTAGGGCGCGGGTACGCCGTCACCGGAGTCGAGCTGTCGCCGGACCTCGCCGAGATCGCCGCGCGGAATGTGCCGGACGCCGAGATCGTGGTCGCCGACTTCGAGACCTGGCAGCCGAGCGAGGCGGGCTTCGACGGGATCGTCGCCTTCACGGCCTTCCACTGGATCGCACCGGAGCTGCGCTACGCGAAGCCGGCTCGATTGTTGCGTCCGGGCGGCGCGCTCGGCGTCGTCGCCGGCCCGCACGTCCTCCCTCCCGACGGCGACCCGTTCTTCGCGGAGGTTCAGCTGGACTACGACGCGGTCGTCCCGCACCCGGACAATCGGCCTCCGCGGCCGCCCGAGGAGGTCACGGGCTGGGCAGCGGAGTTCGAGGCTTCGGGCCTGTTCGCAAACGTCGAGGAGCGCCGCCGGCTCGTTGCCCTGACGTACACCGCGGACGAGTTCATCGACGTGCTCGGCACGTTCTCGGACAACCTGGCGCTACCGGAGGACCAGCGCGAGGAGCTGTTCCGCCGGATCCACGCGCGCATCGCCGCCAGGCCGAGCGGCACGGTCACGAAGCACCACCTCCTGACGCTGACCGTCGGCCGAACGAACACGTCCACTCTGGACACGCCCGGTGTCTGGTCGTCGCGCCGCCGGAATCCCGCTCAGCGTCCTAGATAGGCCTTGCGGAGATCCTCGTGCTCGCGGAGCTCGGCGGCCGGGCCTTCGAGGACGAGCCGGCCCGTCGAAAGGACATATCCCCGGTCCGCGATCGCCAGCGAGACGTTCGCGTTCTGCTCGACGACGAGCATCGCGACCCCCGACTGGTGCACCTGCTGGATGATCTCGAAGTTCCGCTCGACCAGGATCGGGGCGAGACCCATCGACGGCTCGTCCATGAGCAGCAGCTTCGGGCGCGACATCAGCGCACGTCCCATCGCCACCATCTGCTGCTCACCGCCGGACAGCGTCCCGGCGAGCTGCGAGCGCCGCTGGTGGAGGAGCGGGAAGAGCTCGTACACGCGATCGAAGTCCTCCTTCGTCCCGCCGCCCCGCAGGTACGCCCCCATCTGCAGGTTCTCGAGCACGCTCATCGGCGCGAACAGCCGCCGGTTCTCGGGGACGATCGCAATGCCCTTCCCGATCCGGTAGCTGGTCGGCCGCGCCGTCACGTCCTCGCCGTCGAACCGCACGGTGCCGTTCCGCGGCTGCACGATCCCGAGCACGGTCTTCAGCGTCGTCGACTTCCCCGAGGCGTTGCCGCCGAGCAGGCAGACGAGCTCGCCCGCCCGCACCACGATGTTCACGCCCTGGAGGATGTGGATCTGCCCGTAATAGGTATCGACCGCCTCCAGCTGCAGGAGCGGCTCGGGCCCAGGCCCGTTGCTGCTCACTTCGTCACCGTCGCGCTTGCCCCGAGGTACGCCTCGACGACCCGAGGATCCGTTGCGACGGCTTCGAAGGTCCCCTCCGCGATCTTCACGCCGTGGTCGAGCGCGACGACCCGGTCGGAGATGCCCTCGACGACGTGCATGTCGTGCTCGATGACGAGGATCGTGTAGCCGCCTTCGTCACGCAGCTTCGCGATCAGCTCGGTGATCTCGTGGGTCTCGACCGGGTTCATTCCCGCGGCCGGCTCGTCGAGCAGCAGCAGCCGCGGATTCGTCGCCATGGCGCGCGCGATCTCGAGGCGGCGCCGGTTCGCGTACGAGAGGCTGTAGGCGGGCTGGTTCCACCGGTAGCCCATGAGCCGCTGGCCGAAGAAGGAGAGACGGTCCTCGGCGAGCTGGTTGATCTCCCGCTCCTCGCGCCGCATGCCTGGGGTCCGCAGCACCGACCGGATCACACCGGCCTTTGTGTGCCCGTAGGCGGCGGCCATGACGTTCTCCTTCACCGTCATGTTCAGGAAGAGGCGCAACGTCTGGAACGTCCGCGCGACGCCCCGGGTGGTGATCTTGTGCGGCGAGAGCCCGATCAGGCTCTGCCCCTCGAATTCGATCTCGCCTCCGTCCGGCTGATAGACGCCGGTGACGAGGTTGAAGAGCGTCGTCTTGCCTGCTCCGTTCGGCCCGATCACGCTGACGATCTCGTTCTCGTCGACGTGGAAGTCGAGATCGGCGATGACCTGGAGCCCGCCGAATGCCTTCGAGACGCCCTTCAGCTCGAGCAGGGGCATCAGACGATCTCAACCTTCGCCGTCCCGAACAGCCCCTGCGGCCGGGTCGCCATCAGCGCGATCAGGAGCGCGCCGAACAGCACGTAACGCGTGACCGCAGGCTGAACGATCAGCAGGTTCTCCCACACGAACACCGTGAGGACGAACACGAACGGCGAGATCGCGACGCGCCACCAGCCTTTGAGTTGGGTCAGCGCGACGGCGAGCACGATCACGAGCAGGTAGGCGTAGTCCGCAAGGCGGGTCGGGTTGGTCGGGAGTAGCACCCAGTGCTTGATCGCGCCGGTCAGGAACCCGCCAGAAGTGACGGTGCCTTCAACTCCGCGATGCCAGACGTGAGCCGCGATCTCGTGCACTGCGAATCCGAGACCCACCGTCAGCACGATCACGGTCACGAGCTTCTTCCAGGACGAGCGGAACAGCCAGCAGAACCCGATGATGAGCGCGAGGTAGAACAGGACGCGTTGCAAGGTCGGCGGCGAGGTCGAGTCGAGCACCTGGTTCGACGCGATGATGACCGCCGCGCCGACGAGCATCCCGGTCAGGCTCCCGGCGCCGCCGAGGATCACGACGGCGTAGATCAGGATCAGCACCTGGGTGCTGAAGTTCTGCGGGAAGGCGCCGGTTTGGGCGGCGGCGAAGGTGGTTCCAGCGAGCCCGGCGATCATGGCGCCGAGGGAGAAGGCCATGATTTTCAGCCGGTTGACCGGCATGCCCATCATCTCCGCGGCCAGCGGATCCTCGCGGGAGGCCTTCCACGCACGGCCCGTCCGCGACTCGCTCAGCAGGTGAAGCAGGATGAGCACGAAGATCACGCAGCCGAACAGGAACCAGTAGTAGCCCCGCACGGAAGCGATGACGAGGCTGTGCCCGAAGAAGGTGAACCTCAGCGGGTCGATGTTGGCGAGCCCGTTGGAGCCGTTCGTGATCCCGTACGGGTCCGCCGCGTTGGTGAAGACGACGAAGGCCTGGCCGAAGAAGAGAGTGACGATGGCGAGGTAGTCGCCGAGGAGCCGCCTCGAGGTCGAGCCGAGGAACACGCCGAGCACGCCGCAGACGACGACCGCCACCGGAATCGCAAGCTCGGCGGGCCAGTGATGGGTGTAGACGTGCCCTTTCTCGGAGTGCGTCCCCGAGAGGAAGGCGTACGTGTAGGCACCGAAGCCGAAGAACGCGACGTAGCCGAGATCGAGGAGGCCGGCGAACCCGACGACGACGTTCAGTCCGAGCGCCAGGAGCGCATAGATCAGGATGAAGACGCCGTAGTTGAAGAGGTTCCCGGTGCTGACGACGGGAATGAACGGCACGAGGATCGCCGGCGTGATCAGCGCGAGCTTGCCGGCGGGCGGCAAGCGGTCCCAGACGCGGGCGACGTGGCCCCAGGCGCCCGTGTACCGGGCGTCACGCTGGTCCGACTCCGAAACCCAGCTGTCGACGCCGATCTGACCCGTCGTCGGAACCGGCGCGTCGGCGGGAGGTGGAGTCGCCTCGGCCACCTTCTAGACCTTCTGCAACGCCGGCGTGCCAAGCAGGCCGGTGGGCCGGATCAGCATGAAGGCGATCAGGATCCCGAACACGACGAGGTCCGACACGTTTCCGTTGAGGTAGCCGGTCGCCCACGACTCGACCATGCCCACGAGGAGGCCGCCGAGCATCGCGCCGGGGATGCTGCCAATGCCGCCGACGACCGCTGCGGTGAAGCCCTTCAACCCCGCGATGAAGCCCATCAGGTGGAAGATCTGACTGAAGAGGAGCCCGAACATGACGCCGGCGGCGCCCGCGAGCGCCGAGCCGACGAAGAAGGTCGTTGCGATGACACGGTCGGGGTCGATTCCCATCATCGCGGCCGCCTCACGATCGTACGAGACGGCCCGCATCGCCTTCCCGAACCGCGTCCAGCGGACGAGCGCCAGCAGGGCCAGCATCAACACCACCGCGCTCGAGATGACGATCACGCCGAGGTACGAGACGAAGACACCGGTCGCCCCGCCGATATGGATGCCGTTGTAGCTGATGAGGTCGTAGCCGTCGTAGTTGCGGTATTGCGCCCCGAACAGGAGCAGCGCGGAGTTCTCGAGGAAGAACGCGACGCCGAGGGCCGAGATCAGGGGAGCGATCCGCGGAGCGTTGCGCAGCGGCCGGTAGGCGAAGCGCTCGATCACGACGCCCAGCGTGCCCGCGCCGACCATCGCCACGAAGAACATCAAGAGGACGAGTGCGACCACCGGGATCGCCGGGGTCAGGGCGCCGCCGAGCAGCGTGAGGACTCCGAACCCGATGAACGAGCCGATCATGTAGACGTCGCCGTGCGCGAAGTTGAGCAGCTTCAGGATCCCGTAGACCATCGAGTACCCGAGCGCGATCAGCGCGTAGATGCTGCCGAGGATGATTCCGTTGACGGAGAGCTGGAGAAAGAACGTCCAGCCCTGCGTCGGCCCGAAGTAGACCGCGTACAGAACCCAGGCCACCAGGGCGATACCGAGGCCGCCGAGACTTCCGAGCCGGTGCCGGTGCTGGCCGCCGAGGGTTCCGAGCCGGGGTGAAGGGGTCGCGATCACGTCTTTCCTTGTGCTTCGAGGAGCGG
>DASXJG010000145.1:0-2927 GCA_036497525.1 Gaiellaceae bacterium
CACCGAGACCGGTCCGAAAAAGACACCGCCTACCGCGCCCACCGGAGGCGAGGCGAAGGTGCGTGCGACCCCGCTCGTCCGCAAGGTTGCGCAGGAACTGGGTGTCGATCTCGCCGGCGTAACCGGCACGGGGCCCCAGGGACGGATCACCGAGGAAGACGTTCGAGCTGTCTCTTCGGGCCAAGTCCCGGTGCCAGGCACCGGGACTAGTCCGGAAGGGACGCATGTCCCGTTGCGCGGGATCCGGCGGCAGATGTTCGAGCACCTGACTCGCGCGCACCGCGAGATCCCGGCCGTGACCTGGGTCGAGGAGTGCGACTTCACCCACGTCGAGTTGCACCGGCTCGTTCCGCTCGTCATCGAGTCGGTCGTGGCGGCGCTGCGCGAGTATCCCGAGCTGAACGCGCGCGTCGAGGGAGAAGAGCTCGTGCTGCTCGACCGCTACGACATCGGCGTCGCCGTCCAGACCGAGCAGGGTCTCGTCGTCCCGGTCGTCCACGGCACCGACCCCCGCTCGCTCGAAGAGCTCGACGCCGAGGTGCGCCGCCTGGCCGAGGCCGCGCACGCCGGAACCCTGAAGCCGGAGGAGCTGCGTGGCGGGACGTTCACCGTCACGAGCGCCGGCAAGGCGGCGGGCCTCTTCGTCACGCCGCTGATCAACCACCCGGAGGTGGCGATCCTTGGCATCCACCGGATCGACGAGCGTCCGGTCGTCCGCGACGGCGAGGTCGCCGTCCGCAGGATGGGGAACGTCTCCGTGACGTTCGACCATCGCGTGATCGACGGCAAGCGGGCTGCGGACTTCGGGCTCGCGGTGATCGCGCGGCTCGAGAAGCGCTCGCTCTAGCCAGGTCTAGGCGACGAGAGTGTCGCCCTCGAGGTGCGGCTCGAGCATCGACTCGATCCGCGGCGCGGTGGCGCGACCGTCGATCCGGGAGACGACCCTCTTGCCGACGACGAGCGCGAGCGACGGAACCTGCTGTACCCGGAACCGCTCCGCGACCTCCGGCCGGTCGTCCACGTCGATCTTGCTGACGCGAAGGCGGCTCCGCTCCTTGCGCGCGATGTGCGCGAGCAGGCTCTCCATCCGCCGGGCGGGCCCGGAGCGGCGGGAGGTGAAGAACAGGAGCAATGGACGGTCCTCTGGGGTCACGTCGGTACAACGACCGGACGCCGCCCGCGGTTACGGCTCTACACTCGGCGGATGGGCTCGTGGTACTGGATCGGCGTCTGCGCAGGCCTGGGCGCTGCGGTGGGCGTCCTCTTTGCCGGCCTGGCCGGCACCGAGCGCGTCTGGCGCATCGTCGCCATCCTGGTGGCCGGCGCCGTCGGTGCGGCGATCGGCTTCGGCATCGACAGCTGGCAGCCGGGCGGCTGGGGAGACTTCGTCGGGGGGATCGTCGGGGCGCTCGCCGGCGGGCTCGGCGCTGCGCAGGTCGTGCGCGGCGCGCTCCGGCGTGGCGGGACGCCCGGCGGCACCGCGCTGCTCGTCTCGGGAGCTGCGCTGGTGATTGCCGCTCTCGCCTGGATTCCGGTCGTTGGTTATCTCCTGGCGCTGGCGCTGCCCCTCGTCGCGGTGCGGCTCAGGCGGGCGCAACCGGAGCGCTACGCCGGTTTGCGGACGCTCGCGCGCGACGAGTAGGTCTCGGCATGGCGAAGAAGCTCGTGCTCGTCGTCGTGGACGGGATGACGCCCGCGGCGTTCGAGCGGGCGATCGCGGGAGGACACGCGCCGGCCATGGCCTTCCTCGCCGCCGAAGGCGACTACCGCCAGGCGACGTCCGTCTTCCCGTCGCTGACGCCGGTCTGCCTCACGTCGATCGCGACGGGCTCGGGGCCCGGCGTCCACCACATCCCCTCGCTCGTCTGGTGGAACCGCGAGGAGCGGCGGATCGTCGAGTACGGCTCGTCGCTGTCGGCGTTGCGCGCGGCCGGCCTTTCGCAGTCGCTCGTCGACACGATCTTCAACATGAACGCCCGCCATCTCTCGCGCGACGCGGTGACGGTCTACGAGGCGCTCGAGGACGCGGGCCTGGTCGCGGCCGCCGTGAACATCACGTGCTACCGCGGCCGGCACCGCTATCTCCCGACCGTCCCAGGCCTCAATCGCGCGGCGTTCGGCCCGCGGCGCTTCTTCTTCTACGGCCTCTTCGAGTCGGACCGGACGGGAGCGCCGTTCGCGGTTCGCAGCCGGCGTGCCGGCTCGGTAGACGCATATGCCACCGCGGTCGGCCGCTGGCTCGTCACGCGCGACGGCTTCGACTTCCTCGCCTTCTACCTCTCCGGCTACGACTTCGCCTCCCACGCCGGCGGCCCCGACGGAGCCGAGGCGGACCTCGCGCTCGAGCAGGCGGACGCCGCGATCGGTGCGCTGCTCGATGCCGCAGGCGGCCCGGACGAGTTCCTCGAGCGCTACGCGGTCGTCCTCCTCTCCGACCACGGCCAGACGCGCGTCGAGCGGGCATCGCGGCTCGAGGAGCCGTTGGCCGACGTTGCGGACGAGATCGTCGTCGCGGCGTCCAACCGCGCCGGCCAGGTCTATCTGCGTCCGAACGCGCGCGTGGATGCGGGCGAGCTCGCGCAGCGGCTGGACGGCTTCGCCGCCGTCGACGTCACGCTCCGCCGTGAGGGTGACCGGGTGGTGGCGCGGAAGGACGGCGAGGACGCTCCGGTCGAGAAGCTCGACCACCCGGATGCGGCCTGGCGCGCGCGGTCGGCCCTCGCGGACCCGAACGCGGGCGAGCTGCTCGTCTCGGCTGCGGAGGGATGGGAGCTGGCCGACCTCGGAGGCCGCCACCACGCCGGCGGGGGGAGCCACGGCTCGCTCGTCGCGGGCGACTCGCTCGTCCCGCTCGTGACCGTCGGCCTCGAGGCGGAGCTGCGGCGGATCACGGACGTCGCTCCCGCCGTGCTCGAGCACTTCGGCGT
>DASXJG010000146.1:0-21601 GCA_036497525.1 Gaiellaceae bacterium
CGCTCCGGCCAGTGGCGCAAGAGCCCGGCGCACCTGGGCCGCGAGCCGCGGGGAGCCTCCGCTGACGTCGATCCGGTCGATCGCGAAGAGGGATGTCTCGCGCGCGAGCGCGTAGCCGCCCAACGCGAAGACGAGGATCCCCCAGCCGATCGCGAGCGACCGCCGCGTCGGCGCGAGCCCGGCGAGCGTCGCCCGAAGGTCGACCTCGGGGAGTCTCACGCGGCGCGGCAGCGCAGACGCCTCCGCCAGCACCGCAGACAATGCGAAACGAGCCCTCGCAGGCACCTTTCGGTGTTCGCCGCCGGGGTGTTCGCTCCTACTAGCCCGGCAGTTCGGGCAGCTCGAGCTGCCCGAGGAACTCGACCTCGTGTTCGAGCCTGGCCCCGAACTGCTCGTATGCGCGTCGCCGCGCCTCGGCCATGAGGGCGAGAGCGTCGGCCGTCGTGGCACCGTCCGCGTTCTCGATGAAGTTCGCGTGCTTCGGCGAGATCTGTGCACCGCCGACCCGGTGACCCTTTAGCCCGCACGCCTCGAGCATCCGCCCCGCGCTCAGCTCGTGCTCCGGGTTCTTGAACACGCTGCCGAAGGTGCGTCGGTTGGTCGGCTGGGCCTCCTTGCGGCGCGCGTTCAGCTCCCGCATCTCCGCCTTGATCTCGTCGGGGGGCCGCGGCCGCAGGCGCAGCTCGGCCCGCAAGACGACCTGTCCGTGCCGGAGCTCCGAATGCCGGTAGGTGAGCCCGAGCTCCACCGGCGTGAGCCAGCCGCTGCCGTCTGCGGTCGCGACGAGCGCGCGCGCGAGCACGCCGGCGAAGTCGCCACCGTACGCGCCGCCGTTCATCCAGACACCCCCGCCGATCGTGCCGGGGATGGCGCATGCGAATTCGAAGCCACCGAGCCCGGCGGCGCGCGCGCGATGGAGGGCGACCGCATTCGCCGCCCCGCCGCCGACGCGCAGCACGTCTCCGTCCGCCTCGACGGCCGCGAGCTCCCCGCCGAGCTTAAGGACGAGCGCGTCCACGCCTGAATCCGCCACGAGCACGTTCGAGCCGAGGCCGACCACGGCAACGCCGAGGCCGTGCTCGCTCGCCCAGCGGAGGAGCTCGTCCATCTCCCGCTCCGATTCCGGGCGCGCGAAGGCACGCGCGGATCCGCCGGTGCCGAGCGTCGTGTAACGGGCGAGCTCGACGCCTTCCTCGACGTTCACGCGAGCGCCTCGAGAATCAGCGCCGCCGCACTGTCGACGTCGCCCGCGCCGAGTGTGAGCACGGTGTCCCCCGGGCGGGCCCAGGCGGCAATAAGCCGCGCGGCGTCATCGAGCGACGGCGCCCAGCCGATGCGCATGCCCGGCCGTATCGCCGCAAGCTCGTCGACGATGAGCCGCCCGCTCACGCCGGGCACGGGCTCTTCCCGTGCGCGATAGATCTCCGTCACGCACGCGCCGTCGGCTCCGGCGAGCGCCTCGGCGAAGCCGTGGGCGAGATGGAGCGTGCGCGAGTAGAGGTGCGGCTGGAAGAGAGCCAGCAGCCGGCCGCCGTTGCGAAGCGCGGCGAGGTCGGCCGCGAGCTCGGCTGGATGGTGGGCATAGCTGTCGAGCACGGCGACGCCTCCTGCCTCGCCTTTCCGCTCGAGCCGCCTGCCCGCGCCGCGGAACTCGACGATCGCCGACTCGGCGTCCGTTCGCGGCACGCCGGCGAGCTCGAGTGCCGCGAGCGCCGCCGCCGCGTTGCGCCGGTTGTGGTCTCCCGGCACGGCCAGGTCGAAGGTCAGAGGGTCGAGCTCCTCGGCACGTACGACGTGCGGAACCTCGCGCAGCCAGTCTTCGAAGAAGGATTCGACCTCGTCGCGCGACACGAACGTCGTGTGGTGGTCGAGGTCGACGTTGAGAAGGACGGCGATCTCCGGTCGCAGGGCAGCCACCGACCGGTCCGACTCGTCGCCCTCGACGACGAGCCAGCCGGAACCGACTCGTGCGTTGCCGCCGAGCTGGGGCACGTCGCCTCCGATGAGGAAGGCCGGGTCGAGGCCAAGCCGGTCGAGGCAGAAGGCGGTCATCGCGCTCGTCGTCGTCTTGCCGTGCGCGCCGGCGACGACGATGGCTCGCTGCAGAGAGACGAGCTCGGCAAGGAGGTCGGCCCGCGGGCGGCCCTCCACGCGGTCGACGAACGCCGTCGAGACGTACACCTCCCAGCCGGACGGCGGCGTCGGTGGTTCCTGCGAGATCTCGACCGCCACACCCTCGAGATGGCGCAGGTAGGGCGTCTCGACCCGGTCCCAGCCGGCGACCTCGGCCCCCCAGGCGCGGGCGAGGAGCGCATAACCGCTCATCCCGGCGCCGCCGATCCCGGCGATCCAGATCCGCCTACCGGCGAGCGAGGGCGACGAGCTCATCAGCGATCTCCTCCGCTGCGTCGGGCCTGGCGACCGCACGCATGGCCTCGGCCATCCCGGCGAGACGGTCCGGATCTTCGAGCAGCTCCTCCACGACCTGCGGGGCGCGAGCCGCTTGCGCCTCCGGCACGACCACGGCTCCGCGGGCCTCGGCGAACCAGCGCGCGTTCTTGTCCTGGTGCGCCCCGGTCGCGAATGCGCCGGGCACGAGCACGGCAGGCAAGCCTGCCGCCGCCAGCTCCCAGACCGAGCCGCCGGCCCGCGCGAGCGCGACGTCCGTGGCGCCGTAGGCGACGCCGATCTCCTCGATGAACGGCTCGAGCACGTAGTCGGCGCGCGAGACCCGCCCGCGCAACTCCGGGTAGTCGCGCTCGCCGCAGAGATGGACGACGGCCGGGCCGTGCTCGGCCCATGCATCGAGCGCCAGCTCGTTCAGGAGCCGCGCGCCGAGCGAGCCGCCGAAGACGAGTACCACGCGGGCGTCGACAGGCAGGCCGAGGCGGCTGCGAGCCTCGACACGGTCGACCGCACGCGACGCTGCCGGGATCGGCCGCCCGACCGCGCGGTATTTCTCTCCGTGTAGACCAAGCGGGAGTGCCAGGAAGACGCGCTGGGCCAGCGGCGCTGCGAGCCTGTTCGCGAGCCCGAGGTGCGCGTCCGCCTCCGTGAGCGCGGACGGGATCCCCCTCAGCCGCGCGGCGAGCACCATCGGGCCGGCGACGTAGCCGCCGGCGCCGAGGACCGCGTCGGGCCGTCGCCGGCCGAGGATGCGCAGGCACGCCGCGGGCGCCGTGAATGCCTGGCCCGCCGCACGAAGTAGCGCCACACCCGGTCGCCGCGGCAGGCCAGAGACGGCGAAGGCGTCGAACTCGTACCCTCGCTCAGGAACGAGCCGCGCCTCGACGCGATCCGGCGACCCGGCGAATGTCACCAGCCCGCCGCGTCGCCGCAGCGCCTCCGCGACGGCGAGTGCCGGCGCGACGTGTCCGACCGTCCCCCCGGCCGCGATCAGGAACCGCTGCTGCTGCTCGTACGCCATTGCCTCGGGCGATGTTAAGGAGGATGCCGACCCCGACGAGCATCACGACGAGGCTCGAGCCGCCGTACGAGACGAACGGCAGCGGGATCCCGGTCAGCGGCGCGACCCCGATGGCCGCGGCCATGTTGATCGCCGCCTGGCCGCAGACGAGCGCCGTGATGCCCGCCGCGAGCCGCTTTGCGAACGGGTCGCGACATGCGATCGCGAGGCGGATCCCTGCGTAGGCGAAGGCGCAGAAGGCGGCGACCAGGAGGGTCACGCCGACGAGCCCGAGCTCCTCGCCGACGACGGCGAACATCATGTCCGTATGCGCCTCGGGGAGGTAGTGCAGGCATTCGATGCACTGGCCGAGCCCGCGCCCGGCGATCCCGCCGGAGCCCATGCTGATGAGCGCCTGCACGTTCTGGAGCCCGGCCCCCGTCGGGTCCTTCCACGGGTCGAGGAAGGTCAGAAGGCGATCGCGCCGGTACGGAGACGACCACGCGGCAATCGCCGCGAGCCCGAACACGAGGCCGTAGGCCGAGGCGAGCAGAGAGAGCCGCGTCCCCGAGACGAGCAGGATCGCGCCGACCACGAGCATGAGGGTGAGCGCCGTCCCCAGATCCGGCTCGACGAGCACGAGCACCGCGAACGCGAGGACGAGGAGCCCGATCGGCCTCCAGAGCTCCTTCAGCGTTCCCGGAGGACGGCGGTTCGAGAGGTACGAAGCCGTCCAGACGACGAGCGCGAGCTTGGCGAGCTCCGACGGCTGGAAGACGAACGGCCCGACGTCGATCCAGCGGCGGGCACCGTTGATACGCGAGCCGACGGCGAGCACGCCGACGCACAGGATGAGCGCGGTCACGACAAGGGTGGGCGCGAGCGCGCGGATCTGTTCGAGGTCGAGGCGCGAGACGACGAGCAGCAGGACGAGGCCGACGAGTGCGTAGATGACCTGCCGCTCCACGTAGCCGAGCGGGTTGGCGTCGCCGAGCGCAGCCGAGCCCGAGGTCGCGCTGTAGACCATCACGAGCCCGAAGAGGACGAGGGCGGCCGTGACGAGCACGAGCATGTTCCACTCGAACTGGAGCGCCTTCTGCTTCATGACAGCTCCTGAACGAGGCGGCGGAATGTGTCGCCACGCTCCTCGAAGTTCGCGAACTGGTCGTAGCTGGCGCAGGCCGGCGAGAGAAGGACGATGTCTCCGGGCTCGGCGTCCGCCGCGGCGGATGCGACAGCAGTCGGCAGATCTCCCGCGCGGACGTAGGTGCGTCCGGCGGCGTCGAGCGCCGCGGCGAGCTCGTCGGCGGCGGCGCCGATGAGATAGATCGACTGCACGTTCTCGGGCAGATCGCGGGCGAAGGGCGCGAAGTCCTCACCCTTGAGCGAGCCGCCGAGGATGAGCCGCAGCGGCGAGTCGTAGGCCGCGACGCCCCGGCGGGCGGCTGCAGTGTTCGTCGCCTTCGAGTCGTTGACCCAGCGGACGCCGCGTAGCTCCCGGACGAGCTCGAGCCGGTGCGGAACGCCGGGGAACGTGCGGAGGGCCTCGGCAATCGCGTGGTCGGAGACTTCCGCGGCGCGGGCGGCCGCGGTCGCCGCGGCGGCGTTCTCACGGTTGTGGCGGCCGGGGATGAGCGGCTCTGCGGGCAACGGGTCGTCGGCGGAGAACTCGATCCCGTCGATCCCGAAGCCGCGCGGGACGACCCTCGCGCGTGCACGCTCGAAGATCCGGAGCTTCGCGTCGCGGTAGGCCTCGAAGGTGCCGTGGCGGTCGAGGTGGTCTGGCTCGAGGTTGAGCAGGACGGCGACGTCGCAGGCGAGCGTGTCGACGTCCTCGAGCTGGAAGCTCGAGAGCTCGCAGACGATCCACGAGTCGTCCGCGGCAGCCTCAGCGGCGTCGGTGAGTGCGCGGCCGACGTTGCCGGCGACCTCGACCTCCCGCCCGTCCGCGCGGAGGATGGCGCCGAGCAGCTCGGTGGTCGTCGTCTTGCCGTTCGTACCGGTGACGCCGATCAGCCGCGCGCCTGGAGGCAGCAGCCGGTAGCCGAGCTCGACCTCGCTCCAGATCGGGATCCCTCGCTGCCGTGCAGCGGCGACGGGCGGCGACTCCCCCGGTACCCCCGGGCTCTTGACCACGAGTTCCACCCCTGCCAGCAACGCATCCTCCTCCTCCGTTCCGAGTCGGATTTCGACGCCGGCGTCGCCGAGCCTGCCCGGATCGGCGTCTGGAGAGCGGTCGGCAGCGACGACGTTCACGCCGCGGCGCGCGAGCGCCGCCGCGGCCGCGCGACCCGAGCGCGCGAGCCCGACGACGAGTGCCCGCTGCGGCAGCCACGCCTCGTTGGCAGAGGACTCGTCGGGACGTGTCCCACTCACGACAAACGCTCCCCCCCAATGGGGGGCGCAGGTCCCCTGGGGTCAGCATATGGGCCGGAGGGTGTCGAGGTTGTCGAGACTTTTTCGAGGATGCGATACAGGTTCGTCGTCCGGCTCCCGCATCCTCAGCCGAGGCGGCCGCTCACGACGGCCTCCTGGCCGACCTCCGCCACCTCGACCTCCTCGAACCCGACCACTTCGAGCGCGTGTGCGAGCTCTTTGCCCACTCCCGGGTCCGGTTCGGCGAATGCCACCCACCCGCCGGTGGACAGCACGCGTGCCACCTCTTCGGCCACCGCCTCGAGCGCGCCGTCCTCCGTCGCGATCCGTCCGAGCGCCGCCGCCACCGCCTCGTTCGGCAGCGGCAGCACCGGCGCCGACCCCACGAGGTACGCGACGCCGCTCGCGCCGGCCGCATGCGCCTCGTCCAGCAGCTCCTCCAGCTCGTCGACCTGCGACCGCACGACGTAGACCCAGCCGTCCCCGACCCGCTCGTGAGCCCCCAGGGCGAGCGAGCCGCCTCCCAGCACGAGCACGTCCTGCTCCGGCTCCAACCTCGCCGCGTCGAGCAGGGCCTGTTCTAGGTCGGAGGCACTCATCCGCGGGCGAAGGGGAAGTAGTAGCGGTAGTAGAGCGCGAACCCCACCGCGCACAGCAGCCCGGCGATGATCCAGAAGCGCACGGTGATCTTCGTCTCGGACCACGCCTTCATCTCGAAGTGATGGTGGATCGGCGCCATCAGGAAGACGCGCCGGCCGAAGCGCTTGAACGAGAAGACCTGGATGATGACCGAGAGCGCCTCGATCACGAAGATGCCGCCGATGAAGAGAAGCAGCACCTCGACCTTCATCATGATCGCGAACGCCGCCAGCGCGCCGCCGAACGCCATGGAGCCGGTGTCCCCCATGATCACCTCGGCCGGGAACGCGTTGAACCAGAGGAAACCGACCGCGGCGCCGATCAAGGCCGCCCCGATGATCGCGAGGTCGAGCTTCGTCACGTTGCGGTGACCGACGTGCCCCGACCGCACGTACGAGACGATGTTCATCGCCATGAACGTGAAGAGGGCGATGATCGCCGTCCCCGCCAGGAGCCCATCGACACCGTCGGCGAGATTGGTGCCGTTCGCCGCGCCGGCGATGACGAAGAAGAGGAAGACGTACCAGCCGTACGAGAGCGGCACCGTGACGTCGATCACCGGTATGTAGACGTCGGTGCTCAGGTGCAGGTGGCGCGCGACGATCGCGACGACGAGCGTGACCAGCGCGAGGAGGAAGAGCTTCCAGCGGCCGGACAGCCCGAGCGACCTCTTGTGCGTCAGCTTGATGAAGTCGTCGAGGAAGCCGATGGCGCCGCACGCGAGAGCCGTGAAGAGCACGGTCAACGACTGGAGGCGGAAGTGGCTGACCGGCAGGAAGGCGACCGTGGCGGCGAACAGGATCAGCAGGCCGCCCATCGTCGGGACTCCCTGCTTGGCGATGTGG
The DNA here is from genome assembly GCA_036497525.1 of Gaiellaceae bacterium. GTDB lineage: Bacteria > Actinomycetota > Thermoleophilia > Gaiellales > Gaiellaceae > Palsa-739. The sequence continues at coordinate 7,267 of DASXJG010000146.1, forward strand.
TGCCGTGGCCCCTCCTCGCGGATGTGCTGGCCGAACTCGTTGCGGCGCAGGAAGTCGATGAATCTCGGCCCGATGGCGACCGAGACCCCAAGGCCGACCGCCGCGGCTATGAGGATGCGGATCACGCGTCCGACCTCAGCAGAGCGTCGGCCACGATCTCGAGCCCGACCGACCGCGATCCCTTGACGAGCACCGCGTCCCCGGGCTGGACGAGGTACAGCGCCGCGTCGACCGCTTCCACGGCGGTCGGCACCCACTCGTCAGGCCCGTAGCCCTTGGCGAGCTCTCCGACCCCGAGCAGGACGTCGACATCCTCCGCTTCTTTTCCGACCTCGCCGTGGTAGCGGGGTGCGTCCGGCCCGAGCTCCGCCATGTCGCCGAGGATCGCGACTGTCCGCCGGCCGGCCGCGCGGTCGAGCAGGTGGGCGAGCGCCGCGCCCATCGCCACCGGGTTCGCGTTCCAAGCGTCGTTGATGAGGAGCCCGCCGCCGGGAAGCTCCGCCTCCTGCGAGCGCCAGCGGGAGAAGGCCACCTCGACCGGCGCATCAGGCGGCTCGACGCCGAGTGCCTCCGCCGCAGTGAGCGCAGCCGCGGCGTTCGTCGCCTGGTGACGGGCGGCGAAACCGAACTCGACGTCCCTCCCGTGCCAGCGCACGAATGTGCGGCCGTCGCGCACCTCCGTCTCGGGCTGCGCAAAGCGGCGCACATCGAGCCCGTCCGGAACGAACGGCTCGAGCTCGGGCGCGTCCTCCGGCAGCACGGCGACCGCGCCGGCCGGAAGCTCCTCGAGCAGCTCCGCCTTGGCTCGGGCGATGTTCTCGAGGCTCCCGAGCTGCTCGAGATGGGCGGGGGCGATCGACGTGATCACGCCCAGGTGCGGCCGAGCGATCCGGGCGAGGTCGCGGATCTGGCCGGGGCCGCGCATCGCCATCTCCGTCACGACGACCTCCGTCTCCGGCTCGATCGCGCAGAGCGTCAGCGGCAGGCCGATCTCGTTGTTGAAGCCGTCCGCCGCGGCCACGGTGCGCAGCCGCGGGCTCAGGAGCGCGGCGAGGATGTCCTTCGTGGAGGTCTTCCCGACCGATCCGGTGATCGCCACGATGCGAGCATCGCTGCGGGCGCGGACGGCACTCCCGATCGCGGCCAGCGCCGCATGGGCGTCGTCGGGAACGAGCGTCGCCCCCGCGCCGCGGGACCGGGCGTCCTCGAGGTAGGCCTCGCCACCCGACACGGCGACGAACAGGTCGCCCGGCCGGATCCGGCGCGAGTCGACCTGCACGCCCGTGACCGCGTCTGCGTCGCTCTCGAGGCCCCCCAGCGAGAGCGCCCGCACCTCGGCCAGCGGCAGCGGGATCAGGTGCTCGCTCCCAATGCCTTCAGAGCCTCCTTCGCCGCCTCACGGTCGTCGAAGGGCACGGTCCGGTCCGCGAGCTCCTGGCCCGGCTCGGCTCCTTTCCCCGCGATGAGCACGACGTCGCCCGGCCCGGCGAGCTCGATCGCCCGCGCGATCGCCGCCGCACGGTCGAGCTCGAGCTCCACCTCGCCGTCGGCTCCGGCAACCATCTCGGCGGCTATCGCCTCGGGATCTTCGCTCCGCGGGTTGTCGGACGTGACGATCGCCACGTCGGCGAGCCGGGATGCGAGCCGTCCCATGACGGGACGCTTGGCGCGATCGCGGTCTCCGCCCGCGCCGACGACGCAGATCACCCGGTTTCCCGCAGCGAGGTCGCGGGCCGCGACGAGCACGTTCTCGAGCGCGCCGGGCTTGTGGGCGTAGTCGACGATCACGTGGAACTGCTGGCCGGCGTCCACCGACTCGAAGCGGCCCGGGACCCCGCGCACGGACTCGAGGCCGCGACCGATCGCGTCATCGTCGATCCCGAGCGCACGCGCAGCGTAGAGGGCTCCCAGCGCGTTCTCGACGTTGAAGCGGCCGCGGAGCCTGAGCTCGATGCCGTCGAGGGCGTCCGCATCGGCTGCGCTGAAGGTGACGGCGTCGGGGAGCTCCTGCGCCAGCCGCCGCCCGTACTCGTCGCCGACGTTGACCACCGCGACCGGCCGCGGGTCGGCCAGAAACAGCCGCCGCTTCGCCTCGAAGTACGAGTCCATGTCGCCGTGGAAGTCCAGGTGGTCCTGGCTGAGATTGGTGAATACCAGCACCGCGAAGCGGACGCGGTCGAGCCGGTGCAGGACGGACGCGTGCGACGACGCCTCCATCGCGCACGAGCGATCGCCGGCGTCGAGCATCTCGCGGAAGGTCCGCTGCAGGTCGATCGCCTCGGGCGTCGTCCGCACGACCCCGCGGCGCTCGCCGCCGACTCGCGCCTCGACCGTCCCGAGCAGCCCCGGCCGCCGTCCGGCGGCGGCGAGAATCGCGAACAGGAGGAAGCTCGTCGTCGTCTTGCCGCTCGTGCCGGTGACGCCGACGACCTCGAGCTCGCGGGTCGGCTCGCCGAAGAAGACGTCCGCCGCCGGGGCCATCGCCGCACGAGAGTCGCGCACCACGATCTGCGGCACAGGCACGTCGAGCGGGCGCTCGACGACCAGGGCGACGGCCCCGTGTTCTACCGCCTCGGGCGCGTAGTCGTGGCCGTCGGCGCGCTCCCCCGGAACGGCGAAGAAGAGGGCGCCGGGCCCGACGACGCGGGCGTCGTACACGAGATCGCGCACCTCGGCCGATGGGCGCCCGACCACCTCCATCGGCTCGAGCGCTGCCACGAGGCGCTCCAGGTCCATCTCGGCCGCGAGTGTACCCAGGCCTACCGGATTCGCAGATCGGGTGGCACCTCGAGGTACTGGAGATCGAAGGAGGCGATCTGCGCGAAGGCCGGCGCTGCGACGAGCCCGCCGAAGATCCCACCGTGCGGCTCGTCCACCGTGACGAGTACCAGCAGCCGCGGATTTCGTTCCGGCACCATCCCGACGAAGGTCGCGTCGTACGCGCCCGGGATGTAGCCGTTCGCTCCCGGCTTCTGCGCGGTGCCGGTCTTGCCGGCGACCGTGTAGCCGGGGATCTCGGCGAGCTGCCCCGTGCCCAGGTCGGAGACGACGCCCTTCAGCATCGTCCGTAGCTCGGTGTCGACCCGCGGGCTGAGGATGCGCCGGCGATGGAGCGGCGCCGGAGGCTCGCCGAGCACGTGGTCGACCAGGTGCGGCTGGATCCACTCTCCGCCGTTCGCGATCGCCGCGTACACGGAGGCGAGCTGGATCGCCGTGACCGACACGCCTTGGCCGATCGGGACGTTGCCGATCGTCGATCCCGACCAGTACGACGGCAGCAGGCCCGCGCTCTCGCCCGGAAGGTCGATCCCTGTCCGCCGCCCGAAGCCGAAGCGCGCCATCCACTTCTTCAGGCCGGTTTCGCCGAGGTACCTCTCCGCGATCGTGATCGCGCCGACGTTCGACGAGCGCTGGAGGATCTGCGCGACGGTCATCCGCTCGGTAGGCCGGATCTCGGCGTCGTGGATCACTCGGTCGGCGACGTGGATCGAATACGGCAGCGTGAACGCCGTCCGGGGCGTGATGTCGTGTTGCGAGAGCGCGCCGCCGATCGTCACCACCTTGAACACGGAGCCCGGTTCGAAGACGTCGTTCACTGCGTGGTCGACGGTCAGCCCCTTGGTGAACGCCTGCGGGTAGTAGTTCGCGCTGTAGCCGGGCTCCTGCGCCATTGCGAGGATCGCGCCCGTGTGTGGGTCGAGGACGATCGCGGTCGCGGACCTGGCACGCCACTGGCGCACCGTCTGCTGGAGCACCTGCTCGGCGTTCGCCTGGATGTGGCTGTCGAGCGTGAGGAATACGTCTCGGCCGTCGCGCGCCGGACGCTCGTGCACCGTGTTCACGGCCTGGCCGAGAGCGTCGCGCACGATCGTCGCGCGCCCCGGGGAACCGTAGAGCTCCTTGTTCAGCTCGAGCTCGAGGCCCGCGAGGCCCGTGTTGTCCGTGCCTGCGTAGCCGAGCAGCGGCGCGGCGACGGTGCCCTGCGGATAGACGCGCCGCTCGTCGGACTGGAACGTGAAGCCGGCCAGGTGACGCTTCTCGAGCTTCGCGGCCAGGTGCGGCATCGCCTTCCGCTGGACGTAGACGAAGCCTCGACTGTGGTCGGCGAGCGCGTGGTAGACAGGCCCGAAGCGGAGCCCGAGCACCTTGGCGGCGATCCGGGCCTCGCGGCGCGGGTCGGCGATCTGCATCGGATTGGCGATCACGTCCGTGGCCTGCTCCCCGATCGCGAGCGGCGTGCCTAGCCGGTCGAAGATCGTCCCGCGGCCGGCGGGAAGCGAGACGATCGCCTTCGCCTGCTGCTGGGCGAGAGCGGCTAGCGACGACGCGCGCACGGTCTGGATCCACACTGCCCTGACGCCGAGCGCCGCGAAGGTGAGGAGGATGCCGAGAAGAAGGAGGCGGAGCCGAGAGTTGACGACCCTCGCCGTCAACGGCCGTGGGGCGCTAGGTCGAGGTAGCTGACGGAAGCTCCCGGCGCCGGCACGAGGCCGAGCCGGCGCGCGGCAGCCTCGATCCGCGGCGCCGAGGTGGCTGCGGAGAGATCGGAGGCGAGCATCTGGTTCTGCGCCTGGAGGTGTGCGCGCTGCTGGTCGAGCTGCGTCACGGCGACGTGCGCCCGCAACACGGCGACGTTGATGGCCACGACGCCCGCGAGCAGGGCGGCGAAGAGGGACATCCAGAGGATCGGAGCGCGGACGCGGCGGCGGGCATTCCTGCGCCCCGAGCGTACGGGCGCCGCCGGACGCTTCTGCGCCGGCCGTGTGCGCCGCCTCGCTGCCGGCTCCGCAACCTCCGCGTGCGCGAACCAGTCGGCCGCTGCCATCAGCTCTGTCCCGCTTCGGTCTTCACCGCAACCCGGAAGCGCGCCGATGCGGAGCGCGGGTTCGCCGCGACCTCCGCCTGGCCGGGACGGATGGGACGACGCTGCAGCGCCCGCAGCTCGGGCTCGTTGCCGCAGACGCAGACGGGGAAGTCGGGCGGGCAGGTACAGCCCCGCTCCCGCTCGCGCATGAAGCGCTTCACGATCCGGTCTTCGAGCGAGTGGAACGAGATGACTCCGAGACGGCCGCCCGGTCGCAGCATCTCGAGCGCGGCCGGGAGCGCGCTCTCGAGCGAGTCGAGCTCGCCGTTGACGGCGATGCGGAGCGCCTGGAAGACCCGCTTTGCCGGGTGCCCGTCGCCGAAGCGGGCGGGCGCGGGAATTGCGCACTTGATCGTGTCGACGAGCTCACCCGTCCGCTCGAACGGCTGCTCGCGCCGGCGCCGGCCGATCGCCCGCGCGATCTGCCTCGCGTACCGCTCCTCGCCGTAGCGGCGAAAGATCGTGACGAGGTCGCGCTCGTCCCACATGTTGACGACGTCGCGCGCGCTCACGTCCTGCGTCGGATCCATGCGCATGTCGAGTGGCGCGTCCGCCGCGTAGGAGAAGCCGCGCTCGGGGCGGTCGAGCTGCATCGAGGAGACGCCGAGGTCGAGAAGGATCGCGTCCGCGCGCACGCCGTTGTCCGCGAGCTGCGGCAGGACGACGCCGAAGTCGCCACGCAGGAGCCGGGTATTGACGGTGGAGCCCTTGGCGAGCCGCTCGAAGTACGTCCGGGCGGTCGGGTCGCGGTCGACGGCGATCAGCTTCCCCTTGCCGTGGAGGTCGGCCGCGAGAATCGAGGCGTGCCCGCCGGCGCCGAAGGTCGCGTCGACGATCGTGTCGCCGGGTTGCACGTCGAGGCACGAACGCACCTCCTCGGCGAGGACGGGGACGTGGTCAGCTTCCTTGGGCTGCAAGACGTTCGGCAACATCCTCAGCACTCCCTTCGACCTCGGCGAGCTCGCGCTTCCAGGCGGCGCGGTCCCAGATCTCGAGGCGGTCGTTGACCCCGGCGACGACGACGTCGCGGCCGAGCTTCGCGTGCGTGAGCAGCGCCGGCGGGATGCTCACGCGCCCCTGCTTGTCCGGCGTCGTCTCGCTGGCGCCGGAGAAGAAGTGGCGGTGCATGCGCCGGCCCTGCTGACTCAACGGGTGCAGACTGGCGAGAGTCGAGCCACGGTAGTTCTCCCAGCCCTCGGGCGTCCACGCGAAGAGGCAGCCGTCGAGCCCGCGCGTGACGACGATGCCGTCCGCGAACGCCTGCCGGAACTTCGCCGGAAGCGTGAGGCGGTTCTTGTCGTCCATCGTGTGCTCGTACTCGCCTAGGAGCATGGGGCCTTCTCCCTATCTCACCACTGCGCCCCACTATAAACCACTTTCCTCCACAAGTCCACCCGAATCGGACCACGGCGACGCCGAGGCCTATACGCGGAGAAAGGCTCTCAGGCCGACTTTTCGACCGCACGCAGGCGCGCGGCAAGAGTTCGCAACAGTTCGACGGCCAACGCAGGTTCGCTACGTACGAGCTTTCGGAACGCGGTGCAGTTGATCGTCATCGTCAGCACTTCGTCCTCGGCGACGACGTCGGCGGAGCGCGGAGAGTCGTCGAAGAGCGCCATCTCTCCGAAGAAATCACCGGCCTTGAGACGGCGTGACCGTCCTTTCGGGGTAACGACTCGCGCGGTCCCGTCGAGCAGCACGTAGAACGTCGAGCCGGGGTCTCCGGTGCGGACCATCGAGGAGCCCGAGTGGAAGCGGCGCGTCCGAGCCAGCGACGCGACGCGCTTCAGATGGCGACGCGAGAGGTTCGTGAACAACGGCACACCGGCCAGCACGGGAACCCAGTCGCTTCCCATCCGGTCGCGGTCGCGCGACGTACCGACGGCGGCGCGGGCAGCCGCTCCTGCACCGAGCTGGCTCATTGGCGGACCCTACCGCCCTTCACGCTTCCTGTACATCGGCGGCCGTGAGCTGGTGCCCGTACGCGCCGCGCCCGGTGAGGACCGCCGCACCGCATTGCGCGCCGAGCGCGACCGCTTCGTCTACCGGCTTGCCGAGCGCCAGCCCGTACGTGAGGCCGGCCGCGAAGCAGTCGCCGCAGCCGTAGGCGTCGGAGATCGGACCGGGAAGCGGCGCGGCGCGGAACGGGCCGCCGGGACGGATCCAGCCGCCGAGGCCACCCGCCGTCGTGACGACGATCTGCGGCTCCGGGTCGAGCTCGCCCGACTCGAACCGCTCCGCAGCGTCCTCCCCGCTCCCGACGAGCACGTCCACGGGCACCGCGGCACGCCGCAAGGTCGCGAGCTCGCGGGCGGTGGCGAGGAGCACCTCGCAGCGGCGCGCGGCGCGCAGGGCGGCCAAGTCCCCGCTCACGAAGTAGACCGCGTCGCAGCGGGCGAGCTCCTCCCACGGAAGCGAGCCGTCCTCGCCGGAAGCGAGCGCCTTGCCGCCGAGGACGGTGATCGTCCGCTCGCCGTTCTCGTCGACGTGCGTCATCGCACGCCGGGTGCCGCGCGCGTGGCTCGTGTGCACCGTGACTCCACGCGACTCGAGCTCCTCCCGCGAGCGGCGCCCGAGCTCGTCGTCGGCGAGCGCGGTGAAGAGGAGGCAGGAACCGTTCAGATTGGCGAGCTGGACGGCTGCGACGGCGCCGCCGCCTGCGGGCTCGGCCCACGTCTCGAGGGCGTGCACGATCTCACCCGCCTCGGGGGCGTGCTCGACGCGGGCGAACTCGACCCATTCGACGTGACCGACGACAGCGAGCTTCATGACCTCACATCTTGAACGCGGACTACGTTTCACTCGATGGTGACCGGCGTGCCCCCCTTCGAGCGCTTCTACGAGACCCACAAGATCGAGGTGCTCGCGTTCCTCAAGCGGCGGGCCGGCCGCGACCGGGCGGACGACCTGTTCCAGGAGACCTTCCTCCGCGCGCTGCGCGCATACGGCCGGCTCGAGCACGGCGAGCACCTGCGAGCCTGGGTGCTGACGATCGCCACGAACGCCGTCGTCGACGCCGGGCGGCGGGAGCGTCCAGCGGCGGAACTGACAGGCGATCCCGTAGGCGAGGACGAGCGTCCCGCCTTCGAGGAGCTCGCCCCGCTCACCGACGACCTGCCGCCGAAGGAGCGGGCGGCGGTCGTACTCCGCTACGGCTACGACCTCGACTACGACACCATCGGCGCCGCCCTCGGCTCGAACGAGCAGGCGGCGCGACAGGCGGCCTCCGCCGGCGTGCGGCGGCTGCGGAAGGAGAAGGAGCAGCGATGACCGCAGTCCCCACCGTTCTCGACGAGCGCTTTCGCGCCGCGGCGGCCGCGTCCGGCGACCTCGACGTCGCCTACGACGTGCTCGACGACACGCCGGTCGGGCCGCTGCTCGTCGGCGTCAGCGAGCACGGCCTGTGCCGCGTCGGCTTCGAGCCGGAGCCGGAGGCGGAGCTGGAGCGGCTCGCGCGCGAGTTCGGCCCGCGCGTCCTGCGCACCCCGAACGCACTCGACCGCGTCCGCCGGGAGCTCGACGAGTACTTCGCCGGCCGCCGGCACGCCTTCGACCTCGATCTCGATCTCAGCGCCACGCCGGAGTTCCACCGGCGCGTCCTCGCCGAGCTGAACCGCGTCGAGTACGGGCACACGACGACGTACGGCGCGCTGGCGAAGCAGGTAGGCGCTCCTCGCGCGGCGCGAGCGGTCGGGACGGTGATGAACCGGAACCCGATGCCGATCGTCCTTCCCTGCCACCGCGTGGTTGGAGCAAACGGCAGCCTCACCGGCTACGGCGGAGGGCTCGACCGCAAGGAGTGGCTACTGCGGTTGGAGGGAGCCCTGCTCTAGGCGAACCTCTTGGCCGGCCGGCAGGTGGCGCAGCTTGTAGCCCACGCCCCACACATTCACGATCCAGCCGGAGAGCCCGGCGGCGGCGAGCTTCCGCCTGACGCGGGAGGCGTGCGACTCCAACGTTCGCGTGGGCACGTATGTCCTGAAGCCCCAGACGTCGCGCAGCAGCTGCTCGCGCGTGAAGACACGGTCGGGATCGGACGCGAGCTTCACGAGGAGCGCGAACTCCTTCGCCGACAGCTCCACTTCGTGCCCGTGTACGAGCACGCGGCGTGCGGCGCGGTCGATCGCCAGAGGGCCGACCTCGAGGAGATCGAGGCGCGGTGGGCAGCGCCGCAGCAGTGCGTGGATCCGGGCCAGCAGCTCCTCGTAGACGAACGGTCGCGCGAGACAGTCGTCCGCGCGGGCGAGCGCGCGCACGCGCGCTGCCGGATCGGAGCCGCCGAGCACGATCACGGGACAGTCGGGCACGACGCCGCGGTCGAGCGCCTCGGCGTCCCCGAGCAGCAGCACGTCGGGGTCGGCGGCGCGCGGGAGCTGCTCGGCGCGCTCGCACGCGACGACATCGAAGCCGTCGTTGCGGAGCTGTCGTTCGAGGAAGCCGCGGACGGCCGGTTCGGGCTCGGCGAGCAGAAGCGCAGTCATGCGGCCGAGGGTAGGTGCAGTCGCCGGCGCGCGCCAGATGTCCTTTCTCGCGAAAGAGTGACGATCGGTCTACAGGCGTCCCGAGCGGATCACGCCCCACAGCAACCAGATCCCGAGCACCGTCGACAGCGCGAAGCCCACGATGGAGATGACGTTGACGCCCAGAATGTGCGGCCCGCCCGTGGACAGAACCCCGATCAGGCTCGAGCCGATCAGCCCGCCGACCACGATGAGCGCGATCACGATCCGGTTGAAGAGCGTGTCGAGCTTCGCAAGGAGGTCGTCGAGCCCCTTGTGCACGAAGCCGACCTCGATCTGCCCGTCCCGGATCTCCTCCATGAAGTCGTGGAACTGGTACGGCGCCTCGAGGAGCACCCGCGCGTACTGGAACGCCTCCTTCCGCGCTCGCCGCGCGACACGGTGCGGCGTGAACCGCTCGAGCATCAGGTCGCGCGCGTACGGCCGCGCGACCTCGAAGACGTTGAACTCCGGATAGAGCTCGGCGCCCACCGACCCGAGGGTCGCGATCGTGCGGTCGAGCAGCAGAAATCGCGCCGGCAGATGGAGGTTCATCGAGTAGATGAGCTGGAAGCCTTCGCGGATCACCTGGATCGGGTCGATCTCGTTCAGGCTCGCGCCGTAGTAGCGGTAATAGAGCTCGCGGATCTCGGAGAGGAACTCGCCCTCGCGCTCCTTCGGGTAGCGGACACCGAGGTCGGCGAGGCGCTTCGGCAGCTGCTCGATGTTCTCGTTCGCGGCGTCGATGAAGAGGCCGGTCAGCTTCGACATGTCGTCGTCGGTGAGCGTCCCGACGGCGCCGAAGTCGACGAGCCCGACCATCCCGGCCTCGGGCGGGAGGAGGATGTTCGCCGGGTGCGGATCGCCGTGGAAGAAGCCGTGCCGGAAGATCATCGTCATCCAGGCCTCGGTGATCCGATAGGCGAGCTCGCGGCGCTCCTCGAGCGTCATCGCGATCAGGTCGACGTCGGCGAGCTGGATCCCGTCGATCCACTCGAGCGTGAGCACGCGCTCGCGGGTGTACTGCCAGTAGACCTTCGGCACGCGGACGTGCGGAGACCCCGCGAAATGGCGATGGAAGGCCTGCGCGTTGCGCCCCTCCTGACGGTAGTCGAGCTCCTTGCGAATCGACCGGGCAAACTCGTCGACGACCTGGCGCGTGTCCACGAAGTCGAAGGCGTGGACCCGCTCGCGCACGAGCCGTGCCGCCTGGTAGAGGAGCGTGAGGTCGGCCTCGATCTGGCGCGGCGCGCCCGGGCGCTGCACCTTGACCGCGACCTTCCTCCCGTTCGGCAGCGTCGCACGGTGTACCTGGCCGATCGACGCGGCGGCTACCGGCATCGGCTCGAACTCGAGGAACAGCCGCTCGAGCGTGTTGCCCAGCTCCTCCTCGATCACCCGCTCGGCCTGCTCGAAGGGGAACGGGCGGACGTCGTCCTGGAGTGACCGAAGCTCGACGATGATGTCCGGCGGCACGACGTCGGGCCTCGTGGAGAGGAGCTGCCCGAACTTCACGAAGGTCGGCCCCAGCTCGTCGAGCACTTCGCGGAGGTGCTGGCCGCGGGCGGACGCGGCCCCGTGCTCGGCGGCCGCGTGCGCGATCCGATCCTCCGCCGAGCGGCCCGGCAGGAGGTCGCTGAGCCGGTGCGCCTCGAAGAAGTAGCCGAAGCCGTGGCGCACCATCACCTGGGCGATCTCCGAAAGGCGGCCGATGCTGCGAGTCGTGCTCACTTCCAAAAGGCTAGACCGCGATGCGGACCGATGTCAGGCCACGGCGCGGCGGCGGGCCTCGCGACGGCGTGTCCACGGGCCCGGCGGGACGAGCAGCGACTCGGCGTGGAGGTACGCCAGCCCGACCGCGGGCAGGTCCGTGAAGCGCTCGACGCAGATGTAGCGGCGGCGCCACTCCGGGAAGAACTTCCGGTTGAAGACGTAGAGCCGCTCCAGTTGGAAGACGTTGTCGGCGAGCAGCAGCCCGCGGCGCACGAGCCGGCGCAACGGGGTCGTCACCCGTTCCGGCGCGAGGAAGTCGGTGAGCGCGCAGAAGTTGAGGGAGAGCTCGCTCGCACCCGTCTCCCTCGCCCACGCGAGCGCCTCGACGACGAGGAACTCCGTCAAGCCGTTGGGCGCGTCCCGGCGGCGCCGCATCGTGCTCAGCGACCAGCCCCCGCCTGCCTGGGACGGCGCGAGGTGGAGGAACCCGCCGACCCGCCCGTCTCTCGTCTCGGCGAGGGCGAGCACCGTTCCCGGGACGTTCAGGTCGTCGATCGCCATCGAGAAGCCTCGCTCCGCCTGCCCGCCGCGCCACGCCGCCGAGACGTCCTCGAGCTCGACCTGGAGCCTCGGCGCGACCTCGTCTGCGGGGACGACGCGGAACGAGTAGCCGGCCTTGCCGAGCCGCGACACCGATTGCCGCACCTTGCGGATACCTCGCCCTTCGAGCGAGAACTCCGCCGGCCGCAGCACCGCCTCGTCCCCCATCGGCACCGGCTTGAGCCCGAGGGCGCGGTACCGGTCGAGATGTTTCTCGGAGGCGCCTACGACCGCAAGTCGCCAGCCGCGCGCTCGGACAACCCGGCGGAGCTCGCGGAGGAGCGCGTCGATCTCCTCCTCGGCGCCGACGGGGTCGCCGCTGACGAGCGCGGTTCCCGCTACGACGCGATAGGCGAGGAAGGCGCGGCGGGACGGCGAGAAGAGGTAGCTCTTGTCGCGCCGCAGCGCGAAGAAGGCGAGGCTGTCGCTGCCGTACGTGTCGACGAGCGCCCGCGCGGCCCTCCGCTCGCCGACCGTCTGCGCGACGGCTTCGCCGAAGGGCCGGAGCCAGAGGTAGAGGGCCGCGACGCCGAGCGCGATGCCGATGCCGGTGAGCGCGTCGGCGGCGCGGTGTGGCAGCTCGGCACCGCGCAACTCCTCCGACACGGCGATCGCGGCGATGCCGACGAGTGCCCCGCTCAGCCCGAGCAGCGGCCGGATGCTCGTCCTGTCGCCGGGCACGTCGAAGCGGCTCCGCCACCGGATGAGCGCGGCGAGCAGGAGCAGCGAGACGGTCGCCTCCTCGAAGTCGAGACCCTTCGCGAGGTGCGCGACGGCCGACGCGACGACGACCGCCACGGCCAGCTGCCAGGCGCGCCGGCGTCGCTTCGCCAACGAGCGCGAGAGCCAGATCAGGCCGATCCCGCAGGCCACGGTCAGGACGCGAGCGGCCTCGGGCCAGCCTGGCGGCAGAACGCCTCCGACGATCTGCACGCGGTTCGCCATCTCGGGCGTCAGGGCCGACACGAGGCCGACCACGCCGACCCCGGCCGCAGCCCACGCCAAGAGACGCTCTGCGCTGGGCGGTCGCAGCATCACGCGCCCACGGTACAACGTGTACATGAGTGAGCTGGGAGAGGACGCTGTCCGGATCCCGCTGCCGCGCTGGGTGACGATGCTGCTCGCGCTCGTCGCCATCGGGCTCGTGCCGTGGATCTTCTACCTCACGTTCACACTGCCGGCCCGGCACGTCACCTTCCACTACGACCTCGCCTGGGTCGGCTTCGACGTCGCCCTCGTCGCGTCGTTCGCCGCGACTGCGTGGGCGGCGTTCCGGGGCTCTCAGTGGCTCGTGCCGCTCGCGGCCGTGACCGGGACGATGCTCCTCTGCGACGCCTGGTTCGACGTCGTCACGTCGCAGAGCGGCGGCGAGATGTGGGAGGCGATCGCGGAGGCGGCGCTCGCGGAGCTGCCGCTCGCGGCGGTCTGCGCCTTCATCGTCTACGACGCCGAGACGTTCCTCGCGGCCACCGCAAACCGCTTCAGGCGCTAAGCAGCCGGCGGGAGTTCCGGCGGGCCCTCGAGCAGACGCAAGCGGTGTTCGAGCTGGGCGACACGGAGCTCGAGCTCGTCGAGCTCGTCGCGCGTCACGAGGTCGAGCTCGTTCACGAGGCTCCGCACCACGGCGAGCGCGCCCTCCGAGAAGCGCTCCCGGCTCCCGCGCACCCGCGCCGGCAGCTCGGCCACGAGCTCCTCGAGCGTGTCGAGGAGCAGGTTCCCGTTACCGGGCCCGGCCATGCGGCCTCGAACGGCGCCGCTGCCGCCGCTTCTCGCGGCGCGCCTGCGCCGACGGCTCCGACGGGGTAGCCGTCACTACGTCGACGAGCTCGGGCGTCGGCTCCGCGGCCAGCGCGGCCTCCGAAGCGGCGAGCGCAGCCGTGTCGGACGCGACCAGCCCTTCCTGGCGGCCGTCGGCGCCCGCCGCCGGGGCGGCCGCCGCGGCCTGCGCCTTCCGCCGCGCGTACTCCGGCTCGCGCTCCTTCCACATGGTCAGCAGCGGCGCCGCGATGAAGATCGAGGAGTAGGCACCCGAGGTGACGCCGACGATCAGCGCGAAGGCGAAGTCCTTCAGGATCGCGCCGCCGAGGATGTAGAGGCAGATGATCGGCAGCAGCGTGATGAAGGTCGTGGCCAACGAGCGCCTGATCGTCTCCCAGAGCGAGACGTTGGCGATGGTCGCGAACGGCGACCGGCGCATGAGCGGGATGTTCTCGCGGATACGGTCGAAGATGATGATCGTGTCGTAGATCGAGTAACCGAGCACCGTCAGCACAGCGGCGACCGTCGCGACGGAGACCTCCTTCCCGACGAGCGCGTAGACCCCCACGGTGATGGCTATGTCGTGCAGCATCGCGAGGATCACCGGGACCGCGAACTTCCGGTCGAACCGGATCCCGATGTAGAGCATGATCAGGAGCAGCGAGACGACGATCCCGTAGATCGCGTCCTTGGCGATCTGATGGCCGAACGTCCCGGAGACGTTCTGCGAGCCGGTCTGGAAGCCGCCGAGATCGCGCTTGATGCCCTGCGTCAGGCTGGACTGCTGGCCGCTCGTGAGCGACTTCGTCCGGACCTGCCAGTTCTGATAGCCGCCGTGCGTCGTCTGGCCGGTGCCCTGCACCACCGCGTCCCGCTGCCCCTGGCTTGCCATGAACGACTG
>DASXJG010000147.1:0-14677 GCA_036497525.1 Gaiellaceae bacterium
GTGGCCGGGGTCGGCGGGGCGGACGGCGACCCCTACGGCGAAGAACGTGAGGAGTGCCGCGATGAGATCCGTGCCCGAGTCGGCGGCTGCCGAGATGAGCCCGAGGCTGTGCGTCGCGAGCCCGGTGCCGAGCTTGAGCGCAATCAGCGCAACGGCCGCAAAGACCGACCAGAGCGCGGTTTTCCGCTGGGCCTGCACCGGCGGAAGCCTACGCAGCCCGGGCGCTTGCGCCCCTTGCTCTTCGGCCGAGCGTCGCCGGCCTGGCCGGCGACGTTTTCAGCCACCGTTTAGGCCCGAACCAGCTCCGGCGGCCAGATGAGCGCGTCCTGCCGGAACGCAAAGTGGCACCGCGGCTCGCCCGTCAGCGCGAACGGCGCGATCGTGGCGAGCTCGATCTCCGCCTCCGCCGGACAAAGGAGCCAGCGGTCATGGTGCATCTCGGCTCTCCCGTCCACCGTGAAGAGTCGATAGCGCTCGGTCAGGAACGACTCGAGCGAGCCGAGCTTGGCGTGGAAGCTCTCACCGCTCGCCCGGTAACGCGCGGAGAAGACCCTGCCGGGCTCGCCGAACCGCACGCACTCGGCGTCCTGCCAGTCGCCCAACTGGTCGAGGGTCATCCTCGCGTTGAACGCGGGCACGTGGTAGACGCGGCGGAGGCCGAGCGCGGCAAACCGACTCGAAGCGTCGATGCTGAAGAACCAGACCCCGGGCAGGCCGTCGGGGCCGCGGACATACGTGCGGACGTTGAGCTGGAGGAAGGACGAGATTCCCGGCAGCGGAAGGGCGCCGCGGGCGCGCAGCGAGCGGACGCGGAAGAACATGATCCCGAGCCAGGCGCTGCCGTCCTGCTCCTCGAGCTCGAGCTCCTCGGGGATCCGCGGCCGGATCTCATCCGCGGCAACGGGCCAATGGGCCCAGAACGTGTGCTCCCAGGTCTGGCCCAGCGTCCACCGGCTCTCGGGCGGCGGAAACGGGCGGTGCCCGACGCGGCGCAGTGAGCGCGCCTGCCGGCTCGCCGCCCGGGCGTCGTCGAAGACGGTCACCGCTAGAGGTTGCCGCGCAGGGCCTGCTCGCGCTCGATCGCCTCGAACAGGGCCTTGAAGTTGCCCTCGCCGAACGTCGTCGCGCCGTGCCGCTCGATCACCTCGAAGAAGACGGTCGGCCGGTCCTGCGCCGTCTTCGTGAAGATCTGGAGCAGATAGCCGTCCTCGTCGCGGTCGACGAGGATCTTGTGCTCCTGGAGGACGGCGTAGTCCTCGGAGATCTCGCCGACCCGGTCCGGCGCCTCGTCGTAGTACGAGTCGGGCGTCTCGAGGAAGAGGAGACCGCGCTCCTTGAGCGCCTCGACCGTGCCGACGATGTCGCTGGATGCGAGCGCAATGTGCTGCGAGCCGGCGCCCCCGTAGAACTCGACGTACTCCTCGATCTGGCTCTTGCGCTTGCCCTCGGCGGGCTCGTTGATCGGGAACTTGATCTTCCCCGAGCCGTCCGACATGACCTTCGACATCAGCGCCGAGTACTCGGACTGGATCTGGTCCTCCCCGAAGTGGAGGATGTTCGTCATCCCGAACACGCGCTCGTAGAACTCGACCCAGTGGTCCATCCGGCCGAGCTCCACATTTCCGACGACGTGGTCGATGTTCATGAGCCCGACGCCCGGGCCGACATGGCCGTTCTCCGAGACGGAGGCGAAACCGGGCAGGAACGGGCCGCCGTAGTCGGCGCGGTTGACGAAGCTGTGGATCGTGTCGCCGTACGTCGCGATCGCGGAGCGCTCGACAGAGCCGAACTCGTCCTCGTCGCGGCGCGGCTCCGTGACGCTGCGCGCGCCGCGCGACACGGCCTCGCGGTAGGCCTGCGTCGCGTCTGGCACCGTCAGCGAGATGTCGCGGACGCCGTCGCCGTGCCGGGCGTGGTGCTTCGTGATCTCGTGCTCCTCCCGCAGCGCGCTCGTGACGACGAAGCGCGCGTCGCCCTGCTCGAGGACGTAGGAGGCGCGGTCGCGCACCCCGGTCTCCGGGCCCGCGTACGCCGTGCGGGTGAAGCCCATCGCGTGCTCGTAGAAGTAGGCGGCCTGCTTGGCGTTGCCGACCCAGAGCTCGACGTGATCCCAGCCGAGCAGGGGCATGAAGTCTTCGGCCATGTATCCGATTATGCCGGGCCTTCGAGCTCGGCGACACCCGCGCGAGGGCGCTGCCACACGCGCTCGTAGGCGATGCCCGCGAAGATGAGCACGCCCCCGACGATCTCGAGCCCGTGGATCGACTCGGAGAGGATCAGGAGCGCGAAGAGCACGCCGAAGAACGGCTGCATGTTGTTGAAGATCGACGCCCGGGCGGCGCCGACCCGGTCGACGGCCGTGAACCAGAGGATGTTCGTGAGGAAGAGCGGGCCGATGACGGCGTAGGCAAAGCCGAGCCAGACCCTCCCGGAGAAGTCGAACTCCTGGCGGCCGAGCTGCGGGATGCTCACCAGAGCGAGCGGCACCCACCCGATGGCGAGCACGACCGCGCTGATCCGGTACGGCGAGTAGCTGCGCATGAGCGGGGCGATCGCGATGGTGTAGCCCGCCCACGTGACCGCGAGCATGATCGCGAGCAGGTCGCCCTTCCAGCCGGAGACGAGCCCGCCCCCGGCACCGGCCGCGATGAGGGCGACTCCGGCGAAGGTCAAGCCGGCGCCGATCCAGAAGGACCTGTGCACCTCTGCCTGCCGGAATGCGATCGAGATCAGCCCCACGAACATCGGACACGTTCCGAAGAGCAGCGACACCGTGGAGGCGTGAGCGAACTCGAGGGCGTAGACGAAGCAGATCTGGTTCACGAAGATCGTCGCCGCTGCGATCCCGACGTACTTCCAGTCGGCGCGGGCGATCCGGAACGAGCGCTCGCGCCACCAGGTGTAGACCCAGAAGATGGCGATCGCGACGAAGTAGCGGATGCTGGCGTAGGCGAGCGGAAGCCAGCCGTGCTCGAACATGTACTTCGTGACCGTGACGTTGAGGGCCCAGAGCAGGACGGCGCCGAGCAGCATCGCGTCGACGACGGATAGGCGGCGCACGTTCTCGAACGTACCTTCGTTAGGCTCCGCACCGATGCCGGAGCCGACCTTCGCCGACGTCGACGAGCTCGTCGGGCCCGCGACGCCGCACTTCACCTACCAGCTGCGCGCGCGCGTGCGTGAACTCGTCCTCGACCTGCCCGAAGAGCACCCGGTGCGGAAGTACGCGGAGGAGAAGATCGAGCTGCTCGACCGGCTCGGGTACGCCTCGTCGAAGGCGGCCGACGGCCCGCGCGAGCCGCGCTCGCGGCCCGGCTGGAGCGAGCTGCCGAGCTCGGCGCCCGCCGACGAGCCGCTGCCGCGGCGATGAGTCTTCAAGGCGCGTCGGTTCTCGTGACCGGCGGGACGCGGGGGATCGGCCGGGCGATCGCGCTCCGGCTCGTCGCCGACGGCGCAGCCCGGGCAGTGCTCGGCTACATGCGGAACGACAAGGCCGCCGAGGAGGCGGCCGCACTCGTCGAGGAGGCGGGAGCGGAGGCGGTGCTCGTGCGCGGCAACGTCGCCGACGCGCGCACGGTGGAGGACCTCGGCTCCCGTGGGCCGTACCGCGTCGTCGTCCACAACGCCGCAACGGGCGTGATCCGGCCCGCACTCGAGACCGAGGACAAGCACTGGGACTGGACGCTGGCCGCGAACGCGCGCGCGCTCCTCTCGCTCGCGCGCGCGACGGTGCCGGCGATGGAGGAGGGCGGCTCGATCCTGGCGATCTCGAGCCTCGGCGCCCAGCGCGTGCTCCCGAACTACGTCCTCGTCGGGACGTCGAAGGCGGCGCTCGAGTCCGTCGTCCGCTACCTCGCCTTCGACCTCGCGCCGCGCGGGATCCGCGTCAACTGCGTCTCGGCGGGAGTCGTCGATACCGAAGCGCTCGACTGGTTCCCGAACAAGGAGCAGATGCTCGCCTCGGTGAAGCGGACGCCGGCGGGGCGGCTCGTCGAGCCTGAGGACGTCGCCGCGGCCGTCTCCTTCCTCTGCTCGCCCGACGCGGCGATGGTCTGCGGCCAGACGCTGATCGTCGACGGCGGCTATTCGCTCGGGGCGTAGTGGAGCCGACCGAGGAGAATCTGCTCGCCTGGGAGGCCGCGCACCGCGCCCGCGCCGAGCCGCTGGAGCTGCCGCCGGTGGTGCAGCGGACGCTCGGCGACCTCACGAAGAAGCGCGTGCTCCACCTCCGATGCGGTACGGGGGAGGCGACTGCTGCGCTGGCGGAGCTCGGAGCCGTGGCGACGGGCGTCGACGCGCGACCGGCGGCGCTCGAGACCGCGCGCGAGCGGTGGCCGAAGATCCTCTGGGTCGACGGCGACGCGCAGTCGCTCCCGCGCCAGCTGCGGCGTGGCCGGTTCGACCTCGTCTACTCGGGGGAGGGCGTCCTCGGCCACCTCGACGACCTCGACGGCTGGGCGCTCGGGATCGTGGCGGCCCTCAAGGCCCAAGGCGAGCTGCTCGTCTTCGACGACCACCCCATCGCAGACTGTGTGGACGGCCTGCTCCGCTGGCGGAGCGACTATTTCCGCGACCCGTCCGACCCCGACAAGCTGTGGCGAATCGGCCAGGTCGTGAGCGCTCTGGCGCGCGCCGGGCTGAAGGTCGAAGCGCTCGAGGAGTATCCGGGCGGCACGTCCCGCCGCCGCCACGACCGCCGAATCCCGGCGACGTTCCTCCTCTACGCCCGCCGCGCCGCGTAGCACGCGACGGACACGACGAGAACAGCCACGTCCGGTGTCTGACACCGGACGGTGTCCCGTGCAGCCAGGTCAGATCGTTGTTTCGGCTTAGCCAAGCCAAGCACTGTCCTCCACGGACACGGCAGGTGTCTGACACCTAGTCATGTCCCTTCAAGACAGCAGAGCCAGCGCCTCGTCGAGCTCGGCGTCGGTAATCGTCAGCGGCGGCGTTGCCTGGATCAGCGAGCCGTCGAGGCCTGCCGGGACGACGAGGACGCCGCGCTCGAGTGCCTCGTCCGCGTTCCCTTGCCGCGCGCGGAGCAGACCGCGGCCGTGCCAGCCCTCGCGCTCGAAACGATCGCCCGCCTCGCGCACCCGGTCGAGAAGCTTTGGCACCTCCTCGAGGACGACGAGCGCCGCGGCGCAGGCGAGCGGGCTCCCGGTGTGTGTGTGCGTGTAGACGTCCTCGGGGCCGAGCCGCCACACGTCTTCGAGGCCGTCGCGATAGAAGAGCGCCGCCGAGAGCGGCAGGCCGCCCCCGAGCGCCTTCCCGGCGCACAGCACGTCCGCCACCTCCTCACCCGGCCACATCTCTCCGGTCCGGCCGAGCCCAGCGTAGATCGAGTCGACGACAAGGAGGGCGCCCGCCTCGTCGCAGCGCCCGCGCAGGGTCTCGAGGAAATCGCCGGGCGGCACACGCGAGCCTGCTCTCCCCTGGACCGGCTCGACGATGACGCAGCCGGCGTCCTCCGGGAGCGGTCCTGGATCCTCGCCGTAGCGCCTCCGGTGCACCGGCCCAGGAAGCCACGGCGCGAACGGCGCGCGGAACTGCTCGAAGCCCGTCGCCGCGAGGGCGAGGAGCCCGGTGCCGTGGTAGGCGCCCTCGAATGCGACGATCCCCGGCCGCCCCGTCGCGAGCAGTGCCGTGCGGAGCGCTATCTCGACCGCGTCCTCTCCGGTGACGCCGAGCTTCGACGGTCGAGGCAGCGCTTCGCGGAGCTGCACCGTCACCTCTGCGTCGGCGAGGTCGCCGAGCGCGTGCACGACTTCCTGCCGACGCCAGCTCTCGAGGATGCGCGGGTTCCGGTGCCCGAGCGCGGCGACGCCGAAGCCGCCCGTCAGGTCGAGCAGCTCGCGCCCGTCGGCGAGCGTGACGCGACAGCCCTCGGCGCGCGCCCAGATCACCGGCTCAGCCGCAGGACCCGGCTCGCGGTGGCGCGCGCGATCGTGCCGGCCATGGCGGGGTTCTCCTGCAGCCGGCGCAGCGAGTAGCGATACCAGTGCTCGCCGAACGGGACGTAGACGCGCAGCCGGTGCCCCTCTGCGACGAGCTCGTCGCGACGCCCCTCGCGCACGCCGAGCAGCATCTGGAGCTCGTACTCGAGCGGCCCCAGCCCCCGCTGCGTGACCCGCGCCAGCGACTCGCCGATCAGCCATTCGTCGTGCGTGGCGATGCCGACGTAACAGCCGGCGCCGAAGAGCGCGTCGAGACAGCGGAGGAAGTTCGCGCGCACGGCCTCGTAATCGGTGAACGCGATGGACAGAGGCTCGAGGTAGATCCCCTTGCAGAGGCGGACGCTCGGCCGCAGGTCGGCAAGCGCCTCCACGTCGTCGAGCGTGCGCCGCAAGCGCGCCTGGAGCACGAAGCCGAGGTTGTCGTGCCCGTCCTCGCGCAGCTCGCGGTAGAGCCGGAGCGTGTCGTCGGTCGTCGACGAGTCCTCCATGTCGATGCGCACGAAGTTGCCGAAGCCCGCCGCCGTGCGGACGACGTCGAGGAGGTTCTCGCGGCAGAGCTCGTACGAGAGGTCGAGACCGAGCGCGGTGAGCTTGACGCTGACGTTCGAGTCGAGCGCGGCCTCGTCGATCGCGGCGAAGACGTCGCGGTACGCCTGCGCGATCGCGCGCGTCTCGTCCTCGCGCGTGATCTCCTCGCCGAGCACGTCGACGGTGGCCATCTTCCCGCCCGCGTTGAGCTCGCGAACGCACCCGACGGCGTCGGCCAGAGTCGCGCCCGCGATGTAGCGCGAGGAGAAGAGCTGCACGACAGGCTTCGGCACCGCCGGCAGCAGGCGGACGAGGGCGTGGTCGAGCAGCGACACGGGCGGCGCGATTCTATGCGGCAGGCGCCGCGCGGCCTACGTCTCGCGCATGAAGCCCTGGCGAGCGGCGCTGACGAGCGCCACCGCCTCGGGGAAAAGCACGCGCATCGCGTCGCGCAGGGCGACCGCCTGCTCGTCGACCCCGCCCTGCGGCTGGATCTGCTGAAGCGCCGCCGCGGTCAGCTCGACCGCGGTATTGAGCGTAAGCGTCGCGAACTGCTCCCGCTGCGCCTCCTGGACGCTCTCGGCCTGCTGCTCGGCGAACTCGCGCAGCCCGCGCATGAGATCGTCGGGGTCGCCGCCGAATGGGAATCCGAAGCCTCCGCCTTCCATGGGACCACTCTAGCGACGGCTGCTCTGTATGAAGACGGGTCCGAAGAGGGAGAGGCCGCGAATCCGCACCCGTGGCGCATTCGGCGGGACGTCCCCCGGCGCGCCTTCCTGCACGGGCGCGAGAACCGCGACGACCGACGACTCCACGTCGATGTGCTCGGGAACCGTCACGAACACGGGGGCGAAGAGGGTGAAAACGGTGATCACGGCCTCACCTCCCGAGACCTGCGCCTGACGGAGATCGAGCCGGGCAGGCCCGAAAATCGTGAGCACGACGTTGCGCTCGCCGAACGCGCGCCGGCCGGAATGCGTGACCGGAGCGAACACGGCGATGAGCCAGCGTCGGCGCGGGGCGACCGCTGGAGCGGTCGCCCCGGCAACCGCGGGCAGATCGGCAGTGAGCGGCTCGAGATCCGCATGCGTCCGCGCGCGATAGGCGAGCGCCGTCCGCTCCGCAAGCTCCTCGAGTGTCAATCGCCCGTCGGCGCACGCTTCCCCCAGCCGCACGACGGTCTGCTCGCGCTCGGCGTCGGAGGCGCGCTTCTCTAGCTCGCTCACTCGAGCGGCACCTTGTAGTTGCGCTCCACGTCGTCCGCCAGCACCTCGACGGAGCCGAGCGCGGCCTGCATCGTCGCCGCAAAGGGAGAGCCGCTGCTCTGTCCGAGCGCCTGCTCGAGCCGCTGAGAGGCGGAGCCGATTGCGTCGAGGTACTCGCCGCTCGCGACGCGCGGCTCGGGCTCCAGCGTCTCGGCGAGGGACGCCGCGGCGGCCTCGGCCTCTTCGATTCCCTCCGGAGCCTCGGTCTCCCGCAGCTCGACGAGCCGCGCCCGCAGCTCGGGCAGGTCGCCGCCGCCCGCGGACTCCTCCGCCACCTCGACCATGCCCGCGAGCGACGCCGCCTCGCGCACGAGCCGCCGCTCGGTCAGCGGCTCCCCTGCGTCGTCGAAGGCGAGCCAGACACGGCTCCCTTCGGACTCGAACGCACAGAGATAGACGCGGCGGCCGAGCGTCTCGGCGACGAGGACGCCGGCCAGCTCCTCCCCCGGCGCCGCGTGGCCCGCGGCGACCTTCGCGATGCGTACCACGTCCTCGGCGACCGTCATGGGGGGACAATAGGCCCGTGGACGCCTCTGCCCGGACGCAACGCGCACGCGAGCTGTTCGCGCCGCTCGGCCCGACCTACGACCGCTATGCGCGGCTGCTCTCCTTCGGCCAGGATCCGCGCTGGCGGTCGTTCCTCGTCTCGCGGATCCCGCTGGGCGCGACCCGCGTGCTCGACGTCGCAAGCGGGACGGCGGCCGTCGCGATCGAGCTCGCGCGCGCCGAGCCGGGCCGCACGATCGCGGGTGTCGACCAGAGCAACGAGATGCTCGCCGCGGGACGGGAGCGCGTGGAGCACGCCGGACTGAGTGAGCGGATCGAGCTGCGCGAGGCACGCGCCGAGGCGCTCCCGTTCGGGGACGCCGAATTCGACGCTCTCACGTTCACATATCTCCTCCGCTACGTCGACGATGTACCCGCAACGCTGCGCGAGCTCGTACGTGTGGTCCGCCCCGGCGGCACGGTCGCGATGCTGGAGTTCGGTCTCCCGCGTGGTGTGTGGCGACCGCTCTGGGAGCTCTACGTGCGCGCAGGCCTGCCGGCGGCGGGCGCGGTCGTCTCGCCGGGCTGGCACGACGTCGGACGGTTCCTCGGCCCAAGCATCCGCGGCTTCTGGGAGCGCTGGCCGGAGTCGCGTCTCGCAGACGCCTGGCGCGAAGCCGGCGTCACGGAGGTCAGCTCACGACGCCTCAGCCTCGGCGGCGGGATCGTCGTCTGGGGACGGCGCGCATGACCACGGGCGCCCGGCCGCGCCCCGCCTTCTACGCGCTCCGGCAGGGCGGGTGGCGTGACTACGTGACGCTTCTCCACCCGCCGTACACGCTGTGGCACCTCTCGTACGTCGCGGTCGGCGCGGCGCTCGTGCCGCGGATGGACTGGGCGCTGCTCGGCTGGACGACGCTCGCCTTCGCGCTCGCGATGGGAGTCGGTGCGCATGCCCTCGACGAGCTGCGCGGCAGGCCGCTCCAGACCCGCATCCCGCAGCGCGTGCTCGTGGGGCTCGCCGTCGTCTCGATCTCTGCCGCCAGCGTGATCGGGATCGCCGTCGCAGTCTCACGGACGCTCTGGCTGCTCGTCTTCGTGGCCGTCGGCGCGTTCCTCGTCGTCGCCTACAACCTCGAGCTGTTCGACGGCAGGTTCCACGGCGGGCTCTGGTTCCCGGCGGCGTGGGGAGCCTTCCCCGTCCTGACTGCGTACTTCGCGTCGGCGCTCACATTGGACGGGGCTGCCTTCGCAGCCGCCGCCTACGCCTTCGCCTTGAGCTGGGCGCAGCGGAAGCTTTCGACGCCGGTCCGGCTCGTCCGGCGCCGCGTGGTCGCGGTCGAGGGGACGGCGCAGCTCGACGACGGCACGACGCTCGAGCTCGACGGCGACGCGCTTGCGTCGGCCCCGGAGGCGTCGCTGAAGGTGCTCGCTGCTGCCTCGGTTCTCATAGCGGCGGCGCTGCTCCTGTTCCGCGCCGGATAGGAGAGCTACTGCCTACACTCCGAGCGTGGCGCTGACGACCATCGCCGATCTCGTCTTCGCCGGCGGGGTCGTGCTCGCCGCGCTCGCGCTGGCGGCTGCCGCGCTGCGGCGCGGGTCGTGGCAATTCCTCGGCGCCGCCGTCTGCATCGAGGCCGTCGCGGCGGTCGGAATCTGGGTGGCCTTCGCCCTGCGGCACGACCGGGCTCTCGCCGTGGCCGCAGGCGGGCTGACGGCCTGCACCCTCGCCGCCGGAGCCGCTCTGCTACTGCGCCGGGCACAGCGCCGCGTCGACGCTGTGGACGCGCGTCTCGCCGAGGCGCAGGCCGACCTCCTCGCCGTCGTCGAGCGCGAGAAGCGGTCGCTCTCGTCGGACCTCGAGCTGACACTCGCGCGCGCGCGTGCCGACTCGCGCTCGCTGCTCGAGGAGCAGGAGCGGCAGATCGCGGAGGAGCGGCGAACGATCGTCGCGGAGCGCGAGCACGACGCTACGGCGGTGCTCGGTGACAAGCTGAATCACGTCCAGGCGCAGGTGGAGCAGCGGCTCGCGGAATGGTCCCAGGACCTCGACCGTGCCGGCGAGGCGACGAGAGCCCGGATCGTGGAGCTCGACCAGCGGCAGCAGCAGCTCCTACGGGAGATCGAGCTTCGCCTCACCGCCGACGCCGAGCGGCTCTCGGCCGAGAGCGAGGAGCAGCGCGCGGCCGTGGGGCGGCTCCGCACCGATCTCAACCGCACGCTCGAGGACGCGCTCGGGATCGTGCGGAGCGAGCTCGAAGCGCACTCGGCCGAGCGCCGTAGGGCCCTCCAGGAGCTCGAGACTCGGCTGGCGCGCCGCGAGCGAGAGCTCAGCGAGCAGGCGCAGCGCGAGGAGGCCGAGGCGACGCAGCGCGTCAAGGCAGGTTTCGAGGACGTGTCGCGCCGCCAGATCGACCAGCTCGAGCGTGCGGTCGACCGCGCCGTCGCGTCCCACGCGGACGAGGCTGCCCTGCGGTTCGCCCAGCTCGTGAAGACATCCCGCGAGGACGCGGCGAAACGCCTCGCGCGTGAACTTGACCGGGCGGTGGAGACGTTCGCGCGGGAGGCCGAGACGGTGCTCGCCGAGCGGCTCGCCCACGTCGGCGACGCCGGCGCGCAGCGGCTCGAGCACCGGCTCTCGGACGTGGGGAACGATCTCGAACGCCGGCACCAAGAGCTCGTGGCGGCTCAGGATCTGCGGCTCGGCGAGCTGGAGTCCGATATCCGGCGGCGGATCGGCGAGCTCCGGTCCGACCTGGACGCCGAGCGCGGCGTGCTCGAAGCGCGGTTGCAAGAGCTCGTGCGCCGCTACGCCTCCGCGCCGGCCGTCCGCGGCTCCTAGTTTCCTTACAACGACCGGCCTAACAACGCCCGGAAGGGTTCGTCGATAGCACCACGAACGTGGTGAAGCCATGAGCGAGACGACGCAAATTCTCGAGCCTTCCATCGACGAACGGTCGAAAGTGGAGAGCTGGCGGCTCCACATCCTGATCGAGACCGGGTACCCGCTCCCGCTCGCCGAGCGCCTCGCCGTGAGCGAAGCCGACCTGCACGTGGCCTGCGAGATGATCGCCCGCGGCTGCAGGCCCGAGACGGCGGCCGAGATCCTCCTGTAACAGTCGCGGCAGTACGCTGCGACCGTGGCCAAGGTCGAGGCGCTTCCGTACGACGACCGCACCGTCTATTCCGTCGCCGCCTTCAACCGCGGCGTCGCGCAGTGGCTCGGACGCCTGCCGACGATCTGGATCGAGGGCGAGGTGACCGAGCTCCGGCGGCACGAACGCTGGGCATCCGTCTTCTTCACGCTCAAGGATCCTGCGGACGGCTCGTGCGTCGGCGTGACGATGGCGCGAGGGCGCTTCGACGCGCTCAAGCTCGACCTTGCCGACGGCGAGCGGGTGCACGTGTTCGGCCGGCCGGAGCTCTACGAGCAGCGCGCCGAGTTCAAGCTCCGCGCGCTCACCGTCGAGCGGTTCGGCGTAGGTGCCCACCTCGCTGCGCTCGAGCGGCTGAAGATGCGCCTCGCGGCGGAGGGGGTCTTCGCGGAGGATCGAAAGCGTCCGCTCCCGTTCTTGCCGCGCCGGATCGGTGTGGTGACCGGCAACGACGCGGCAGCGAAGCAGGACGTCGTGACGACGATCCGCACACGCTTCCCGCCGGCGTCAGTGCTCGTCGCGGAGACCTACGTGCAGGGTCCGCGCGCAGCGCCCGAGATCGTCTCGGCGATCCGCGCGATCGGCGAGGAGCCAGGCATCGACGTGGTCGTCCTGACCCGAGGAGGCGGCAGCTTCGAGGACCTGCTCGCGTTCAGCGACGAGCGCGTCGTCCGCGCGGTCGCCGACTGTCCGGTCCCGGTCGTCTCGGCGGTCGGGCACGAGCAGGACACGCCGCTCTGCGACCTCGCAGCGGACGTCCGCGCCTCCACCCCGACTGCCGCGGGCAAGCTCGTCGTGCCGGAGCTGACTGAGTTGTGCGGCAGGCTCGACCGCGCCCGCGAGGCGCTCGCGCGCAACGTCCGCCGTTCGCTCGAGCGCGACCGCCAACGGCTGGCTCGCTCGGCCGAGCGGCTGCGGGTCGGGCCGGGCGCGGCCGTCGAGCGGGAGGGCGCCAGGCTCGAGCGGGCGCACGAGCGGCTGCGGCGTGCCCCGGCTCTTGCGGTCGAGCGCAAGCGGGCGGCCCTCGAGAACACCGCCGCCAAGCTCGCTGCGTTGTCACCATTGCAAACACTCAGACGCGGGTACGCGATCGTCCGGACGGAACGCGGCGACGTGGTCGCCTCTGCCGCGGGCGTCTCCCCAGGCGCCCACGTCGAGGTGAGCCTCGCCGAGGGCGGCTTCGGTGCCCGCGTCGAGGAGGTCACGCCGTGACCGACGAGGCACCGCAACCGACATTCGAGGAGGCGCAGGCGGAGCTCGAGCAGATCGTCGAGCGGCTCGAGCGCGGCCAGGCGCCACTCGACGACGCACTCAGGCTATGGGAGCGCGGCGAAGAGCTCTACGCCTTCTGCCGGGCGAGGCTCGACGCCGCCGAGGGGCGGGTCGAGGAGCTCGCGCGCCGGGCAGAGCAGTCCCGGCCGTCCGCCGCCGACGCGCCGGCCGAGAGTTAGCTCGCAGCCGCACGCTCGACGCGCCGGCTCTCGTCCTCCCCCACCTTCTCGTCCTTCGGAAGCTCGGCCCGGTCCGCCGGAGGCATGACGCGCAGCATCGCGACCGACAGCCCCTCGCGCGCGAGGAAGAGGAGCCCGACGCCGATGCCGACCGACGCCTCGATCGCCTGGAGCCCGAACCCGTAGGCGACGCCGACGGCGTACGGCACGCCGTAGCCGGCGAGCGCGGAGGCGATCGCAACCTGGACCAGACCGATGTTCCCCGGCCAGAACGGGAAGATCGTGACGACGTTTATCACCAGCAGGACGACACCGGCCGCTGGCAGCGGCGCGTGGATGTCAAAGGCGCGCATCGCGGTGTAGACGGCGAAGAGCTGGCACGTCCAGCCGCAGATCTGGAAGAAGATGGCGACGGCAGCCTCGACGGGCGAGCGCATCACAGCGAGCCCGGCACGGCCCATCGCCACAAGCCGGCGCACCTGGCCGAGCCCCTCGAGCGAGATCCGCCTGGGCTGTTTCGCAGTGACGAACGCGAAGGCGAATAGCCCGATGCCTATCCCGATCACGAGGAGCAGGCTCGAGGTCGCCCAGGTCGGGATGCTGGCGGTGAGGACGACGTAGAGGATCAGGAGGAGCACCGGCACGATGTCGAAGACCCGGTGGGCGAAGACCGTGCCGACGAGCGTCGCCCACGCTCCCTTCCGCCCGGGCATCTTCCGCGTCAGCACCGCGACCCGTGCGAGCTCACCGATTCGGCCGGGCAGGATGGCGTTCGCAAGCAGGCCGACCGAGAACGCCGCGAAGACGTACCGCAGGCGCGGCCACGGCGGCTCCATCGCCGAGCGGATCACGGTTGCCCAGGCAAGCGTGCGCGCGACGACGGAGAGGAGGTTGAGCAAGATCGCGACGACGACCCATTGCCACTCGACGGCCTTGAACGCCGTCCCGATCGCCGCCAGGCTGCCGTGCCGCCACCAGAGCAGGCCGGCGAGCGCCGCGAGGAAGAGGAGCACTCCAGCCACCCGGCCGACCCGCCCGACCGGCAGCCCGAAGCGGCGATTCGGCTGCGGGGACGGCTCGTTCGTGGGCTGCATCCGGCCATTATCGTCGGCGCCCCGGTGCGTTTTCGTTCCCCGCACGACCGCGAGATCGTCCGCCTCGCGCTGCCGGCGCTCGGCGCGCTCGCGGCGGAGCCGCTGTACGTGCTCGCAGACACGGCGATCGTCGGCCATCTCGGCCGGCCCCAGATCGCTGCCCTCGGCCTCGCCGGCACCGTCCTCGCGGGCGCGTTCACGATCTTCAACTTCCTCACATACGGCACGACGGCGGTCGTGGCGCGGGCGACGGGCGCCGGCCAGAAGGAGCAGGCCGCACGGCTCGCTGCGCAAGCCCTCTGGGCTTCGCTCGCGATCGGCGCCGTGCTCCTCGTGGTCTGCGAGATCGTCGCCGCGCCACTGCTCGAGGCGCTTGGAGGCCACGGCCAATCCGGCGACTACGCCCTCACCTATTTCCGGATCGGGGCGATCGGACTGCCCGCCGCGCTCGTCGCGCTCGCCGGCCAGGGGTACCTGCGCGGCGTCTCGAACCTGCGCCGGCCGCTCGAGATCGTCGTCGTCGCGAACCTCGCCAACCTCGTGCTCGAGGTTCTGTTCGTCTACGGCTTCGGCTGGGGAATCGCGGGCTCCGCGGCGGGAACGGCGATCGCGCAGCTGGGCATGGGCGTCGCCTTCGTCGTCGAGCTGCTCCGGCCGCACGCCTTATCCCGGCGCCCCAGCCGAAGCGCGATGAGGCCGCTCTTCACGATCGGCAGGCAGATCTTCGTGCGCACCGTGGCG
>DASXJG010000148.1:0-5670 GCA_036497525.1 Gaiellaceae bacterium
AGATGTGCCTCCGCCTGATCCTTCTCCTCCTCGGTGAGGACATGGTCGAGGTACGGCTGCATCATCTCCTCGCAGTGCGCGCAGGGGTCCATCATGTCGCCTCCTCCAGGGCGGACTCGGCAAGCTCCCGCTTCAGGATGCGGCGTCCGCGGTGGAGCCTCGACATCACCGTGCCGACCGGGATGTCGAGGATCTGGGCCGCGTCCGCGTAGCTGAAGTCGCCGAGGTCTACGAGCACGATCACGTCGCGAAAGTCGTGCGGCACCGCAGAGAGTGCCGTCACGATGTCGTCCTGCGACAAACGCTCCACGACCTGCTCCTCGTCGGAGATTCCGTCCCCGTTCTCCGCGAGCCGGTCGTAGAGGAAATAGTCGTTCGCCTCGAGCGGTTGCATCTGCGGAGCCCGCTGCTGCCGCCGCCCGCGGTCGATGTTGAGGTTGGTCAGGATCCGCAGGAGCCAGGCGCGCATGTTCGTGCCGGGCGTGAACGAGCGCCAGCTCCGGAATGCCCGCGCGTACGTCTCCTGCACCAGCTCGTCGGCGTCCTCTCGCGAGTTCGCGAGGTGCCGCGCGACGCGGTAGACCTGGTCCGAGAGCGCGAGGGCGTCCTCCTCGAACCGGACACGGTCGCGCGCCTCAGTCGCGAGCCGCTGTGCGTCCTCCGGCTCCGCGTCCATGCGGTCCACCGTACCAGCGTGCGCCATTCCTTCCCGAACGGCCGCGGGCACGTGGCTATTCCGCGCTAGACAGCGGCGAGTTCCGGAAAACCGGCCTTGGCGAGGCGCTCGACGATCGCCTCACGGCTTGTCTGCTCGTCGTTCCAGGCGAGCGAGACCTGGCCCATCAGGTTCGCGTTCGCGCCTTCGAGGCCGTCGTGTCCCTCGAGCGCGTGCGCGAGCCGCATCACGCACCGCTCGCAGCGGACACCGCCGACCTGGATCGTCTCCGTCTGCGTCGCCACGACCTCAGCGTAACGTCAGCGCCGCGATCTCCCGCACGGCAGCCTCGGGCCCGAGCTCGAGCTGGCGCTCGGCCTCTGGCCCGCCGCCTTCCCGCCCGGCGGCGTCTCGCAGCTCCGCGTAGTCGCCGCGGTCGAACGGAGGCCCGTCGAACTCGGCCGCCTCCCGGACGACCCTCTGCACCTCGGCGGCGAGCTCGGCAGTCCGCCGCACGGATGTCGGCTGGTCGAGCACGCGAACCTCGAGCGTTCCGTACTCCGGTCGCGGCCACGCGTCCCAGTGGCGGCGCGTGCTGTCGCCGCGGGTCGCAGCCTGCCAGTCGTCCCAGGCCCGCAGTACGGGAGGCGTCCCGCCGGTCGGCATCTCGAGCAGAATCTGGGAGCGGATCGAGCGCCGACCGCTCTCCGCGCCGTCCCAGAACGGCGAGTTCGCGGAGGCGGCGAGGAGGCCCGGCAGTCCAGGCAAGACGCCCTCGAACGCCCGCAAGCAGGTGTCCGGGTCGGGCACGGAAACGTGCACGTGGAGGCCGCAGACCTGCTGCCGGTAGAGCTGCGGCCCGAGTTTCGCCTTGAGGCGCACGTAGCGCTCGACGGGTACGAGGGGAATACGCCCGCGTGCAGTGGGATGCGAACCAGTCGCGAGCACCGCGAGGCCGTGCGCCGCCGCCTGCTCGGCCGCCTCGTGCCGCAGCAGGCGCAGCTCGGCCTCGGCCTCCTCCGGCGTGTTGACGACGGTTGTCGTGATCTCGACGAACGACTCGAACAGCTCGGGCTTGATCCATTCGTTCCCCTGGCCAAACGCCCGAGAGAACCCGTCGCGCGAGGGCTCGAGGGTCTCGGCGTCGACGAGCATCAGCTCCTCCTCGACGCCGAGCGACCACGGCGGCGCCGATCCGAAGCGGCTGAGATCCATGCGCTCCCTACTTGCCGCGGACGCCGTGGACGGGACGGCCCGCCGCCTCCCATGCGTAGTACGACGCGCTCGGGCCGTAATCGACTTCGTACGAGACGATATGCGGATTGCGGCCGACCTCTTTCGCGCGTTGCGCGTGGCGGAGGAGGTTCGGGTCGTCCTGCTCCTCCCACACGAGCACGAGGTGGGCTGCCGTCATGAACGTCGCGACGAAGAGGCACCCAGGTGCAGGACAGGGGAACGGATCGGTGCTGACGCAGTACCAGCCGACGTGCTCCTGGCCGTCCTCGGTCCAGAGCTCCTCGGCCTCCTCGGGAATCGCCTCGACCATGCCGGCTCTGCCGGGGTGGATCTCCTCCCGCCTCACCTGCGCAAAGGTAGCGACACCGTCACGGTGGTCGCTAACCGTGTAAGAGGAGCGCAAAGGTGCCGCCCACGAACGCGGTGCCGACCGCGACCCAGGTCACGTAGTCGCCGACGACGCCGCTGTGCACTTCGCGGAGGACACGGATCGGCGCGGCCAGCGTCCGCCGGGCGAGAACCGAGACGACACGGGGAAGCCGCCGCCGGTACAGGCCGGCGAGGGCGAGCCCGAGAGCGAGGACCGTCGCGCTCGTGGCGTACAGCAGCGACTCCAGCGACGTGTGCTGGATCGCCACCGGCAGGCTCGGCGTCGCGGGGAACGGGTGGTCGCGGAGGACACGCGCCGCGTAGCCGCTTCGGTCCTGAAACCGAACCGCGGCGTATTCGGCCCGCTGGCCAAGTCCCGGGACGACGCTGACCGCGACGCCGAGGACGACTGCCGTAGCGGCTACGGCGACGAGCAGCGGCCGCTGGACATCCCGCTCGAGCGGGTCCTCCTCCATCGCCTTGCCGAGCAGGGGATCCTCCGCGTCGCCCCAGCCGAGGAAGATCCGCGCGCCGGCTCGGAGCAGCGCCCCGCCCGCCAGCGCGGACCCGAGCCAGAGGAACACGAGCACCCACCGCCGTCCGAGCTCGGTGGCGCCGTCGTCGATCAATCCGTGACCGAGATAGATCCCGACATACGGCGTCCCGACGAGCCCGATCGTGGCGGCGAACCACGCAGCGGCCAGGGCCAAACAGCCGCGACCGCGGCCTCGCAGGTGCAGCTCGTCGATCACCCCGTGGTCCGCGTGCAGGATCCCCGCGACGAAGAAGAGCCCGGCGGTGAGCAACGCATGGGCAAGGAACATCAGCTCTGCGCCGGCGAGCCCCGCCGAGTTCAGCAGGCCGATCCCGGCGAGCATGATCCCGATGTGGCAGACGACGGAGTAGGCGAGCATCCGCTTGAGATGCCGCTGCAGGAAGGCCATCGTCCCGGCGAGCACCGCGGTCACCATCCCGAGCCACAGCAGGACGTCTCCGACGGCGTGCCCGTGGCCGAACGGGGCGTCGAACACCGTCCAGTACAGGCGGCTCACCCCGATCAGGCCGATGTCCGTCATCACGCCGCCGAGCACGGCGCAGACGGGGGCCGGCGCCACGGCGTACGCATCCGCGGCCCAGAGGTGGAACGGGACGACCGCGCCTTTGATCAGAAAGCCGCAGAGGAGGAGGGTCATCGCGACGATAACGAGGCCGCCCGCCGGGCCGTGCGAGAGCGTGTTCCCGATCTGCGCCAGGTTGAGGGAGCCGGTCCGCGCATAGATGAGCGCGATGCCGATGGCGAAGAGGTAGCCGCCGAGACTGTTCGTGATCGCGAAGTTGACGGCGCCCTGCACCGGGCCGAGCCGTTCCACCTGGAACCCGGTGAGCGCGTAGGCCGCGGCGCCCATCAGCTCGAGCCAGACGAAGAGGTTGAAGAGGTCGCCCGACATGGCGAAGCCGCACATCGCGCCGAGCGCAGCCAGCATCAGTGCGTCGAAGAGACGCGCCGACGCGCGCATGAACGTCAGCGAGTAGATGAGCGCGAGCGTCATGACGAGGCCGATGACGGCGCACATCCCGGCGGCCAGTGGGCCGACCGCGAAGTCGATCCCGAGCGCGATCCCATGTCGGGGCTCCCAGCCGCCGAACCAGTGGACGACCTCGTTGCTCTCCGTGTGCCAGAGCAGCACGAAGGCCAGCACGGTGGTCGCCGCGGAGGCGGCGATGACGAGCGCATGCTGGATCGGCCGCGGAGTGACGTGGTCGAGCCCGGCCGTCACGGCCGAGGTCAGCAGCGGGATCGCGACCAGCAGAGGCGGGATCCAGCTCATCCCGAGATGTCGGCGATGTGGTCCGGGTCGACCGTCCCGGAGAGGCGGTGCGCGTCGAGCGCGAGCGCCAGGATCAGCGCGATCACGGCGACGCTGACGACGATGTCGGTGAGCGTCAGCGCCTGCACGACCGGATCGACCGCGGTCGTGCCGAGCTTCGTGCCGACGAAGATCGGCGCCTTCCCGTGCCTGACGTAGCCGACCGAGAGCAGCAGGACGTAGCTCGACGACTGGGTCACGGTGAGGCAGATCGCGAGCTGGATCAGGTTCCGGCTCGTGGCGATCCCCGCGATGCCCACGAGGCAGATCCAGGCGGCGACCGCGTACGGCAGATAGCTCACGAGTCGGCGTCCTCCGGCTCGAGCGGCACGATGTACGTCTCCAGGAACTCGGCGAAGAGGAGCAGGATCGCGACGGTCACGGCGATCGCGGATGCCCAGTTGAGGACCGGGATGCTGCCTCCTGAGCGGAGCAGGCCGGGTGTGCCGAACCCGAAGAGGTTCGTCAGGAACGCGGTGCCGGAGACGAGCGCCGCGAGGCCGACGACAACGTAGCCGCCCGTGCCCACGGCTTCCAGCGGATCGAGGACGTGCTCGTTGCGGAACGGGCGATAGTCGCGGTGGTTGCCGACGAGGTACAGCAGCACGATCGCCCCCGCGGCGACCACGCCGCCCTGGAAGCCGCCGCCGGGCGTGACGTACCCGAACGCGATCAGCCACAGGCCGATCAGGAGCCCGGCTCCGACCATGCCGATGCCGACGAGCCGCACGGTGTCGTTCCGGAACCGCTGCGTCCGCCGCTCGGCCTGCCGCGAACGAGTCTCGTCGCGGAGCAGGAGCGTGACCCCGACGACCGAGGCGTAGAGGATGAACTCCTCGCCCATCGTGTCGATGCCCCGCACGTCGAAGCTCGTCCCCATCACGACGTTCGTCGTGTGACGCAGCGGGAGGACGATCCGGTCGAGGACGAGGCCGTACGGGCCGCGGTAGTCGCCGAACGCCGGCAAGCCGGCGATCGCCCAGGCGAAGAGCGAGCAGAGGCCGAGGAGCGCCGGCCCGAGGAGGAGCAGCCGCACCCGCCTGCTCATCGCTCCTCGTCTTCCCTTCGTTCGTGCCCGCGGACGCGGGCGATCGC
The DNA here is from genome assembly GCA_036497525.1 of Gaiellaceae bacterium. Lineage (GTDB taxonomy): Bacteria > Actinomycetota > Thermoleophilia > Gaiellales > Gaiellaceae > Palsa-739. The sequence goes on from DASXJG010000148.1 coordinate 5,224, forward strand.
AGCGAGGATCACGAGCGGGTAGCCGATTCCCGAGACCGCGAGCATCGACAGCGCCGGATCCGGAGCCTCGAGCACGACGAACAGGCAGACGAGCGAGACCCCGTAGATGCCGTTGACGAGCGCCTGCCGGAGCGGATCGCGGGTCAGGACGACGAGCGGAGCGCCGAGCGCGACGAGGCCGAACGCGACGGCCTGGAGAGGCACGAGGGTCGCGAGCAGCATCACGTCTCCTCGGGCTCGTCGATCCGTCGCGCCGCCCGCGCCGTCGCGATCACCAGCGCCGGGTTGACGAGGAAGAGCAAGCCGACGGTCGCGATCGCCTGGAGGCCGCCCGCGGACATGTGCACGCGCACGAGCACCGCGACGAGGACGAGGAAGGCGGGCACGCTCGTCGCCGCTCCTGCGTAGTGCAGCCGATCGAGGGTCGTGCGCATCACGACGATGCCG